>DAOUFX010000279.1:0-26214 GCA_034429675.1 Anaerolineae bacterium | reverse complement strand
CCTCAACCCCCCACTTTTTTCTCTTTTATTTGAGGAAATCGTCAACAAGGCGCAACGCCGTCTGAGGGACACCGGCGTCGGCGGAAAGCCAGTGGATATCCGGCGCGCCGGGGCGGAACCAGGCGTATTGGCGGCGGATGAAATCGTGGGTGTCCAACTGGATGCGTTCGGCCACGTCCGCCAACGTGGCCTGCCCCTCGAAAAAGGGGCGAAACTGAATGTACCCCAGTCCCGACATCGCCGGAAGCTCCCACCCGTAGCCGCGCGCCAGGAGCCCTTCGACCTCGGCGAGCAATCCGGCGGCCATCATCGCCGCGACGCGGGCGTCGGCGCGGGCGTAGAGCGCGCTCCGCTCCAGCGTCAGCCCGATCTGCAACACGCGGTACGGCGGGGGAATGTGGCGGCGCTGCTCCGAGAACGGGCGTCCGGTGGCGTGGATAACCTCCAGAGCGCGGACGACGCGCCGCAGGTTGCGCGGATCCATGAAATCGGCAACGGCGGGGTCCAACGCCAGCAACTTCGCCCAGAGCGCCGCGCCCGTCTGCTGTTCCAGCTCCGCGCGCAACGCCGGATCGGGCGGAACTTCGGGCACCTGCCAGCCCTGCAACAGCGCGCGCACGTACTGCCCGGTGCCCCCGACCAGAAGCGGAAGCCTGCCGCGCGCAGCGATATCCTGAATCGCGGCATGCGCCCGTTGCAAGAACTGCGCCAGTCCCACCGTCTCGTCGGGATCGGCGATGTCAATCAGATGGTGCCGCACCTGCTCCCGCTCTGCCAGCGGCTTGGCCGTGCCGATGTCCATCCAACGATAACACTGCCGCGAATCCGCCGAAACCACCTCGGTTTCCACGCTCGCAGCGAGCGCCACGGCCAACGCCGTCTTTCCCACAGCAGTCGGCCCCACGATAGCCACCAACGGAATGGATATTTGCGATTCTGTCGTCATGTCCCCGATTGTAACCGCGTGTGAAAAAAAAGCATGGACTTCCTATCAAATTCCAAGTTTCAAGTTCCAAGTTCCAAGTCTCAGGTTTCACGCTTCACGTTTCACGAGCCTTCGAGCGCGTCATCCATCAGTCAAGCCGTTTTCTCATACGGGCAACCCATACCGGGAAATTCCGTGGTATACTGACTCGCGTTGTGTAAACCCATTTTGGCATTCACAAATTCACAGGTTTAAATTTAGAAGGAGAAAAAATGAAACGTTTATCACTACATAAATTGTTTGGATTGTTGTTGACCGTGATGCTTTTGCTCAACACGTCCGGAGTCGCATTGGGCGCGCCGGGGGAACCGCCGGCTCAGCCATTAAATACCTGGCGTCCCATCACCGTTTATCACGACCCCAACCCCACCACCCGACACATTCCGGCGCCGGAAAGCTTTAACCGCATGTCGCGACTCGGCGTTCAGACAGCCACCATCCACGTCACTTACCTCGGCGCCGGGCAAAAAGATCGTTCCGGCGCCCCTTGTCTGGCCTGGCCTGCGGGGTCGCAAGCTGCATTCGAGTATGCCGTGGACATTTGGGAAACGACGATCAACTCGACCGTACCCATTGAGGTCGTCGCTTGTTGGTCGGACGCCTTGCCCGCAGGTGTTTTGGGGCGGGGCGGGCCTGACAACCACTACATCAACGTCTCGGGGGGAACACCCGGCACAATCTACCCCACAGCTCTGGCTAACGCATTGGCGGGCAGCCGGATGGACGGAAGCACTGTGGACATGCACCTGACCTACGCCAGCGAATGGGATTGGTATTTTGGCACCGACGGCAATCCCGGCGCCAGCCAGATTGACCTCGTCAGCATTGTCCTCCACGAAGCCTGCCATGGGTTGGGCTTTTCCGGCTCCATGATTATAGACGAAGGCCTCGGTTACTGGACATGGGGTGATCCCAGCGCCTATCCGACCATGTACGACCGCCTGGCAGAAACCGGCTCTGGTACGGCCCTGCTCAGCCTGGGGAACGGCAGCGCAGCGCTGGCCAATGCCTTGACCAGCAACAATATTTACTTTAATGGAACGCATGCCACTGCCGCTAACGGCGGCGCGCACCCCGAACTGTTTGCGCCAGCAACGTGGATGCAAGGATCCAGCTACGTTCACCTGGCCGAAAGTTTCAATACCAGCAACGGCGGAGAGGACGCGCTGATGACGTATTCCTTTGCCGACGGTGAGTCGGTTCACGCTCCCGGCCCGGTAACACTGGGAGTGATGCAAGACGTCGGCTGGACGTTGGCGGCCAACACCGCGCCCACCCTCTCCGGCATCCCGGACGTGATGGTGGCGGTGAACCGAAGCGGCAACAATCTGGTGGATCTGTGGCAATATGCAGCGGACGCCGAAACTGCCGACGCCAGCCTGACCTTCTCGTTTGTCACGACCCCGCCCGCCGACGCCGGCATCACGATTGACGCCAATCGCTACATTGACGTCACCCCGGCGATAGGTTACGTCAACGACGTGACGGTGGAAGTGCAGGTAGCAGACCCGCAGGGTCTCACCGCCAGCGACACGTTCCAGGTCAATATCACCGACGAAAACTTCGCGCCCACGCTGACCATCCCGAACATCTCCCTGTCCATCAACGAAAACCGCTCGGTGGATTTGCGCCCCTACGTTGATGACTTCAACGACGCCGACGAGGATTTGACGTTCGTCGTTGAAAGCGTCTCCGCCGCCGACCTGACCGCCACGATTAGCAGCGGGTATTACCTCGACCTCGCTCCGACGACGGATTGGGAAGGCACAGCGACGGTGGAAGTCAGCGTGACCGATCCCGGCAGCCTGTCGGACACTGCCACGTTCAATGTAAAAGTATCTCCCATGAAAACCGTCTATCTCCCCTTCGTCGGACGCATCTATCCGCCGGTGCCCGGATCGTTGACGCTGAATGCAATTTCGAACGCCGACGGCGACGGTTCGTACACCGTGAGCTGGGGCAGCGCCGAGCGGGCGGACACTTACGTGCTGTGGGAGGCCAACAACGCCGCCTTCTCTAGCGCAACAAAGGTCTACGAGGGCGCATCCCAATCGTGGAACGCCAGCGGCAAAGCTCCCGGCGTCTACTACTATCGAGCTCGCGGCAAAAATTCCGACGGCGGCGGCCCCTGGAGCAACACGCAATCCGTCCTGGTAGTACCCCCTCCCAAGGTCTGGACGATCGCCGACGCCACGGTTTTCTCCAACATCAGCGACAGTAATTACGGTACGGCAAATATACTCCGCATCGGCTATGACAACCCGGGATGCAGCAACTCCATTAATGGAGGAATAGCGCGCTCGCTGATTCAGTTCGATCTTTCCTCAGTTCCGGCCTCCTCGGCCATCGTTTCCGCCAAACTCTACCTTTACAAAGGCAACTATTGCGTCTACAGCGGTCATGAACAACCTCGAAACATCGTCATTCATCGGCTGGGCAGCCCCTGGACAGAAACCAGCGTAACCTGGAATTCCCAACCTGCCATCTTCGAAGTCCAAGGGGGAGGCGCCATAGATGTCACAGGACAGCAGTATTACCAGTTTGACATTACGGCGCTGGTGCAAGGATGGGTCAACGGGTCTTTGCCCAACTACGGCCTGGTTCTGGTTGGGCCGGAAACAACCGGGGACAATTTTGTGAGCTTTGACTTTGGCGCTTTCGAAAGCGGCAGCGATTACGAGCCTTACCTCGAAATGACTTATGCCGGCATGGCCCAACAAACGGCCAACGCTCGCGTATCGCGCCCGATGCCCGCGCAAGGCTGCCAGACTTTCCGCAGCCTCCTCGGTCTTCCCGAAGTCAATGTATGCGGCGAAGGGCAAACATGCCAAAGCATTACGATGTGCACACCCTGATTCATCGCCTGAAACGCTGCCCAGTTTCATAAGTCATCTCCACAGTCCCCTACCCCGGTAGGGGACTGCTCTTTTATCCTCACGTGGGAGGAGACGCAAAATTTTGCGTCTCTACAAAGAGGCAGATACTCGGTCGCATGGGCTTGCGAAAAACAGTGGGTTGTGGTATGATGTGGAGCATTCGGGGTGTAGCGCAGCTTGGTAGCGCGCACGGTTCGGGTCCGTGAGGTCTAGGGTTCAATTCCCTACACCCCGACTCTAACGCTCACAGATTGCAAGATTAGCCATCTGTGAGCGTTTTTGTTTTCTTGTTGGCTGAACTTCAGTCAACACGGTTCGTCTTTATCCCTATACGCGGCAACAAAAAAGCGCGCCGAATCTTTCGATTCAGCGCGCTTGTCATGCTAACGCTTCGATCTTTTTTCACCGCAGAGGTCGCGGAGAGTGCAGAGAGAGATTATAAAAACTCGGCGGCCTCAGCGTGCTCTGCGGTAAAACTCAATAAAACACGGTCATCTTGGTGCGCAGGTCTTCGCCGGCCAGGTTGAACTCCAACTGGCACTTGTCCGGCCCGGACACGTCCACCATGTGCTCCAGCAGCCACAAAATCAGCTTGCCCACTCGCACCGTCACCCGGTACGTCTTCCCGCAAACCGTGATGTCCATGTCGCGCATTGTAAAGCACAGTTTGGAAAAGCGCAACCCGTGCGGACGGAGTGAGAATCATGAATCATGAATCATGACGTGAACCGATTCATGACTCTTGATTCATGATTCTTGATTCCTTGCCTCCGCCCGCCGTCTCAACCACTCCAAATAATTCTGCCCGCCGCCCGCCGATAGCTTGTTGAACGCGCCGGACGAGGCGTCCACCTGGTCGTCGTGGGCGCCGGCGGGGAAGGCGCAGAGTTCTTCGATGTACGCTTGATTCCACGCGCCGCGCACCAGCGCCAGGTTGCCCGCGCCGGCCTGCGCGATCAGCGGTTCGGCGCGCACCGTCTTGTCGCCGCTCACCGCTTCCTCGTAGACCGGGAACCCGGCCAGGTTGCGAATGGTCGCGTCCGCCGAGTCCTTCCCGCTCGATCCCGGCTCCTGCTCCACCCAGATCGTCACGCGGTTTTCGTGCTTCATCCCGTCCAGCTCCGCCGTCTGCCGCTTGACCCGCTCGCGCTGCGTCGCCGCCCACTGCCCGCGCACCACGTCCTCGACGTAGTAGACGCCGCCAGCCAGCGCCATCAGCGCGCCCACCGTGTAGTCGCCCTCGCCCTCCGAGCCGGCGTTGTCCCAATAGCGCACCCGGCGCGCCTCGGCCGGCGCGGCCTCCACGATCCTGAACCACTCCCGCTTGAAGCGGTTGCCCTCCGCCGGGCGCGGCACGCCCTGGTACTCCGCCCCGAACTTCATCTCGCCCACGTCGCGTTTGATCGCTCCCAGCGCCTCGCGGCTGAAGCGCTCCGGGCACAGCGGATCACCCGCCGCGCGCCCCAGCGGATCGGGCTGGCCGGTGGGCAGGCCCAGATAGGCGTCGTTGGCGTCGCGCTCTTCCTGCGACTCAGCCAGCGCCGGCAGCCGCAGCACCGTCCACTGGTCGCCCTGATCCAACAGCAGCCGCCCGGCCAGATCGTCGGCGTGCCAGCGGGTCATGATCAGAATGATCGCCCCGCGCTCCCACACCCGGGTGCGGAACGTCCCCTGCCACCAGTCCCAGACGTGATTGCGCACCGTACTCGATTGCGCCTGGATCCAGCCTTCGAAGGGGTCGTCAATGATCCCCAGCCCCGCGCCGTGGCCGGTGATCGGCCCCCCGACGCCGGCGGCGCGCATCCCGCCGCGATGCCCGGCCAGGCCCCACTCGCGCTTGGCCTGCACGTCCGGGCGCAGCGCAATCTCCTGGAAGAGCGTGCGGTACTCCGGCGACTGCACTACGTCCCGCGCGTCGCCGCTCTTGGTCACCGCCAGGTCCGCGCCGTAGCTGGTGAGGATGATGGGGTCTTCGGGACGCTTGGCGCACCAGAACGCGGGAAAGCGCACGCTGGCCAGCTCCGTTTTGCCGTGTTGCGGCGGGGCGAAGATCATCAACTTCTTGATCTCCCCATCCAGCACCCTTTCCAGCGTCGCGGCGATCAGCCCGTGCGCCGCCTCTGGGTGGTACAGCGGGTACGTGTACGTCGTGAAGTCCAGCAGATTCCGCCGCGCCAGCGCCCTGGCTGCCAGTAGCTTGCGGGGGTCAGTCTGAAAGGATCGCGCGTAATTCGTCATCGCTCATCTGCGCCAAATCGGAATCCTTGCCGTCGCCGGTTGGCGTCTGCGCCGGCGCGCGGGGATGGTAGTCGCCCGTCATCTCCAGGTACAACTTGCGGTCGGGATGCGCCTTGGGATCGGGCGTGGTCGCCACCGACACCAGCGCCTCGATCACGTCCCGGCGATGGCGCAGCAGCGGCGCCACCTGCAACTCCGCGATGCGCCGCTCGATCTCCGGGCGCTTCTTCTTCCACGTGCGGATCGTGCGATCGGAGCGCAGCCCCAGCACCGTGTGGGCCAGCGCCTCCTGCGTCGCGGGCCAGCGGTTCGTCGCCGGCGAAGCGGCCCACGCGATGTAGGCCGCCTGCCGCCACGTCCACTTCTCCGCGCGCAACTGCAAATACTCCTCCCACCACGGGCACTCCTCCTGTCGCGCCGCAAAGCCCGCGTAGGCCGAGCGGCTCTCCGCCTGGCCCGGCACGTTCGCCTCACGCGGGAACGCCGTCGTCTCGTCGTCGCCTCTACCCATATCGCCATCCCCCCAAAAAACCGGAAAAAACGGAGTTTCCCCTTCCGGGCAAATCCCCTCTGAAACGCAAAAACGGGGGCGCTGGCTGCGCCCCCGTTTTTTCAGTCGGGTGGTCTGTGATTTCAGTATACAGTCGAGTGGCGGGGTGTCAATAGTTGATTCACGGTGTTGGCTTAAGCATAGGACGTCCTGAATAATAGATAGATTTTGGGTTAGTAACGCTTTTTACACCGCCACGTTTTAATCCGATCCTCATAGTGCGGTTTATTTGAAGGAAGCTAGGGACACGTAAATCATAGACTTCACCTGACGGGTGTACCCATTCCTTGATAGAGACTATATTCTCTATCCAGTTCTTGCCTGGACCTGGTAAGACAACACCCTTGCTATTCCACATCTGTTGTCTCTTTCTTAGCGCCTGGGTTAAGGTATGAATAAGCCATCCATCAAGTTTTTTCAATTGTTCTTCATCGTTGACCAATGGATAATAGCTCATTGCACCCCGGAAATGAAGTTGATTTATTATTCCAAGCCTAAACTTTCGTAACTTTGCATCGTCAAGTCCACCGTATAGATACCGTCGTACCTGAGATAAGGCGGTTACATAATCCCAATCAAGCAGTCCCAGTCTTGAATTGTTGAATATCCCCCGATTTAAAGGCTGAATCAGGTTTTCATAAATAATGTGGCTGA
Organism: Anaerolineae bacterium; assembly: GCA_034429675.1. GTDB lineage: Bacteria > Chloroflexota > Anaerolineae > B4-G1 > SLSP01 > JAKQHY01. Next base: position 18,911 of record DAOUFX010000279.1, on the reverse strand, counting down.
TTCGCTCTTTTATATGCTTAACACTTTTATCACCTATTGAAACCCGCTTCAGACTAATGTCGTATCCAAGGAATTTCACTCTTGGTTTACTCTTAAGCTCTTCGCGAGTTCTTTCTGATATAAGTGCAATCCCTTCAGATTTATCGAAATTTATTGGAACTCCCATTAGTTTGCTAAAGTGGTTAATGGCATCATAAGCACGAACCACCTGTTCATAACTATTACTCCAGATTAAAGTGTCATCCGCGTACCGTGCAAACTGCACACCAATATGTTCCAGTTCTTGATCTAGTTCCCAACAGACTACATTGGCCAAAAACAAAGAAACTGATGTGCCTTGAGGTATACCTCGATCTCTTCCAGTACCTGAATGAGGATCATAAGATTTAGCCTCGGCTCGTCGTGACTTTAGAAATGCATCCAGAATATGTTCTTCCATATCTGTATACAAAAAGCCGTGATTCCGCAGAATGTCCCACAAATATGAATGAGTGATCTGATCAAAAAACTTACTGAAGTCAAATTCTGCCACATATATACGATCCCGATTTTGCCAATCCGCCGCGATCTTTAATATGGCATCGTGTGCGTTACGATCCTCACGATATGCATAGCTATACGCACTGAACAAATTGACATTTTTCAACAAGAGGGATTTATAGACGAATCTGGAGATAGCCGAATCAGGTATTTGAAAGATATTTAATTCACGCGTTCCCCCTGATAATTTCGGGATTGAGTAAATTATTGAGGTCTGAGGCTCATAAGAGCGCGATTTTAATTTGCGACTTAAGCTATAAGCGTATATATTAGTTTGTTTTGACCGATTGACTTTGAACGGGTTAAAACCATCATGAACACCCCAATAGTAAGGAGTTTTTATTTCTTTGACCACAGATAACCCTAAACGCCGTTCTTTTCTCTTGATATTTTCATTAAGCTCATATAAATATTCGTAGTATCGGTCAATATGTTTTTTGCATTCTTCAGAAATGCACTGCGCTATTATCTTTTCCATCTTCCTCGTTTCCTGTCGCTTGTCCATCTAACGAAGAGCAGTGACCTGTTGGCAGAGTGCAGTCTGAAAATTAGGTTCTCGTTTGTATCTCTGTTGAGCATTCGATACACACGATGATCTTTCGATTATCGTATCAGGCTACTGCTCCTAACACCTCTTGGCGTTTACAGGTCACTGCAACTGTGCAGTATAAACCAAATAGATTATCTAGCAAGATACGCTCGACTTAAGATAGACAAGAAACAAAAAAACCTATGTGCCCTCTGTGGCAAAAAAACGCGCCGGCTCAGTGACCGGCGCGCTTCCAGAAAAAGCTCTACCTCACCCCGCCGACGTTGCCGGGAAGAACTTCCACAGACTCGCGATCATGTACAACGCCATCAAATCCTCCGCCGTCAGCGCCTCCGCGCATCGCGCCAACCCCTCCAGAAAAACCTCCCGCGCTCGTTTCCGCTTGCGCTTCTCGATCGGGAGCGGATACAACCCACACCCCCAAATCGCGCGCCTGACGCGGATCGCTCTAAGCTCTGACTCCCTCATACTACTGCCGACGTCTTCACTGCTCGCCCTGCCTGCCTCTTCCGTCGTCCTCGCGGGACCTTCCACCGTCGCCTTCTTCACACTTTGCTTGGTCATGTCTGGACCCCTTTCTGTCGCGAGCAAACAAAAATCCCCACTGTAGAGAGCGCGTTCCTGGGGTCCAGACAACCTTGGGAAAGCAACGGACTACAGTGGGGACGTTTGCCCACAACACTATGCATATTGAGTTATGGAAACACAAAACGCGCTGCACCGTTTGCGCTTCCCGGTAGGTTGTCTGGACCTGACTTCTATTATAGCACAACTGTCAAGAGGGTGAGCGGTGGGATTGTGCCGCGAAACAAAATACGCGGAAGGGGTTTCGTGGTTGCTATGTCTGATGGCGAATCTGTGGATATGGTGTTAGGCGGGCTAATCAGTCCTTGGCCCTGAAAGAATTATGTCTATCTCACCAGGCTTCTCTGACTTATCACCATATAGAGCGGTTTGGGTTTCTTTCTTGTAAGGTTGTTGAACAATCACTTCTTTCCATTTCGGGAAACAGGAATGTAACACATCTTGAGTAATTCCAAGAGTGAGTGGTCTGGCGTCAGTGCGCACATAAATATAACCACTTTGATTCATCAACTCTGAGGCTTGAGAGAAAACCTTAAAGAGTAAATCTTTATATTCGCTTGCCGACGAAAATGTGCCATGGTATTTCTCCTGGCTTCTCGCTGCCGTGGGTTCATGATTTAACACCCACAAACGTAGCCATTGGTCGCGGTGATAGTCACTTATGCCAATATAAGGTGGGGAAGTAAACAGTAGATTGATTCCCTTTTGTCTGAGGTCGGTAGAGTAATCTCTAATTGTCGTCATGAGAGTGCTACTATCACCCAACAACACATCACTCTCAACAGTTTCAGGTATCCCTTTTGCATAACGCCATTTGAGCTTTTTCTCCAGAAATGTTTGCGGATCGATTGTAGGAGGTGTGGAATTATGTTCCTTCCACCATTTTATTGAGTAGTCGGGACTCATTGCGCGACTCTGTCTCATTTGATTAGAGAGAGATCTTTCACGACCTCCGTGTAAATCCACAAGGATAAGTGCCATTAAGGTCCTATCTACTTGCGATTGTCGCCAATTCAAATTGCTTCTTGCTGCGATCAAAAAACGCAGAACGGGTTTCGAAAAGCAATAGCTGAAAAATTCGGGTAAATCATCTCCCACTTCAGAGGGCAAACGCTCGGCGATCCGTGATATTTCAGCCAATCGTAATTTAACACTTTCTTCTTGTGCAGCCGAGATTTTGGTTTTGCCGTATAGCCACCCTACTGGATTGATTTCAATCCCGATCGCCGACCTGCCGTGAGATGCTCCCGAAAACACACTTGATGCACGACCTGCAAAGGGGTCAAGTACCCAGTCACCAGGTTTTGTGTAGGTGTCAATAACCTCATCTACAAAACCAGTAGGGAACATAGCATAGTAAGGCCCAACACCGGACCAACGTCTATAGGCAGTTTCATAATTCACGGTTTTCCATTCCCTGATGCCGGCATTAACTGGCGCGCCAATTGCTCTAAAACACGTTTTCCGAGGTTCAATGGTATTGCTGCTTCTGCATGAGCCGAGATGATGGGTGTAAGTGAATTCCGATAGCGTGCAGAAACAAGTTTATCTAGCAAGCTCATTGCATCGGCCAAACGCGGGAACTGATCAACATGTGCATATTTGATATTACTATGATCTTTGCTGAGAAATGGGGTGTTTGCGACTATTAACGCCCCCGACTTAGCCTTGTAAAAAACTTTGCGTCCAAAGTATGTATTGCGTCCATAATCTCTATCGCTGGTAGAAAAAACTATCCGTTGCTTAATATACTCATTGGTTAGTAACATAGCTGTCTGTCGAGGCAGATAATCCATTTCTCCATTAGGCCCCTTATCTAACTCAGAAAAATGCTCTACAAAAGCCCCTGACTTTTCTATTCCGAGAATTAACATGTCGAAATGTTCGTCATGAATTGCTTTTCGTGCTTCTTTGTTTAGTCGTTCAAGTTCTTTTTGTATCACTGAGCTTAACCAGGCAGGGTCGTCAAAAACTGCTAATGGGCCGTCAATTACTATCGCCATACGTTGCAACACAGGCAAGAGCTTCTCCGCTTCAAGGGTTCGTAAGAAGTGAATTAGCCAGAGTCTTTCTAATACGCTCATCGCTTGGGTGAGCGCGGAGATATTTGAACTATCAGGCCTTATTGACTCATGAATTCTTAAAGCATCTGTCGAAAACAGTGCTCTATTGTTCAAGCACCTACATTTATACTCACCCTGTTGTCGTTGATAGTCCTTTTTGGGTAGAAGGCAATCTTCACATGGGCATTTTTGTTCATCTGGTAGTGGTTTGCCTTTTAGCAATGCTTCATAGGTATCGAGTAGACTTTCCCCATGTTCTGACATCCGTTTGGATCTCAGTAATTCAAAGAATGCCCGGCGAAAGGACGCAGAAGTGTCGGGTTCATTGTCAATGACTACATTTGCAGTCGGTAGGGCACTGTCAATTGATTCAGCGCTCTCAATAGTTCTAAATTCTTTGGGGTCAACAGGGCGTTGACTGTCCAACTTTACCATTTTGGCGACATCAAGTAAGACGGATGCTATTGTAACATATCCAACAGCGGCAAGTGGATACCCATTTTTTACAGAAACTTCGGCCTCACTCCCGTCTATCGCTAACACAAAATCTGGTGCCCAGCCACTCGGTTTGAGATCGGAAAGAGCAACGCAAGGAGAAGTTACAGATGTGTTTGGTGAAGATGGGCTTAACTGCATTCGCTTGAGTAAGTTTTGAACTTCGATGCTCTCAGCCATTCTGTGCAGCGGTTTATAGTGAGCAAATTCATTCTCGTAGGGCATTCTAAACCTCAAACCGTCTTACTTGGATAGGAACTACGAAAACATTGCTGAGTGTTTTCATCCTCAAGAAACCGCGATCTTGGGCGCGTCGAATTGAAGGCTCAAAATCTGCGAAATCGTAATATTTGCAGAGTTCTTTAGTTTCATCCGTATTATTCAGATGACCAATAAACCAATTGGCCGTGTTCTTCAAGATATTACGTTGAATACTACTGACTTCTTGCGTGGCATAAACTAATCCAATATGATATTTCGCGCCTTCTTTTGCTGTCCTTACCCAGACGTTCTGCAAATCATTTTCCGAACCTGTTGGTAGAAGATTATGAGCTTCTTCAACATAAACCAAAATTTCTGGTATGTCCATTTTTCCTTCTCGGAATTTTGTTTGATTCTCACGAAAAATTCTCCAAAGAATACGTTCTGCGGAAGTGCGGTTTATTGTCTCGTCGCCACTTGATTGGTCAATAATTACAAATCGGCCCTTTGCTAAATCTTCGTATATATCACTGGCGTAATCTGACGTAACACTATTGGAATGTTGCCCTTGAACTTTGCCGATTTGCCTAGGCCCATTAGGATATTCGAATACTTTGAGCAGCCTTTCCAGAGATGGATCTGCCCATTTGTTACCCGATGCATTAGGACGTTTATTGATGTACCAGTCCTCAAATCTTTTGTAGTCAGTGGTTGACATGAATTCATGCAAAGCTTCCAAGGCAGTTACAAGTTGATCCCAAGTAGGAGAATCTGTATCGAGTATCTTAGCTGCCGATTTGAATTCAGGTCGTCCCTCAGTTTTCTCATCGCCTTCACCGGCTTTTCTTAAAGCGTCAAGCAGTTCCTTATTGAAAAGATTTCTTGTGTCAGGCTTAAGATTTGCGGGCGGTTTAAGCCCAGCCTTTACAAGTAACGCACGATACGCCAACACTCGTCGTTTGAAACGTGTTACTGCTGATTTATCTGTGGGATCAGGTGGAAAGAAATTAACTTGCCTGAAGTTTTGCATGTATATTACGTCATAATCAGCTAATGCCGCATCTATTATTTGTTTGCCCTCCTGGAGACTGTCGGTTTCAAAAAAATTCAAAAGCATCAATTTGCGAGAAGGATCATTTGGATGGATTGATATACCATAAGTTACGACGTCTTCTCTTTGGCCTTTTGGACTCCAAACGTTTTTAATAGCCGAGGGATTGTTTTGTTTATTCGCATCTTGCTCATTCTCATTTGCATATTCACCATTTGGGTCAAATACTATCTGTCCTATGCGCCTGGGTTTGTCTTCTACAAAACGTAAATCAAAGACTGATTGAATGATGATCTTAGTTGTATTTGATTTGCCGGTTCGAGTCATTCCGAACAATGCAGTTTTCTGCCCCAAAAGGTCAACAGGCGACATGAAAACGTCAACATTTGATACCCCTTGGAACGAGCGATTTGTTGAAGCATATCTAACTTCACCAATACGGACACGTGCTTGTGATTGGCTTTCGTCAACACGGTCTGGGTCAATGAAGTTGACAATAGCGGCTAAAGCTTCCTGATTGGGTTTGTAAACTTTCAAACCTTGATTAGGATAATAGTTTGAGAGATCGCTTCCAAAGTCTAGTACAAGCTTATCAAGGTGTTCGGATCTATCAACGTAAAATGTCCCTATGACACGACACTTTACACCGGCGAATGATAATAAATTTGCTGTTGTAGCATCCATGCTCTCACTTTCATCCCAATTAAGGTTCGGTTCGCCCGAAACTTTTTGAGCAGTTTCAACACGGACTCTTTCTGCTTCAGCATGACTTGGCAAAGGAGTGGCATCCATTACACGGAGAAGAATGATTGAACTATCTTCGCGCGCATAGTCAATTACAGTTGAATCCGTTTTGACCCGTGTTGCTACAAGAAAGCATAAGCTCGGTATCCCTCCAACCTGTTTTTTGTGAAAATCGTGTATCTGGACATTTGCAAATTCATACCCAATCGAATAAACATCACCCACATACTGATCGGGCTGAATTAACTTCAGAAGCAAATCTCTTGCTTCAGCAGCTTCTTTTTCCTGTTGATTTTGTTTGAGTGTGGAAATAACAGTCATTCGAAAATCCTCCGAGTAAACTATGGAGAGAATAATGTGTATTGAGAGAACGACCAATACGTAATTGGGTTGACTGTCGCCACTAGATATCCATTTTTGTGTGGCGTTGTGGGCATCGCGGAGCGATTTCTCTATGCAATATATTCATTATAGGTAGAAAACAGGAAAATGGAACAAACAGTTTAGGGGCAAATGAGATCGGAAGGATAAGCACTTGCCGCGAACGTCAGTACGCGGCACTACCTCCCCAACAACAACCGTCGCAACGCCTCATCGCTCATCGCCGCATAATCCTCCGGCCCCGGCTGCTCCTGGGCGTCTCCGGCCAGGAGCAGCCGCAACCACTCGCCCGGCCCGCCGAACAGCGCCACCCGCTGCCGGATGATCGCCAGCAGGCGGTCAATCACCTGCAAATCGCCGCCCATCGCCTTCTCCCACAGCACCCGCGTCAGATCGTCCAGGCGCTCGGAGTCCAGCAGGATCACCTCCAGCGCCAGATCGCGCGCCTCCGCCCGCGTCTCGCCCAGGATCGCCAGCACGTCCCGGTGCGCGCTGCTCTTGCCGTAGCGGGCATCGGGATATTCGCGCCCGATCGCCTCCGCAATATCCCGGTACGAAAGCCCCGCCTTCCGCAGCTCCAATGCCATCTTCCGCCGCTCGGCCAGGGACAATTGTTTTGAACTACCGTCGCCGCCGGTCATCTCGTCCTCACCACACTCGGAATTTCACCGCAAAGAACGCAAAGGACGCAGAGAAAATATAGAAACTTTGCGGCCTTTGCGGCCTTTGCGGTAAAAACTCCCCGTCACCCGCTCCACGCCGCCAACGCCTGCACGATCCCCGCCGCCGGCGCGATCTGACGTTCGGCCATCGCTCGCGCTGCGCGTTCGATCTCCGCAAACTGCTCCGCCGTCAGGCGCACCAGCAGCAGCTTGCTGCCGCGCACCTGGAAGACCAGGTACTCGAACTCGCCCACGCCGCCGTCTCCGATCGCCGCGCGCACGATCGTCGCCAGGTCCTCCACCGCCTTGGCGCGTCCCATCAGCGCCTCTACCGCCTCGTGCTGCATCTTGGGGACGTCAATTCGTCGTTTCGTCGCTGTCACCAGCCCGCGCAACTGCTTCTCGCTGGTGATCCCCAACGTGCGCATCGCCGCCGTCTGATCCATCCGCTCGCACAGCCGGAACCACAACGGCGTCACCTTCTCCCGCTGCGGCGATCCGCGCACAATCGCGATCCGCGCCGCCAGCACCTCCTGCAACTCCACGTTGGTCAGGTCGTCCAGGATGTGGCACGCGAGCTGTGCGTATCCCAACAGCTTCGCCGCCCGGTAGCGGTGATTGCCGTCCAGGATCACAAACTTCTCCCCGCGCGGCGCGACCACCAGCGCCGGCACCAGCTTGCTCTGCTCGATCCCGGCCACCAGCTCGTTGAACTCGGCGTCGCTCATCGCGTTGACATTGCCCGGCAGCTCCATCAGCCGCCCGATCTCCACCATCGTTGCTTCATTTTGTGGCATAGACGTAGATTCCTCCTTGATCTCCGGCGATAAATCGCCGGCCTAAGGGCTCACGCCCCGTAAACGGGGCTTCCGGAAGCCCGCTGAAGCGGGCGTGACTCCGTAGCGCGGCGCGTTCACGCCCGCGCGTGAGCCGAACGTTCCAACGTGTCAACGTTCCAACGTTCTTCACGATCTCCGCCACGTCCTCCCGCTCCAGGCGCGAGTGCAGCGGCAGCGCCAACAACTCCCGGCTCAACGTCTCGGCGACCGGCAGTGTGGCCGCCTGGGCGAAGGGGCGCAGCCGGTACAGCGGCGTGAACGGCGGCGAGGCTTCGACGCCCGCCTCCAACAGCCGGGAAAAGACCGTCCACGCCTGCCCGCAGCGCAGCGGGAACTTCCACGGCGCGTCCCCCTCCCGGAAGGGATGCGTGCAACCGCTCTCCGCGTACCACTGCACCACCTGCCAACGCCGCGCCAATGACTCCTCGAACGCCTCCAACTGCGCGCAGCCCAGCGCCGCCAGGATTTCGGGATACTCGTAAGAAAGGCACACATCCAGCGTCCGGTAACGCTGCCACCCGTCGCAACTGTTCAGCCCGATCAGACTGGTCGCCATGCCGTGGATTCCCGCGTGCCGCGTCGCGATCACCCCGCCGGTCCCGATCGGCAGCAGCTTCTCGCCGCGCAGCGAGTAGCATACCGCATCCGCCAGATCCACCAGCGGGACGCCCTGCACCGTCGCGCCAAACGCCTCCGCTGCGTCGTCCACCACAAACAGCCGCGCCGCGCGCGCCGCCTCGTAAACCTCCACGCCGCACGCCATCCCGTAGATGTGGACCGGGACCACGCCCACCGTCGCCCGCGTGAGCGCCGCCCGCAGCGTCTCGGCCGTCAAACACAGCCGCACCGGATCAATGTCGGCGAACACCGGCGTAAACCCGGCGCGCGTGACTGCAAACGCCGTATCGGGGCAGGTGTAGACCGGCACCACCACCTCCCCGCCAACAATCCCCGTCACCCGCGCCACCGCCCGCAGCGCCGTCTCGATGGCCGAAGTCCCGCTGTTTGCCAGCGTGATGCGCGCCCCGTGGAAACGCTCCGCCAACATCTCCCGGAACCGCTCCGCGAACACCCCGCCGGGCGACAACCATCCCCGCTCCAACACCTGCGCCACATAGTGCAGCGCGTTTCCCCCAATGTACGGTTCACTTACCCTGATCATAGTTACCTCCACGAATTACGAATAGCGAATCAGCGGGTCAGCGGCGGCCTGCCCCCCTTTAATTCCCCCCAGAGGGGGGAAGATAGCCGTCCGGTGCAGTATTTCCCCCCCTCTTGGGGGGATTAAGGGGGGGCAACCTTCCAACTATGCCCTCTGTGGCTTTCTCCCCCCCCAACAAATTCAATTGCCCTTTGTCAAAAACTGACTTATAATAGTCCCATCACACAAAACAAATTGCCTCGCAGCTCTGTTCAGCCCGGGGTAATAACCGGCGGCGTGCGCAATTCGTGTATTCGTGGATGGCAGCAGAGCTTCGTGTGTTTAGCGCCAGGGTTTTAACCCGGCGTCTTTTCATTCACCCAAAAGGCCCAACCGATGACCGAACAATTCTTTGAAAAACTCATCCTCGACTTCCGCCGCCCCGCCGATTTCATCACCCCCGTCCCCAAGCCCAAGAAGCGCCGCTGCTCCGATGCCGTGCAGGCCAGCTTCACCTTCGGCGAGGGCTTCACCACCACCAGCGATACCGGCGAGATCCAGACCTACAACCCCACCGAATTCATCCGGGGGGGGCGGGAACAGGTGGACCAGTGGCGCGGCCAGACCTTCCTCGATCACCGCCAGAGCGCCAACGACCCCTGCCAGGCCCTCAAAGCCGAAATGGACACCGCAGCCTGGGAAAGCCTCCACTTGGGGGATGAAGTGATGAAGGTGTTCAGTGTCTAATCCATACAGCAATCCCACCAATCCCCACCTTCTCCTCAAAATTATTGACCATGCCGCTCGCGGGAAATGGACGAAACTTGACCTCAGCAACCAGGGATTGACCCATCTCCCGCCAGAGATCGGTCAATTGACCAGTTTGCAAACGTTTTCCCTCCGCGGCAACCTGCTGACCACGCTTTCCCCAGAACTGGGACAATTGACCGCACTGCAATCCCTTGACCTTACCGGCAATCGGCTCACCGCGCTCCCGCCCGAAATCGGACAACTGACTGCATTGCAATTCCTCGATCTTACCGGCAACCGTCTTACCACGCTCCCGCCGGCGATTGGCCGGTTGAGCCGTTTGACGAAATTGGACCTGGGATCAAACTTACTCACCGCCCTCCCTGCAACGGTGGGCGATCTGGCGGCTTTGAAGTCTTTCAACCTCCTTGAAAATCGCCTCACTAGCCTGCCTCCGACAATCGGCAAATTAACCGCGCTGCGGGAACTTGACCTGCGCACCAACTTGCTCACAACGCTCCCACAAGAAGTTGGCAACTTATCGGCGCTGGTGAAACTCGACCTCAGCTGGAACCAGCTGAAGACCCTACCCGCAGGCGTTTGCCTGTTATCTACCTTAATCCACCTCGACCTCAGCTGGAACCGGCTGATCACTCTGCCTCCGGAAATTGATCAGCTAACCAACTTGTGCTATCTTGGCCTACGCGACAACCCCAACCTGCCCCTTCCTTTTGAAATCCTGGAAAAATCCAGTGAGCCGATCAACATCATCCGCGCCTGGTCGGACTATCTCACCGGACAATCTCGTCCCCTCAACGAAATCAAACTCGTCCTCGTCGGCGAGGGCAGCGTCGGCAAAACCTCCCTCGTCAGTCGCCTGCTCCACGACGATTTCGACCCAAATTCCGAGAAAACCGAGGGGATTGCCATTCACCGCTGGCTCCCCCCCTCAATCCCCCCCGCCGGGGGGGAAGAAAAGGGGGGGGCAAATTCGTGTCAACGTCTGGGACTTCGGCGGCCAGGAGATCATGCACGCTACCCATCAATTCTTCCTCACCCAGCGCACACTCTATGTCCTGGTGCTCGACAGCCGCCTCAGCGAAGCCGAAAACCGCCTGGATTACTGGCTCACGCTCATTCACAGTTTCGGCGGCGACTCGCCCATCCTCATCGTAGGCAACAAAACCGACCAGCATCCGCTTGATCTCGACCGGCGTGGCCTGCTGGCAAAGTACCCCACCATTCAGGCCATCCTCGATGTCTCTTGCGCGACCGGCGCCGGCATCTCCGAACTGCGCGCTGCTATCGCCGGCCAGATTTCCCAATTGCCCCATGTCGCCGATCCTTTGGCCTACACCTGGTTTGAGATCAAAGCGCAATTGGAATCGCTGGAGGCCGATTACATTCCTTACACCGAGTACGTCAATCTTTGTCGTTCTGAAGGCGTGGATCATCCCGACAGCCAGCGCGTCCTGCTGAGCTTTCTCCACGACCTCGGCGTCGTCCTCCACTTCCCCGACCCGCGGCTGGAAACCACCAACATTCTCAACCCGGAGTGGGTCACGCAGGGCGTCTACCGCATCCTCAACACCCGCCTGCCTTTCGAGGAATCGGGCATCCTCACCTGGAAAATGCTCGCCCGCATTTTCAGCGATGAACCCTACCAGGCAAAGCGCATGTTCATTGTAGATATGATGCAGAAATTCGAACTCTGCTACGAACTGAGCGATCGCCCACAAGCCTACCTCATTCCCGACCTGCTGCCCAAAGAAGAGCGGGACACCGGCGTGTGGGATGGCGCCTTGCGCTTCGAAATCCACTACCCCATCCTGCCCGGCAGCATCCTCACCCGCCTCATCGTGCGCATGCACCGTCTCATCACCACCGTCTGGCGCACCGGCGTCCTCCTGGCCTGCGAAGGCAACGAAGCCCTCGTCAAAGCCGATCTCTCTGCCAACACCATCGCCATCGCCGTGCGCGGCCCCCTCATTGGCCGCCGCGAACTCCTGGCGCGTGTCCGCGAGAACCTCGAAGCCATCCACGCCAGCCTCGCCGGCCTGAAACCTGCCGAAAAAGTCCCTGTGCCCGGTCATCCCGACATCCCGCCGGTGGACTACAAATGGCTACGTGAGATGGAACGCAAAGGCGTCCCCGAATTTTACCCGCCGGGCCTCACCGATCCGATCAACGTCAGCGAACTGCTGGCCGGCGTAGACCTGCGCGGGCAATTTGACGGCGGCCTATCCGCTCCGCTGCTCGCCCGCCTGCGCGACGTCTTCACGACTTCTCCTCACTTCTCCAGCGATGCGGCCCTGCAAGCCCTCTTTGTCGATTCGCGCATTCGGCCGTGGCGCAACCATATTCCAATCGTCCCTACCGTTGCCGCTCGCGCCGCCGCCCTCATTGACGCTCTCCACGAACAACACACCCCCAGCGGCGAAAGCGCCCTGAGCCTTTTCCTCCAAGTCCTCGCCGAAAACATCTCCTCTGCTGATGCTTGCCACGATGTCCTCAACAACCTCGCCGCCGAAGTCGCGCGCGTCGCATCTTCAACGACAAGAACGCGCGACCAGTGAAAAATCCCACCCCGACCCCGCCACGGTTCCCCCAACCTGAAACTTGCCACTCCCTCCCCCAACTCCCTCCGGATTTTCGGCGCCGCCGCCACGATTTTCAGGAGCAAAGTGCGGGTATCTTAAAGTGTGTGGTAGATGTTCGTTCTTTGATTTTCGATCTCATCGTTCGCTGATTTTCTTAGCAGGTTCGGTGAATTTTTGCCCGCTTACAGACGCAAGTAGAGCCAAATTCAACAGACAGGCAGCTGTGAAGAAAGATGGACACAGAGAATCTTCTCTCAGTGTATCTCTGTGTCTTCTCAGTGTATCTCTGTGTAACCTCTTCAGCCTATTGTTTCTGGCTCGGAATCGGGCAATTTCCCAAAGTCGGTTTTAAAATGAGCGAACGGCAAGTTCAATTTTGACACAGTGGAAAGGAGATCCGTGAAATCTTTACAGCGTCTTGTATGGACCTTGCCGTTGACCCTGGCTTTGGCCCTGGGAATTGTCTACCTGTCGGCGGGGCCGGCAGCGCCGTTTGCGCTCGCGCGCCCGGCGGCGCAGGCCACGCCCGTGACGGCATCCGCGACCATCACCACCACGCCGATGACGATGGGCGCCACCGACGTGACCCTCGCCTTCGCCCCCGGCGCGTCCGGCGCGGTCACCGTGACGTGCGAATTTAATGAAAACACCTCCCTAGGTTTGAATCGCCGGTGGTCAATGACAACCACTGCGGAAAGTTACGCCGTGACGGCTACCTTCTCAGGTGGGCCTTCCGCTTGGCAGAGCACTGATGTTGTGATGGCCTTGGACATGTCCGGCCCGACAGAATGGGATACTCTGTGTTATGGCTGTTGGACGCCATCAAGCTTGGAAGAGTACCCTGACGGCAACCGCTGGCCGCTGCGTTGGGATGGGCCGGCAGATGGCCCGCCGGCACACTGCGCCAGCAGCGCGCCGCAGGTCAGAAACGGCTACACCTACGCGCTGATCGAGGCCGAGGAATACGGCTACGCGAGCAACGACTACCACCGCGATGTCGTCCCGCCCGGCTACACCTATTGGGTGATGCAACGCAATGGAAAGATACTCCAAACGGATGCCGGTTACCTGGGAGATTCGGGGGCGCTGGGCCGCGACGTGCAGGGCGCGTACATCAGCCACTTCCCCTACCGCAACGGCTTCGAGGGTGAACCGGGCGCAAGCGGCGTCCCCTGCACCTGGGAGGACATCAGCGACGGCTTCATGTGCCGGCGCGGCGATTGGATCACCGAGCGCGGCGGCCCTTTCCCTGCGCCCCGGGTGGATTATCAATTCACCGTTCCGCTCACGCCCACCGGCGGCAATGCCTGGTATATCTGGATTCGCGCCCAGGGCGGCGATCCGCAGTTTGATTCGGATCGTAATGGCCAGATTGTGTTCTGGGGATTGGATGCGCAGGGTTCCGGCCCGACGCTGATGGGCATCGGCGCGCAGAACCATGCCAGCGGCGATGACTCTTTCAAATACAACGGAGCCAATCCCGACGACTGGACGTGGCGGCGCTTGAAGTATGGAGCAAACGGCAACGGCGCCGCCTACAGCGTCCTGACTCCGGGAGAAACCTACACGCTGCACCTCTGGGCCGGCTCGGCGGGGTTTACTGCAGATCAGATCATCATCACCAACTACAGCGGGACCATCAGCGACGCGGCGTTGTCCGGTATCGCCCGCGACGACAACCGCACCGGCGAAGCCTGCAACCCTTGCGACGTGCGCTTCGGCGGCTACCCCGGCGGTCCGGGCGGCAGCGGTGCGCCCAACTGCAACGATCCCGCCCTGCCCGAAGCGCAGCGCTACCGCTACCTGGATGATTTGTACGATGATGAGCAGCCATTGGCAGCGATGACCCAGATTGCGATAGAATTCATCCGCGGCCTGGATTATGCTTGGGATCAGATTGGATTAGCCGGCTACGCTTCTGAAGTTGAAGTTTTGCAAGAATTGCGATGCGTGAAATCTGAAGGGGCAGGGTGTCATCGCGGGGTGATCGAAAACGAAGTCGTCAGCTTCCTCCAATATCACGAGCGTACCTACGCTCACGGCTCGGCCAACGTAGCCGACGCGCTGGAGGAATCGCTGAAGATTCTTTCGATCAGACCGCCACATTATGGCCGGGGCTTGGCCATGCCCGTGATTCTGTTGATCACGGCCAACGCCCCCGATCAACCCGGATGGGAAGGGGAAGTATTTGACCCGCAGGGCACCCTGGACCCGGAGAATGCGCTATGTTACCAATCCGATCTGTGGCCCGCCGGCTCCGATACATACGACTGCGCCCTGTATATGGCCTACAAGGCACGGGACCGGGGCGCCATCGTCTTGGGACTGACGCTCGGCTCCGGCGCAGATACGGAACTGGTGCAGACTATCGCGGACATCACAGGGGGTGCTTCCTTCCATGCGCCTTCGACAGACGACCTGGACGCGGCAATGGATGCGCTTCTTCAATATTTTCGCTATTTGAAATCGCGAGCGGCGCTCCTACATCGTGAGAGCCCGGATGCCTTTTGGCAGGTTTACCCTCCTGCGCTGACGCAATCCAACCCGCACTCGGTTACCGGGAAAGACATCACTCAACTCAATCAACAATGGAAACTGGACACCCTGCCGGTAATCCTGGAGGCCGGTTCCATCCCGATATTCGCCGGTGGTATGGTGAGCCGCACCGTCACTGCGACCGTGCTGCATCTCCAGTTGTGGACGCCGGTCACCGGAACGGTGGTCAAATTCGGGACCTCGGTAGGCTTTATGAACCCCATCACCGGCGTCACGCAAAATGGGATCGCGACGGCGACTCTGGTGACGGAACCAGAACCGGGAACGGCCATTGTGACGGCTTCAGTATTGCTTGATCCGGAGAGGTGGTGGGATAGTGATCGTTGGAGCATGATCCATGTTCCCCTGCTGCCACCCGCACAACATTTGGAGCTGGTCGCCATGCCGGGAACCCTACCCGCCGACGGGCAATCTATGGCGGCCATCACTGCCACGGTCAGCAACGGCGCCGGACTGCCCCTCGCGGACGGCACGCCGGTGACGTTCACCACCTCGCTGGGGACCGTCGCCCCGTCCGGCGCCGCCACTGCCGGCAGCATCGCCACCACCACGCTCATCGCCGATCTGCAGATCGGCGTCGCCACGGTGACCGCGACGGCGGAGGGGATCACCGGCACGGTCGCCGTCGCCTTCGTCCCGCTCGCGCCGCACACCGTGGCCGTGCAGGCGGCAGACGCCGAACTGCCCGCCGACGGACAATCCACCACCGCCATCACCGCCACCGTCACCGACGAATTCGGCCACCGCGTCGCAGACGGCACCCCGGTGACATTCAGCACCTCGTTGGGCGACATCGCGCCAACGGTCGGCGCCACCAGCGGCGGCATCGCCACCGCCACGCTCACCGCAAGCATAGACGCTGGCGTCGCCACCGTGACCGCGACGGTGGAGGGAATCACCGGCGCAGTCGCCGTCGCCTTCGTCCCGCTCGCGCCGCACAGTATAGCCGTGCAGGCGGCGGACGCCGCACTGCCCGCCGACGGGCAATCTACCACCGCCATCACCGCCGCCGTCGCCGACGAATTCGGCCACGCCGTCGCCGACGGCACGCCGGTGACATTCACCACCTCGTTGGGCGCGCTGGCGTTCGCTCCCGGCACCGCGCAGCTCCCGCCGCGCGTGCAGCTGACGCAGGATGGCGTGGCCACCGCCACGCTCATCGCCGATCTGCAACCCGGCGTCGCCACGGTGAACGCCAGTGCCGGCGGCGTGACCGGGACGGTGGACGTGACGTTCACCGCGCTCGCGCTCTACAGCGTCACCGTGCAGGCGCAGCACGCCGCCCTGCCCGCCGATGGCAGCGCCGCGACCGTCATCACTGCCACCGTCACCGACGGGGACGGTCAACCGGTCGCGGACGCCACGCCGGTGACGTTCACCACCGCGCTGGGCGATATCGCGCCAACGGTCGGCGCCACCAGCGGCGGCGTCGCCACCGCCACGCTCACCGCAAGCATAGACGCCGGCGTCGCCACGGTAGCCGCCACCACCGGCGACGTGACCGGCACAATGAACGTCGCGTTTGTGGCGCTCGCACCCTACGACGTGAGCGTCGTCGCGCAGCCCGCCACCCTGCCCACCGGGCGCGCCACCGCCGCCATCACCGCTACGGTCACGAACAAGATCGGCCACGCCGTCGCGGACGGCACGCCGGTGACGTTCACCGCGACATTGGGCGCCGTCACGCCGCTCACGGCCACGACTGCCGGCGGCCTGGTCACGGCCACCTTCACCTCCGGACGCACGCCGGGCCGCGCGCAAGTCGTCGTCACGGCAGGGCAGATCGAAGGCGCCGTTTGGCTGGACGTTTACACCCGGGTTTATCTGCCAATCGTTCTGCGCACCGGCTAACAGGGAACCGCGCTTCCTAGAAAACACCACGCCGCCCGGCCTCACATCACGAGGCCGGGCGGCGTGGTCGCCATCCACGAAACTTGCACGAATACACGAATGGTGGTCGCGCTCATTCGTGAGTGCACTGCAAAAACCGGGATTTTAGCGACGAACCTGCTTTATCAGACGCCTGCGCCATCGGGATTAACTGCGTAGCGCAGGCGCGACGTGAAAATCCCGGGTTTTTCCGGGTTTTTGCAGTACGCTCATTCGTGTATTCGTGTCCTTATTCGTGGATGGCAGCATGCGCGCCATGCGAAAAAGTGCCGGACACCCTCATAACAAAAGAAATCCTGTGAATTTCCACGTTCTGGCCTATACTCTGAAAATTGGTTGTGACGATGACGGAGGTGT
Organism: Anaerolineae bacterium; assembly: GCA_034429675.1. GTDB lineage: Bacteria > Chloroflexota > Anaerolineae > B4-G1 > SLSP01 > JAKQHY01. The sequence continues at coordinate 1,506 of DAOUFX010000279.1, read as the reverse complement.
AAACCATGCCAATCGAATACCCCGAAATTGGGATCTGCGGTCTGTCCTGCCGGCTTTGCCCCAATTATCACACCGAGGGCGAAAGCAAGTGCGGCGGGTGCAAAAGCGCATACCGCATGGGCGCAGGCTGCCCGTTTATCACCTGCGCGGTCAAGAAAAAGGGCCTTGAGTTCTGCTGGCAATGCGCCGAGAGCGACGCCTGCGAAAAGTGGCGCAAGCATCGGGAAGCCAGCCGGGAACACGACTCCTTTGTCTGTTACCAGAAACTCGAAGCGAACATTGCCTTCATCCGGCAGCACGGCGTCGCGGCATTCCAGGAAACGCAACAAAACAGGGAACGCTTGCTCGACGAGATGCTGAGGGACTTCAACGAGGGGCGCTCCAAACGCTACTATTGCGTCGCGGCGACCGTGTTGGAGATCGAAGAATTGGAGACGGCGCTGGCTCAGGCCGGGGAAAACTCCACCGGATTAGCCATCAAGGACAAAGCGAAAGTCCTGCACGCAATCCTGGATGAAATCGCCGAAAATAGGCGCTACTGTCTACGTTTGAGGAAGTAACGAAAACTCACATTTGGAAAGGAATTGAGGTGAATCATGCATAAAACGAGACTGATCTGGATAGCCGTTGTCATAGTTCCGATTACCCTGGCCTTACTGACCTTGCCCCCGTCGGCGCCGGTTCAAAGCCGGATGGCCGACGCCCCCCCCGTCGCGGCGCCGCAGCAAACGACGCTATACACCGGCACCGTCTGGATGCCGCTGGTCACTCGCACCAATCCCAATCCGGTGCACCAGGGAATCGCCACCTACTACGACGCCACCGGCGAAGGCGCCTGCTCCTTCGATGCGTCGCCCGGCGATATGATGGTCACGGCGATGAATGCGGAGGAATACGACAATGCGTCCGTCTGCGGTTCCTACCTCCGCGTGGTCGGGGCGAAAGGCGCAGTGACGGTGCGTGTCGTTGATCTGTGCCCCGAATGCAAGGCCGGCCATCTGGACCTGAGCCAGGAAGCCTTCGCCATCATTGATGATATTCCGCTGGGACGGGTGAACATCACCTGGCAGGTGGTCGCCGGGCCGCAATCGCAAAGCAGCCCGATCGCCTACCATTTCAAAGATGGCAGCAACCAGTGGTGGACGGCCGTGCAGGTGCGCAACCACCGCACCCCGATCGCCAAATTTGAATACCTGAACGGCGATGGGCAATGGGTCAACGTGGGCCGCACCTCCTACAACTACTTCGTGCAAACCAATCCGGGGATGGGGCCGGGGCCGTACACCTTCCGCGTCACCGACAAATACGGCAACCAGCTGGTAGACACCGGCATCCCGCACGTCGAGAACGGCACGGTAAACGGCGCGAAGCAATTCCCATAGAGCCAGCAAAGATTAGTCAGGAGACAACGGCGCTGCCGCACTCCGTGCCAGCACGAAAATCACGGTTTACATGTTAGAGGTATAAGGAAGTGTTTGCGCGGGCGGGTACCCCCGCCCGCACAAA
>DAOUFX010000278.1:0-3538 GCA_034429675.1 Anaerolineae bacterium | reverse complement strand
CTCCCTGGTATATCTTATCAATATTCTGATTGCTTCTTCACAAGTAGAATTTGGACTCAATTTGGATTCGAAGTTCTCAAAGCCGGAGACAAGACCTATGTCTAGAAGGTCTCCAATTTGAAGAAATCCTTTCTTTAACAGTTTGTTGATCTTCGCAAAATCATACTTATTACACTGGTTGGGCCTGGGTGCGAGAGGTGGCAGGGGGACATCCGATTGTGATTCATATTGAACGATATCGGAATTACAATCAACAACTAATCTATCGTGGGAATCAGGCAAACGAACAATGATGTGACATTGCCCTCCAACTAAAGGTATAGAAATCGGGAATGATTTGTTCGCCATAGTCACCTCTTAACAAAGGGTGGTTTCCTAAAAATTACGTGGCAATCTCAATAGTAGGTAGTTGTGACTTGCCGCCGTCTGGTGATGATCTTTCATCAGTTGTGTCTATTGTAGATGAGGGTGTTTTATATCACAATTTCAATTGATCTTTTTGACCGGGAATAATATGGCTAATAATCTTTTCGGGTACAATTGCATCTGTCACATCATGATCTCATTCTAGTTATTTAGAATGCTCAGTGTCATCGGGCGTGATTTCAAATGGTGATGATATTATTAGCCAAAGCGGTTTTGAGAGATTGCTCAATAGATATCTTCTGTCAGGAGGAAAATGTCTTTTGTACATAAAATAATACCGAGCGCGAAACTGTTCAAATGCAATGTTAAAGTTTGCTGAATTCTCTTTGTGCTGGTTCCTCAATTCACGTAAAATTTCCCACAATTTTTCAAGTTGACCATCCATTGTGGCTCTCCCTTGTTATGATTTCAAGCATCAGGCTTTTGTTCTGTGAATATCAATTGTCGTCTTCTGGAAGGTCGGGATAGGATTCCGAATCGTGATGGCGCCCGTTGAGTAAGGCTCCTTGTGAGCCAAATTTCCGATGAGGTTTAAGTTGACGGTAAAGTTGTTCCAATACAGATGCAAAGCGGGGGCTTTTTAAACCTTCGGTATTCACAATAGCTATCAATTCTTCCCACATTTCTTGTAGAATTTCGCTCATCAGTCCCCCTCCTATTGTAGTTCTGATGTAACTAAAGCTTCTAATGGACACAATATCTGGCTACATTTTTCTGGACAAGAATTCTGTTGCATAGCCGATTTTGCTGTCTTTCCGTTACGATACAGCCAGTTGGTAATTGTATCCAGTCGAACACTACTGTGCCAGCGGAGTCTCTGTTCCGGATCAAACAGCTGTTGGTAGACGTAATTTTCATCAAAGCGTAGGTTACCGGTTATATCGTCCTTATAGATGCTAAATTCGATATTGGTAGCCAGAACGAATAAACGTATCGCACAGCGTGTGTTAAATGTGCGGGAGATATATTCAAGATACTCGATTCCTTCACGGTAACGCGAATCATACTTTGGTGGAAATTCACGGAAGAAGTCACTGTACATATCTGAGGTATTCTCTATAAGTAATACCCGGCGCAAATCAACCGCTTGACGGGCATCACGATCTAGTAAGGGTAAACCTATAAGTTCCAACCACGCGGCAAAACCCTCGTTGGCAATAAGGCTGCTATCCTCAAGCAGTTTGGCTACCGCATTGGCTTTGGAAGATGCGGGATTGGCAGAATCCAATATTTTGTGGCATTTCAGCAATGTTAATTGTTGTCCTAGCCGTGTGTGAGTATAGAAAAAACCGTGCCCATACTTCTCATGTAATAGGTAGGTAGCAACATTTTGTTTGATCTCAATATCTTCACTTTCTTCCGCACATAGAAAGTTGTATCGCAGACCCTTAGCCGCCTGTGGATGTAATTGTGTTAAGTGACTGGCCAGCGTAGGTGCGTAAGGGATAAAGGCGCCTTGTTTATCAGGCAAATAGGTTGGTGCAATATTATTCAGGATAAGATTCAGGAGGGGCACGTTATGCCATTGCTCACGACGTGCTGATTCCAAGACGCCCTTTATCCAAGTGAGGATTTCTCCTGTGTACACCGCCTCAATATACTCGTCAGGCGGCAAAATATGAAACCCCTGCTCCATGATTTCCGGCGCGCTCAGACGTGGATCAATCTGCCGCAGCCGTGCTGCAATCTCTGCTTCCAACGGATACACATACGCTGCATAAATCTCCGTCAACCACGCCTCCGGCGAGCGCCGCACGGAAACTACTGCCGGGAAGGTTTGGGCGCTTTCCGCCAGGGTCAGCGTCAGCTTGTGGTCGCCCGGTTCAACGGCTTTGAGATGCCAGTGTTTCTCGTTGCCATAGCTTTCCTCCCGGCTGCGCACAAACAGTCCATCATCTACTTCCAGTTCCAACTTGTACTCCTGCGCCTCTACATCAGTATCCCAATGGAACGCGCCCTCAACGGTGAATTCGTCGCCGGTATTGAAGTGCGTTTGCAACTCGCCCTGCGAGTTTTTTACTTCCAATGTGAAGTAGCCGGGGGCGTGGCATTGCAAATCGGGCCACAGGTGGTCAAAATGCCAAAGTTCTGTACCCTCTAGCGTGACCGTCAAACGCATTCCCTGTGCGCCTAATTTCTTGGGCTTCACCGCCCACTCCATCGAAATTGTCTCTTCTGGCGGGATATAATTGGCCGTCAGTTCCCGATCTGGAATGGCGGCGCTCTGGTTGGATTGCAGTTCGACGCGCACGCTGGGACGCGCCTGTTGGTCGGGATTGCGCAAGTTCAACTTGACGCCTGTCACCTGCCCCCATTTGACGATGGCAGGCATTGTGAATTCGGCGATATCCACCGGGTTTTGCCGCGCCAGCCACCGGAAAATATTGCGCGTCAGGGCAGCATTGTTTTCTTTCGCCAGAGCGTCATCCTCGAACAATCCCGTGTCCCCCAGCCCGATCATCCGCCCCCGCCCTACCTGCGCGCAGGCCAATACCGGTTGCTGCGTGGCTTTTGTCTGCGCCAGGCAGCGCGCCTGCGCGCCTACCTCCAACGCTGCAATTCGCCCCACTTTGACTTTGCGCACGTTGGCCGTCACTGCGTGCGGGTAAAAAACGTGCAGGTAGGTGATGGGATAATTGTGAAATTCTTGAACCTTCATATCGGCCAACGCAGCCACGTCGTTGAAACCATCCGGCGGATAATACAACGTCTCGGCGTTCGCCAGCAACAACACCGCGCCGCCGCCGTGTAGAAAGCTTTTGATCGCCTGGACCTCGTCCGGTTGGAAGGGCTTTTGCTCTTTCTGATTCCTGGGCGCGCCGATAACCAAAATGGTGACATCCAACAAAAGTTCGGAGGATAAGGACGCTTCGCTTGTCGGCTTCAGACTATAAGCCAGCTCATCCGCCAACATGTGATATAGCGTGGAAAATGCAGCGTCTTCCGCATCCGGGGAAGGTGGTACTAACTGCTCGTAATGGTTATGGGAAAACAATACAGTGATTGGTTTTGTGTTCATACGGGTCCTAGATAGATAAAGCGTGCTTTTTGTTACGTTGAAGGAATTTTTAGTAAGCAGATTAGTATCTTCTCAAAATCTGAGGTGGGGGTT
>DAOUFX010000277.1:0-4271 GCA_034429675.1 Anaerolineae bacterium | reverse complement strand
TCCGCGTAGGCGTCTTATCCATACGGCATGGTATATCTCATAAAGCCTGCGTATCCACAGAATCTTTTAGGAATGCCTCGCCCCTACTTGTGGTATAATTATAAATACGTTCCTTTTCTTTTTTAGGGGTGGTCTATGCGAAAACTTATCGTGTTTGGGTTCTTGTTGATTCTCGCAGCACTGTGGGCCGAACCAACCGTGGCGGCGACGCCGCCCAATTCCGGCCCGGACTTATTCTCCGATATGACCTCGCAGTATTTGTGTCAGGCAGGAACGACGCGCCGCTCTCCGTATCGTTGCCCATCCTACAGCCCTGGAGCGCGCCAGACGCGCATGGAGTATTTGCGCGCTCGCTTGCCCGATCCCCTGCCGACCCTGGCCGTCGAGGAAATTGAGACGCCCGAAGGCGCCATCACCGAATATCACTACGCCTACGTGCGCACACTGCCCGCCGGAACTTACAAACACCCGGAGGAATTTTACGCCGGGCTGCCCCCGATGCGCGAGTTCGTGGCCGGGGATAACTGGCTCAGCGTCATCGGCGAACTTCAATATAACAACGAGCAATGGTATGAAATCAACGAAGGCGAGTTCATCAAGGCTGAATACATTGTGATGGTAACGCCTTCATTTTATAGCGGCATCGCTCTTGCCGAACAGCCCGCCTATCCGTTCGCGTGGATCAACCGCGACGTCAACCCATCGGCGACTCCCGGTGGAGAAGCGCGGCAGGATGTGACGTTGGGACGCTATAGCCTGATCACCATTTTCGCCCAGGAGCCTTTGGGCGAGACGATGTGGTATATGGTGGGCGCCGACCAATGGGTCGAACAATCCTTCACCGCAAAAGTGGACGTTGACCCGCCGCCGCAGGGGGTAGCGCCGGGCGAGAAATGGATCGAGGTCAACACTTACGAGCAAACGTTGGCCGCCTATGAAGGCGAGCGCATGGTTTTTGCCACGTTGATTTCGACCGGGCGCTCCGATACCTGGACGCCCGACGGGTTGACCCGCATCTGGGGCAAGCTGGCGACCACGCCCATGCAGAACCGCGATGTGGGGCCGGACAGCCCGGCGTGGTATTACCTGGAGGACGTCACGTGGACGCAGTATTTCAACGGCGCGTACGCGTTGCACTCCGCTTACTGGCACGGCGCCTTTGGGTTTACGCGCAGCCACGGATGCGTCAATCTATCCATTCTTGACGCCAAATGGCTCTTCAATTGGACCACGCCCTATGTAGCCGAAGGCGCAAAAACGGCCTACAGCGCGGCAGAAGGTCCCGGCGCCGGCACCTGGGTGTGGGTTCACAAAACCGGGCCGTTCCCCAACGCCGAATGAAGCAAGCCCAGGATTTTAAGCCGTATCTGATCGAACATCGAGGAGTGGCGCAGCGCGCCCTCCTCGATTGGTTTGCCGTTCACGCTCGCGATTTGCCCTGGCGTCACGAGCGCACCCCCTACCGCGTTTGGGTTGCCGAGGTGATGTTGCAGCAGACGCAAGTTGAAACGGTGCGGGAATATTACCGGCGCTTTCTCGATCAATTCCCCACCCTGGCCGACCTGGCTGCTGCTCCGTTGGGAGCGGTGCTCAAAGTCTGGGAAGGACTGGGCTACTACAGCCGGGCGCGTGCCCTGCACCGGGCTGCACAACAAGCGATGGCGGACTATGGCGGGGCGCTCCCTGCCGATGCGGCTTTGCTCCGGCGTCTGCCGGGCATTGGCGCATACACGGCCGGAGCGGTTGCCAGCATCGCTTTTGGATTGCCCGTCCCGGCGGTAGACGGCAACGTGCGCCGGGTGCTGGCGCGGGTGTTGGCGCAACCGGAGCCCACGGCGGCGGCGTTGAACGAAGCCGTGCGGATTCTGCTCCCCGAAGCTGCGCCGGGCGCGTTTACCGAAGCCTTGATGGAATTGGGCGCGCTCGTATGCCGTCCTGCGACGCCCGATTGCGCGAGCTGTCCCTGGCAAACCTTATGCCAGGCGCGGCAGCAACAGCGCCAGGACGACTACCCTGCGCCGCGCCCGCGCAAGCAGATTCCGCACTACGACGTCGCCGCCGCCGTGACGGTGCGCGAAGACGGGCGTATCCTGGTGGCGCAACGCCGGTTTCAGGACATGCTGGGGGGACTCTGGGAATTTCCGGGTGGGAAACGTCAGGAGGGAGAGACGTTGCCCGAAGCGTTGCGCCGGGAATTAAAAGAGGAAATGGATATTGAAATCTCTGTGGGTGAAGAATTGGCCGTGGTAAAGCACGCCTACACCCACTTTCGGATCACACTGTATGCATTTCGGTGCCGTTTGATCGCGGGAACGCCCCGGTGCATCGAATGTGAAGACTTCTGTTGGGCTACCCCGGACGAGATCCACGCGCTGCCGATGGCTGTGACCGATCGCCGGATTGCTCAGGTATTGGCCGCCAGGGCGTCTTCCTGACCATCGCCTGCGACAAGCGGCAACCAGACCTTGAAAGTGCATCCCTGGTTCTCGGCGCTTTTGAGGGTAATGCGACCGTGGTGCAATTCCACAATCTCTTTGCAAATCGCCAATCCCAATCCGGTTCCCGCCGCCGAACTGTTGAGGCCGGCAGCGCCGCGGAAAAAGCGCTCGAATAGCCGTTTCTGCTCGCTTTCAGCAATCCCCGGCCCGTTGTCCTGCACATAAAATGTGACCCAGGCGTCGTCATCTACGGACGCCAGAGCCGTCCCCATCCCCACCTCGCCGCCGGTTGGCGTATAGTTCATCGCATTGGTCAGCAAGTTGGTGGCGACCTGTTCGATCAATTTGGGGTCGGCGGCAGTGAGCGGAAGATCGGGCGTGACCGAAACCGTAAGTTTCAGGCCGCGTTCGGCAAAGAGCTTCTCGCGATCCTTCGCCAGAATTTGCAGCAGGTCATTGAGATTGGTGGGCTGCAAGTGCGCCTGGGTCTTGCCCAAATCCAGCCGCGAGATATTGAGCAAACTCTCGATGAGCGTTTGCAACCGCTCCGTCTCGCGAGTTAAACTTTCCAGGTATTCATCCTGTTTAGTCCCCGGTCCGCGCCTGAGCAATCCCAGATAAAGCCGGAGGCTGGTCAAAGGGGTGCGCAACTCGTGGCTGACGCTGCTCAAGAACTGCGATTTGGCCGTATCGGCGGCCTGAGCCTGTTCCAGGGCCGCGCGCAACTCCAGGGTGCGTTGCGCCACAACGGCCTCCAGCGCTTCGGCGTGCTGCCGCAATTCCTGGTGCAAACTAACGGTCTCCAGGGATTGCGCCGTCGCGGCGGCGGCGTGTTGGATAAGATCAAGATCGTTCTGACTATACTGGAAGTCGGCGGCGGCGTCCAGACTGAGGATGCTGACGACCTGTCCGCGCACGACCAGCGGAACGATTAGAATGGAATCGTGTTCGTCATGGGAGACCAGGGCAAAAAACTCCTTGAGCTGGGGCGCCCACTGGGTGTTGAGCAACAGAAACGGCTGAGGATCATCAAGAATGCGCGCGACAAAATCGGCGCCGATGGGCGCTTCACGGCCCAACGTAGCGGACTTCCCCGGCTCGCCGTGTTCGGCCATGATGGTAGCGCAGCCGGCATCCGTTTGAATGAACATGGCAGTCACCTGAGACAACTGAAAAGCGGCAGCCAACTCATCACACAGGACTTGCAAGACTCGAACCGAATCCAGACTGGCAGTGGCGGCGCTGATGACATGGTTAAGCACGGTCAAATCGCGGTTACGGGCGATCAAATCGCGTGTGCGTCGGGCCACCTCTGCTTCCAGTGAACGATTCAAAGTTTCCAGTTCGGATTCATAGCGGTTGCGTTCGGCGATGAGACGCGCCTTGTCCAGCACACGTTCGACCACGACGGCAATTTCATCCATGTCGTGGATGGGTTTGGTGATGTAATCCCAGGCTCCCAGGCGCATTGCGGCAATGACATCTTGCAAAACACCCGTCCCCGAAACGACTACCACCGGCAGATCCGGTTGTTCGGCTTTCAGTGTGGCAATCACTTCCAAACCATCCACACGCGGCATGCGCAAATCCACCAAGACGGCGTCAAAGCGTTTGGCGCGCGCCTTCGTGATGCCGTCCTCGCCATCGGCGGCAGTCATCGTTGTATAGCCGCACTCTTGCAGATAATCCGAGAGTGCGCGACGAATCAAGACTTCATCATCTACAATCAAAATGCTGGAATCCGGCATGAGCGTCTCCTCTGAAAATGACGTTTAGCTGTCAGCTTTTAGCCGTTAGCCGGATATAAGGAGGGGTGTTTTTTCGTGCGGGGGT
>DAOUFX010000276.1:0-16010 GCA_034429675.1 Anaerolineae bacterium | reverse complement strand
GGTACCCGCCCGCGAAAAACCCCGTTTATATCTCTGACATGTAAACCGTGATTGTCCTTCAACTGTCGTAAAGTGCAAGGGATGTTCTCGCTACATTTGACATTCTTCCCGGATTTTTGGTATCTTATGGCTTGACAGAGTAAGCGCTGGCATTATAATGTTATAAGGTTATACCAAACTATGGCTGTGAGATGTTATGACTGTTGATCGAACTTCCCCTATTCCGCTGTATTACCAGCTCAAACTCCACATCAAAAAACAAATGGAGTCCGGTGATTTGCATCCGGGCGACCGTTTGCCCACGGAGATGGAACTGTGTGAGCTTTTTGCGATCAGCCGCGCCCCTGTGCGTCAGGCATTGACCGAATTGGCGCGCGAAGGGCTGATTTATCGGCGGGCCGGGCAGGGGACGTTCGTGGCGCCGGTCGCACCGGCCAGCCTGGACTATAAAACTTCCATTCGCGTGTTGGCGCATTTTGACGTGCGGTGGATGGCGTCGCTGGATGAGGCCGTGCACTCGTGGAATACGCTGCATCCTGAGCGCGAAGTGCAGCTTGATGTTACGATGTGCTCGCGGGATGAATATCATCAAATCTTGCGTCGGGCCGTCGCGCAAGGGAATGCCCCCGATATTGCGCCTCTGGATTATGTCTGGATTATGGACTACGCTCAAAACGGCTATATCCGGGCGTTGAACACCCTGGATGCGCTTTGGGTGGACGAGATCATGCAGGACTTCGAGTTGCCGGTGATCAAGAATAACACCGTGAACGGGCTGCTGTATGGCGTCCCGGTTCAGACCGATATCACCGGGATGTGGTATCGCAAGGATTGGTTTGATCAAGAAGGCTTGACGCCTCCGACGACATGGCCCGCCTGGTTAGAAACCCTCGATTATTTTGCCGCCCCCGAAGTGTTGCGGCGATTAGGCCATCAATATTCTGTGGTGCTGCCGGTATCGGCAGCCGCCGGCGAGGCTACCGTCAATTTACTGATCGCTTTCCTGTGGATGACCGGTGGGGACGTGTTTGACGCCGGCGGGGAGCTCTCGTTGGATACCCCGGCGGTTCACAAGGCGTTGCGATTTTTGCAGGGGATCACGCTGGAGCGCCGGGCTTATCTGCCCGAAGCCATGGACTCGTATCCAGTGTGGGACCTGGTGCGGCTTTTCGTTCAGGACAAGGCGCCGATGGCTTTGGGGGGCACTTATGAATGGCCGCGCATCCGCGAGGAATGCGAATGGGCCGACGACGAGCAGAGCACTGCAGAGCGCCTGGGCTTTGTGCTGTTGCCGCGTCCTTCGGACGACGTGCCGCCGGTCGCCTCGCTGGGCGGGACGAGCTGGGTCATCTTGCAGCAGTCCGAGGTTCAGGAATTGAGCCTGGAGATTTTGAAGTTAGCAGCCTCTTCGGCCATGTCGCTATCATTCTGCAACGAGAACCTGCAGCTTTCCCCCCATCGCTCGGTGAATAAGCAATTCCGAAGCGCCGAGCAGCATCCCTGGTTGTCGAAACTGGTCTCGTTGTTGCCTAAATCGCGGATACGGCCGCTGGTACACAACTATCTTCAGACCTCGCTGATGTTGCAGCAGATGTTCGAGCAGACTTTGTGGCAGGGCATGCCGATCGAAGAAACGGTCAGGCGCACGACGCAGTTTTTAGGCGTTTTGTTAGGGAAGTAGTGTTGGCCGGTGTAGTGAAGACTGCCGCGCATTGCGACGGCGCTGTTGAAATGTTTCCTGGTAAAGGGGGTGGTTGCGCTTACAACACGATACATTGAAAGCTATTCCTGGATTATTCAAAAAGTAAGTTTAGCATTTCCTATGGAGGAGTTTCTAATGAAGAAGAGACTATTTTTGGTAATGAGTTTGATAACTGCGCTGTCTATGCTGATCAGCGCATGTGGCGGCGGCGGAACGCCGACTCCCGCCCCGACGACTGCTGCCGCGACGACTGCCGCGCCGGCAACTGTGGAGGCGACCGAAGAAGCCCCGGTCGCGGTTGATAAGTTCAACGAGGCCCCGATGTTGGCCGAGATGGTAAAGGCCGGGACGTTGCCCCCCGTGGACGAACGTCTTCCGCCTAACCCCACCGTCATCAAGCCGGTGGAATCCGTCGGCAAGTATGGCGGCACCTGGAACGATGTGACCTGGTATGCAGGCGCAGGCAACATTCGAATGAAGCTGTACGATCCACCTGTACGCTGGAAGGCCGATCTTACCGGTTACGAGCCGGGTCTGTTGACCGAGATGCCGACGTGGAGCGATGAGGGCAAGACCATCACGATGCACTTCATCCCCGGTATCAAGTGGTCCGATGGCGAACCGTTTACCATGGCCGACCTGAAATTCTGGTGGGAAGACCTCGCCCAGAATGAGGACTACAAAACGGTGTCGGTGCCCTGGTGGGGACGCAACTCTGACGGCACTCCCATTACCATGGAGTTTCCTGATGACTTTACCTGGGTGTTGAAGTTCGACAAACCGCAGTACATTATGCCTTACGTTCTGGCGCAGGGCTTCTGGGAGTGGGAACCGCTGATGAAGCCGGCGCACTTCCTCAAGCAATATCACCCCAATTACGACGGCAAGAAGGGCGAGGAGGGCTACACCGAACTCGACCTGATGGATCGCTGGTTTGAGACCCCCGGTTATCCCTGTCTGATGGCATGGTGTTTGAAAGAATACAAAGCCGGCGAATATCACCTGCTGGAGCGTAACCCTTACTACTGGAAAGTAGACACCGAAGGCAACCAACTTCCTTATATTGACGCCATCCGTGTGGAATTGGTGGAAGACAGCGAGGTGCGCCTGCTGCAGGTCGCACAGGGGCGCTACGATTGTAACTTCCGCTATAACGGCAGCCCTGTTGATATCCCCTTCTTGCAAGAGAACGCCGAAGCGGGCGACTTCCGTCTGGTGCCCGGCTGGATGAACGGCGCGGGCGCGTGGCCTGGGATCATCATCAACCAGGACTATCACAAGGACATGGAATACGATCCGGCGAAGGAAACCGAAGAGGATAAGGAAATCCGCGAGCTTTTGCGCAACCAGGACTTCCGCATCGGTTTGTCGTACGCGATGGATCGCCAGCGCGTCGTGGACGTAGCCTGGGCCGGCATCGGCGAGCCCAAGCAATTTACCATCAGCCCGCAGTCGCCGCACTTCGCCAGCGACGAAGGCAAGAAGGTCTTTAAAGAGTGGGCCGAATCCTACGCGGAATACAGCCCCGACAAGGCCAAGGCCGCCTTCGACAAGGCCGGCTTCGTGGACGCCGACGGCGATGGCATTCGCGACCTGCCCAGCGGCAAGCCCTTTACGCTCATCATCCAGCTCAACGACTGGAGCGCTCCGAAAATCAACACAGACTTCGTCGAGGTCTACAAGAAGAACCTTGAGGATTTGGGCGTCAAGGTGTTGATTGACAACGCCATTGGCGCGTCCGACGGCGGCACCAACCGCGATAACGGTCTGTTCATGCTGGCCACAACTCACGCTTCGGAGCTTGACCTCTGGACTTACCCCGACTGGATCTTCCCGGTGCGCGGCGTCGGCGAAGGCACGCGCGCCTTCCCCATGCAGGGTCAGTATTACAAGACCGGTGGGGAGCAAGGGTGGGAACCCGAGGCCGGCAGCCCGGCGGCGCTGTTGCAGGATATTTACCGCCAGGGTTTGCAGGAACCCGATGAGCAGAAGCGCAATGAGATCATTTGGAAGGCCGTCCGGGTCTACATTGACCAGGGCCCCTTCATCATCGGCGCGGCGGGCGACCAGCCGCAACCGGTGGTTTGCAAGAACTACTTCAAGAACGTCTTGGAATACGGTGTGCTCGGCCCGTGGGCGCCCGGCACCCCCGGCAACTCCAACCCCGAGCAATACTGGATGGACAAGTAACCTGCTCCTTTGTTCCTTATCTGTGGCGGGCGAGATTCTCGCCCGCCACAGGCTTCTTTATGTACAAGGAAGAGTGTTTGCGGGGGGATCCCTGCCCGCGAATACCCCCTCTTTTACCCTTTTTAAGGAGGTAGCGATGCTATCCTATATCGCGAGGCGTGTATTCTACATGGGAATCATGATCATTTTGGTTTCCTTCGTCGCCTTCCTCATTATTGAATTACCGCCCGGAGATTTTTTGACCGTAAAAATGCAGGAGTTGCAGGCGCGCGGCGATCTTAGCGCCCAGCAACGCATTGAGAATTATCGCGCGCGTTACAAACTTGATGAACCGGTGCTGTCGCGGTACTGGAACTGGATTACGCACTTTGTTCAAGGGGATTTCGGGGAATCGTTCGCATTCGAGCGGCCGGTCAAAGAGATCATCGGACAACGCGCGGCGATGTCGGTGATACTGGCGCTTTTCAGTATTACCATCGTCTGGTGCATAGCGATTCCTGTCGGCGTCTACTCTGCTACCCACCAATATTCTCTTGGCGATCAAGTTGTTACCACGCTGAGTTTTCTGGGCCTGGGAATGCCGGGATTTTTGCTGGCATTGTTGGTGCTCTTTTTTGCCATGATGGTTTTGAAGGTAGAAGTCGGTGGGCTTTTCTCAAGCGCTTTCGTGGATGCGCCGTGGAGTTTGGGCAAAGTCGTTGATTTGCTCAAACACATTTGGATCCCGGCGCTGATCAGCAGCGTGACCGGGACGGCGGGGCTGGTGCGCATCATGCGCGGCAATCTGCTGGAGACGCTCGGCCAGCCGTTTGTCGAGGCGGCCCGCGCGCGTGGATTGAAACAGGGGGACGTGAACTGGAAGCATGCGGTGCGCGTCGCCATCAATCCGCTCATCGTGATTTTGACTTCGGAAGCGTTGCCGAGCATCGTGGCCGGCGACGCCCTGGTGGCGACGGTGCTCAACCTGCCCACGGTGGGCCCGCTCTTTGTGCAGGCTTTGACAAAGCAGGACATGTACCTCGCCGGAACGGTGCTGGTGTTTATCGTTCTGATGACGATGATCGGCTCGCTGATCGGCGACCTCTTGTTGGCTGCGCTCGATCCGCGCATCCGTTTGGATTAAGGAGGGTATACACCAATGGAAGAACCTCAAGTTACCCCAAATGAGTCTGAGCCGGAAAAGGCTAAGCAGCAGCTCAGCCAGGCGTATTGGAGCCTGGTATGGTGGAAGTTCAAGAAGAACAAGCTGGCGATCGTGGGCGCAATCATCATTATCCTTTTTTATGCTTCGTGCGGTTTGTTTGCGGAGTTTGTGTCGCCTTACCTGCTGGATTACCAATCCGACTACCTCGAAGCCCGCCCGCAGCCGTTGGTTTTCAAGAATCCCGAGGGAAAATTTAGCATTTTCCCTGCTGTGTACGGGTTAGATCAGCAAGTGGATGTAGTGGCGCGCACGCGCACCTGGACCGTGAACAAGGAGAGAATTTATCCCATTTCTCTCTTCGTCAAAGGGCAACCGTACAAATTGTTGGGCTTGATTCCTGCCGATATTCACCTTTTTGGCGTCAACACGGAGAAGTATCCTGAGGGCACCGCTTTCTTGTTCGGCACCGACCGGTTGGGGCGCGACCTCTTCTCGCGGATCTTCTACGGCGGGCGGTTGTCGTTGCTCCTGGGTTTGATCGGACAATTTCTCACCTTGCTTTTGGGCATGGTGATGGGAGCGATTTCCGGGTATTACGGCGGCGCGACCGACATTTTGATCCAACGTCTGGTCGAGTTCGTGGGCGCTTTCCCGGACATCCCGCTCTTTATGGCGCTGGCCGCGGCGATCCCCGTTGACTGGTCGCCGATTCTCGTCTACTTCATGTTGACGTTGATTCTCGTCTTTATTCGCTGGGGCGGGCTGGCGCGCCAGGTGCGCGGTTTGATCCTCTCCTTGCGCGAACGCGAATACGTGTTGGCGGCGCAGAGCGCGGGCGCCAGCGACCGGCGGATCATGTTCCGCCACCTGCTGCCCGGCACAATGAGCCACGTCATCGTGATTGCGACGTTGATGATCCCCGGCATGATTCTGGCAGAAACCGCGTTGAGCTGGTTGGGACTCGGTTTGCGCCCGCCGCTCACCAGTTGGGGGGTGTTGCTCCAGGAGGTCAGCAGCGTGCGCGTCATCCGTTTCGCTCCCTGGATGTTGATTCCGGTGCCTTTCATCATTATAGCGGTGCTGGCCTTCAACATGCTCGGCGACGGGCTGCGCGATGCCATGGACCCCTACGGTGGACGGTAAAAGGAGGATGCTATGGCCGAGCCTTTAGTCGAAATCAAGGATTTGCACGTAGAGTTCGAAGTGCGCGATGGGATCATCCACGGCGTTGATGGTTTTACGTTGACCATCAACCGGGGCGAGACGTTGGGCGTGATCGGCGAAAGCGGTTGCGGCAAATCCATCACCGCCAAAGCCGTGATGCAGATGGTGCCCAAGCCCGGCAAGATCACCGGGGGTGAGATTATTTACCACCGCCGCGATAAGTACGATCCGAAGAAGCCCGCCGAGGTGGTCAATATCACCGCGCTTGATCCCGACGGCGATGCGATCCGCAAGATTCGCGGCGGCGAGTTCGCGATGATTTTCCAGGAGCCGATGAGCTCTCTGACCCCCGTCTACACCACCGGCACGCACATTGGCGAAGCGCTGAACCTGCACCGGTTGGTTCCCAAGACGGTGGGGGAGCAGATGGCGCAGCAGATGATGCAGTATCGCCATGTTACCAGGCAAGAAGCACGCGAGATTTCCATCGAGATGCTGCAAAAAGTAGGGATTCCCAAGCCCCACGAGCGGGTGGACGCTTATCCGCATCAGCTTTCCGGCGGGCAACGCCAGCGGGTGATGATTGCTGTCGCGCTCTCTTGCCAGCCGTTTATGCTGATCGCCGACGAGCCGACGACGGCGCTGGATGTGTCCATCGAGGCGCAGATTCTCGACTTGATGCGCGAGCTGCAGAGTTCGATGGAGATGTCTATTATGTTCATCACTCACAATCTGGGCGTGGTGGCGGAGATGGCGAAGGAGATCGTGGTGATGTACATGGGCAAGCAGGTAGAAAAATCCGAGACCGTGCGGGTTTTCTACGATCCCAAGCATCCCTACACCCGCGCGCTGCTTCAATCCATCCCGAAAGTGGGCAAGCGCACCGGTGAGCGTCTGGCTTCGATCAAGGGAATGGTGCCCGATCCCTTCCACTTGCCGCAGGGGTGCGTTTTCCACCCGCGCTGTCCCTCGTTCATGCCGGGGAAGTGTGATGTGTTGACGCCCAAGTGGATTGAGGTCGAGCCCGGTCACTGGGCCCGCTGTCTGTTATACGAGGGCGCTTAGGAGGTAGAGCAAAAATGGCTGAAAACATAGCGAATCAAGCCGCCGTGAAAACTGACAACATGATCCTGGATGTGCGCGGGATGAAGAAGTATTTCCCCATCCAGAAAGGCATGCTCAAGAAAGTCGTTGGCTACGTCAAAGCGGTGGATGATGTGAGCCTCTACCTTCGCCGGGGTGAGACGTTGGGGTTGGTGGGGGAGAGCGGTTGCGGCAAGACGACCGTCAGCCGCACCATCATTCGCCTGTACGAACCGACCGCCGGCACGGCGCATTTCGAGACTGAGTTGTTTTCTGAGGATGGAAAGCAGGAGATGGTCAACATCTTCGACCTGGACAAGGCTCAGATGAAGCGCATTCGCCGCCAGGTCGCGATGATCTTCCAGGACCCCATCAACTCGCTGAATCCGCGCATGTCAATCTTCGACATCGTCTCGGAGCCGATGGTGATTCACGGGATGAAGATTGATGCGGAGATGGAAGCCACGGTGGTGAAGTTGCTGGAGCGGGTAGGGCTGCGCAAAGAGCACATTCGCCGGTACCCGCACGAGTTCTCCGGCGGGCAGCGGCAGCGCATCGGCATCGCGCGCGCGTTATCGCTGAATCCAAAGATTATCTTCTGCGACGAGCCGGTTTCGGCGTTGGACGTGTCCATCCAGGCGCAGACGTTGAACCTGTTGCAGGACTTGCAGGCGGACTTCAATCTGTCTTACATCTTCGTGGCCCACGATTTGAGCGTGGTGCAGCACATCTCCAACCGCGTCGCGGTCATGTATGTTGGCAAGATCGCCGAGATGGCCCAATCCGACGCCCTGTACAACGCGCCGCTGCACCCCTATACCGAAGCGCTGATGTCTGCGGTGCCCAAGCCCGATCCGCGCTACGAATCCGAACGTATCATCATGCAAGGCGACGTGGCCGATCCTTCCAACCCCCCGTCAGGCTGCTACTTCCACCCGCGCTGTCGTTACGCCAAAGACATTTGTATCAACGAACTCCCGGAGTTCCGCGAGATGGCGCCCGATCACTTTGTCGCCTGCCATCGCGCGGACGAGCTCAAGCTCAAGGGCGTTTAAGACGTTGCATTTATTGCTAATGTGGTACAATGTGGGGTGTATTCATCGGTTCTTCAAGACTAGGAGGAATAATCCATGGCTGATACACCAGATACCATCAGTATTTTAAGTCGCACTCCCCTGTTCCAGGCTTTGAAACAGCGGCAGCTTGAACGGCTGAGCGCACGTTTTGCCGAGCGTGAATACCAGGCTGAGGATGCGATTGTGACCCAGGGCAAGGGTGGCGCCGGCTTCTTCATCATTGTCTCCGGCAAGGCCGAGGCGATTCGAGTGCGCGCCGACGGCGTCAAGACCGTGCTCAACCCGTTGGGGCCCACGGACTTTTTTGGCGAGATGGCCCTGTTGACCGACTCTGTTCGCACGGCGTCGGTCGTTGCCACCGAACCGACCCGTTGTTTGGTGCTTACCCGTTGGGATTTCCTGGCTATGTTGCGCGAGGACCCCGAAATGTCCGTGACGATCTTGCAGGAGTTGGCCGAGCGCTTTGCCAGGGTCATGGATATGATGTCGTAGTAGGATTTACAAAGTTTCTGTGAATAATCCGGGGCGCGTTATTTAAGTAGACGCGCCCCGGTTTTTGTGGATAATGCGGTTATGATCAAGTGTACGAATTGCGGGTTTGACAATCCGGCGGGGATGAAGTACTGCGGGATGTGCGCGGTGGCTTTGATACCGGTATGCCCCAACTGCGGGTACGCCAATCCGCCGGGGCATCGTTTTTGCGGGATGTGCGGCGCCAGGCTGGCCGCGCCGGAACGCGAGGACGCTTACGAGGCGCAGATGGCTTTCAGTCCGGCGCCCGCTGCTGCAACCTTGCCATTGGACGGCGAGCGGCGTGTGGCGACCATCATCATCGTGGACGTGAAAGATTCGACGCAGCTGCTGGAGCGGTTGGGCACCGAACCCTGGGTGGAGCTGATGAACCAGGTTTTTCAACTCCTTGAGACGGAAATTTATCGTTTCGACGGGGTGGTGGATCAATTCCGCGGCGACGGTCTGGTGGCGTTTTTTGGCGCGCAGACGGCGCACGAGGACGACCCGGAGCGGGCGGTTTTGGCTGCGCTGATGATTCAGCGCGTCATCAAGCAGTATGCGCTCAAGTTGTTGGAGCACGACGGCATCTCGTTGGCGCTGCGGGTGGGCGTCAACACCGGCGAGATCATCGTCGCCAGTGTGGGCGATGACCGGCGCCACAGCGAGGACACGGCTATGGGCGAAGCGGTCGCATTGGCCGCGCGGATGGAGTCCGCCGCCGAACCAGGCACCGTTCTGGTCAGCGAAAACACTCACCGCCTGGCCGCATCGCACTTCGAGTGGGAGCCGCTGGGGGAGATTATGGTCAAGGGACGCAGCCAACCGGTCGCTGTGTACCGCCCGCTCATCTTCCGCGCCGACAGCGAACGTACGACCGGGGTTCAGCCCTATCGGTTTTCGTTGTCGTTGATCGGGCTGAAGAACGAGTTCGATCTGCTGCGGGAACACGTCGAGGCGCTGCGCCAGGGGCAAGGCGGGATCATCACCTTGACCGGCGAACGGGGGATGGGCAAGTCGTTTCTGCTGGGCAAGGTGCGCCAGTATTTCGCGCGCCAGAATGTCCTGTTGACCGAAGCCTGCACGAATCGCGCCTGCCCGGCGCCGGCTGCGCCCAAGTATGCGGCCATCACCTGGCTGCATCACCAATGCCGCTCGTACAATCAATCCTGGCCCTACGCCTTGTGGTTTCGGCTGCTGCGTCAATGGTTGAAGGTAAGCTTCGACGATCCGCCCGAAGACATCGCCCGGCGTTTCCGCATCCAGGCCAAAGCACTATGGGGAGATTCCTGGCGTGATTATTATCCCTATCTGGCGCATTTTCTGATGTTGCCCCTGGACGCGGACGATGCTGCACGGGTAGGGGCGCTTAATTCCAAGGAAATGCGAGAACACTTTTTCCTTTCTGTGCGCAGCTGGCTTCAGGCGTTGACGCACCAGGGGTCGCTGGTTCTGTCCATTTCTAACGCCCAATGGGTCAACCAGACGTCGTTGGATCTGTTGGAATTTTGTCTGCCGCTGTGCGATCAGGTTCCCCTGCTTTGGATCATCGTCTTTCGCCCCGATGAGACCGCGCCCATCTGGAATTTCCGCGGGCGCATCCGTGAGTCCGGCGCGCCGTACATCACCGAGCTGGAGCTCAAGCCGATGAATGAAGCGCAGAGCGCCGAGTTTGTGGAGGCTTTGATCGGCCCCGCTGTGCTGCCGGTGGAGACACTGGCCCGCTTGATCGAGAAATCTCAGGGCAACCCGTACTACATTGAGGAGATGGTGCACGCGCTGGTGGATCGCGGCGTGCTGGTGCGGGAAGGGGAAAGCGGGCGCTGGCAGGTCACGCAGGCGGTGACCACGTTTGCGCTCCCGGAGAGCTTGCAAAGTCTGTTGATGGCGCGGGTGGACCAGCTGTCGCCGATGACGCGCCACGTCTTGCAGATGGCTTCGGTCATCGGCGCGATCTTTTGGTTCGACATGCTGCTGGCGCTGACATCTGGCATGACTCCGGCGCAATTGGAAGAACAGCTACAACTTTTGCGTGAGGCGCAGTTGATCCACGACCGGCGTCCCGTCCCGTTGTTGGGCTATGAATACGCTTTTGAATCGTCGCTCGTCCGGGATGTGGTGTACAGCAATTTGCTCAGTGCGCAGCGCGTAGCCTCGCACCTCAAGGTTGCACAGTACCTTGAGTGTCTGGTCACGACCGGGAAGAAGGAATACTACAGTTTTCTGGCCGCGCAGTATCACGCCGCCGGCGAGCTGGACCGCGCGCTTGACTATACGCTCAAGGCCGCTTCTCAGGCGAATCAATTTTACGCCGATACCGAGGTGCAACAGCACTACTTGCACGCGCTGGAATTGTTGAACGCGATGGATCCGAACGATATTGTGCGCGGGGGAGAGATTGAGATTGCTGTTTAACTAAAGTCCGGTTTTGCTTTCTTTGTATCCCGTGCTATCCTTGCGATGGCGTTAGAAATCCAGGCTCAGGAGGTATCGGCTTTGAAACCCGAATCGGAGAATGACCTGCGGTGGTGGCAACGCGGGGTTGTCTACCAGATTTACCCCCGAAGTTTTAGGGATACAACCGGAAACGGCGTCGGCGATCTACAGGGCGTGCTGGATAACCTGGATTATTTGCACGATTTGGGCATTGACGCTCTCTGGCTCAGCCCGTTCTATCCCTCGCCTATGGCCGATTTTGGCTACGATGTTGCAGATTATTGCGACGTTGATCCACTTTTTGGCGATTTGTCCGTCTTCGACTGTCTGGTGGGCGCGTTACACCGGCGGGGAATGAAGCTCATTATTGATTGGGTCCCCAATCACACCTCTGACCAACACCCCTGGTTCGTCGAATCCCGCAGCCGCCGCGACAACCCTAAGCGTGACTGGTATATCTGGCGCGACCCCAGACCGGATGGCGCGTTGCCCAACAACTGGGGCAGCTTTTTCGGCGGGCCGGCGTGGACTTACGACACGCAGACGGGGCAGTACTACCTGCATCAGTTCTGCAAAGAACAGCCCGAACTCAATTGGCGCAATCCGGCGGTCAAGGCGGCGATGCTGGACACGTTGCGCTTCTGGTTGGAGCGTGGCGTGGATGGTTTCCGCATGGATGTAATCGGTTTGCTGTTGAAAGATGCGGAGCTGCGCGATAATCCGCCGAATCCGACGGCGCCTCCGGGATTGCCCGACAACGACATCTTTGCGCGTTTCCTGCCGGTTCACAATATGTACCAGCCCGACAACCACGCGGTGATGCGCGAGATTCGCGCCGTGTTGGACGCTTATGCTGACCGGTGCGCCATCGGTGAACTGTGGGGGCCGTTGCCTGAATGGGCGCGCTACTACGGCGAGACCGGCGACGAGTTGCATCTGCCCTTCAATTTCCGGCTGATGGATGGGATGGCCTGGGATGCGCAGCGTATTCGCGCCTCGGTGGATGCGCTGGAGGCGGCGCTCCCCGATTTTGCCTGGCCCAATTACGTGCTCGGCAATCACGACCGGATGCGTCTGTCTACCCGTTTTGGCCGGCGAGCGGTGCGCGTCGCGGCGATGCTGTTGCTGACGTTGCGCGGCGCCCCCACGCTTTACTACGGCGATGAAATTGGGATGGAAGACGTGCCCATCCCCCCTGACAAGATTCAGGACCCGCAGGGGCGCAACCTTGGGCCGGAACGCACCCGCGACGGCTGTCGCACCCCGATGCAGTGGAGCGCGACCCCCAACGCCGGGTTCAGCCCGGAGGGCGTCGAGCCGTGGTTGCCGGTAGCGGCAGATTACGCGACGCGCAACGTGGCCGCGCAGCTAGACGATCCTACCTCGTTGTTGACGCTTTATCGCAACTTGCTTCATCTGCGCCGCGAGACGCCGGCCCTCTACGGCGGGTCGTACTGCCCGCAGGAGGTAGCGGCGCAGGACGTCTACGTTTACGTGCGCGAAGCCGGCGGAGCGCGTTATCTCGTCGCGCTGAACTTTGCCGCCGAACCGCGCACCGTCGCCATCCCCGGCGAGCGCTGGGGCGTCGTGACGCTCTCCACGCACCTCGACCGTGAAGGCGCTGTGTCGCTGGATGCCCTGGAATTGCGCGCCGACGAAGGCGTCATCATTGTTTTAAATTAACCATCATGAAATTACAACGTCATGCCCTCAATCCGATTCTATTGCCCGACTCCACTTCCGATTGGGAATGCTACAATGTTTTCAACCCCGCCGTTTTGTACGACAACGGCCTGTTCCACATGTTTTATCGCGCCCAGGGGCTGGATTGGGTCAGCCGTATCGGCTACGCCGTCAGCGAGGATGGCGTGCACTGGAACCGGATGCGTTCTCCACTGCTTGCGCCGCGCGCGGGCGGTTTGGATTCGCGCGGGCTGGAAGACCCGCGTGTGGTCAAGATTGACGACACCTACTACATGACCTACACCGCTTACGGGCGCGAATTTTCCGGCGTGGGCGAGCCGACTCACGCCGGCGGCGGTATCCTGCCGATGGTGGCGCGCAGCCGCAATCTGTTGACCTGGGAGACGCTCGGCGCGCTGGTGTACGGTGAGGACAACAAGGATCACGTGCTGTTCCCGCGCCGGATTGCCGGGCGTTTTGCGGCGTTGCACCGGCGCCGCCCGCACGTCTGGTTGGCGTACAGTGATGACTTGCGCGCCTGGAACGAGGCGGACATGGCGCCTGTCTTTGCGCCGCGTCCGGACAACGATTGGGATACTGCTGCGGTCGGCGCAAACGGCGCGCCGGTCGAGACGCCTCATGGATGGTTGCTGTTCTATCACGGCTACAATGAAGACCACGTCTATCGCCAGAGCGTGTGCCTGTTGGATTTGGCGAACCCCGCGCGTGTCATCCGGCGCCCGCAGGCGGCGATCTTCTGGCCCGAGGAACTGTGGGAGCTGCGCGGAGACGTGCCCAACGTGATCTTTTCGTGCGCCAATCCGGTGGTGGACGGCGTGGTTTATTTTTTCTATGGCGGCGGCGACCATGTGATTGGGCTGGCGACGGCCAAATTGGATGAGGTGCTCGATTTTGTGCTGAACGCGCCGTGAGCCTTTGGGGCGGCGGTCGGCGGACGATGGGGGGGTGAACGGGACGGGATGCAAAATTCAGGCGCATTGACGGAGGATTTTTATGGTGGATCAAGCCGGCAGCGATTATCTTGAATTGACCACGGCGCAGGTGGCCCCGTTGGTCGAAACGGCGCCGACTCTGGCCGAGATGGATGCGGCGATGGCTTCGCTGATGCGGATGCAGCGGATTTTGGATCGTCTCCCGGTATTGCGTTCGATCAATTTGATTGATTGGATGCAGCGGTTGACCCCGGCTTCGGTTCAGGAAAAGTTGGCGGCTAAGAAGGCGCTGCAAACGGCGCTCTATCTGGGAAAGTATAACCGCGCCTGTATTGCTTTTTGGCGCGAGCATGGCATCAAGGATTTGTCGTTTCTGACCGGGGTGGAGTCGCTGCGCGGTTTGCCGGTGATGACGCCCGACTTTTTCTATCGTTATTCGCCGCAGGATCGCCTCAGCATCGGCGCCGCCGGATCCGCGCAGCTGCTGCGCAGTTCCGGCACCACCGCCAGGTCGAAATACTTCTTGATGTCCGACGACCAGATTACACAGACGCTTCCGGCCATGCGCGAGTTTTTGAAAGCGAACTGGCAAATTGACCGTTACGAGCGTGTCGAGGTCATTATGGCGACGGCGATGGCCCAGCCCGGCCAGCCCGCCTGGGGCGCGGGTTACAACATGGTGCAATTGCTGTCCATGATCAGCAAGGAGTTCGGCCACATGACTTTTCGCTCGTTGGGTTTGAACTCCTTTGAGGTTGCGCAGGATATTTGTGAGGTGGCGCGGCAGGCGAGCGGTAAAACGCTCATTGCTGTGTATACCTACGCCCCCTATCTGGTCACCATCGTGAATGAGTTGAAATCGCTTCAGCCTGCCATCGAATTTGGAAAGAACGTGGATTTCAAGTTCACCCTGACCGGCGAGGCGTTGCCGCCCTACAAGATCTTCCAGGCCGCCGAGTGGCTGGGAATGATCGACCCCGATTTTGTGTCGAAGAAAATTGACGATATAGTCGCATCGGAAGAGGGGCGTCGTCAGTTGAACGCGCTGGTGCAAGCTTTCTCGACCGGGTTCGGCGCGGCGGAGTTGAAGACCGGCTTTTCCGGCAATTCGACCACCATGTTATGGACTCTGGTGATGTATTTGTTGGAGCGGAACGAGCCGGAGAGGGCGCGGCTGTTTCTGGCAAAGTATTTCCACGGGAGTTCTTTTCCCTGGTCGGCCATGAAATCCAACCCGAACGTGTATTTCATGTTGGGCAACGTGGATGAGGCCGGCAACCCTGTCCTGAAGGACTTCCCCGATAAGCATTTTGGTCTGGCGTTTGCTACCTGTCTGCAAGGCGAGCTGGTCAATTGTCCGTTGGATATGATGTACCTCTGGGATTTGGGCGAGTTGGCGCATTTGCTTGAGGCGGAAACCGGAGTGGACATCAAAGCGATCGCGCGCCGGATCGGGATTGTCTACGACAAGGGGCAGATGGTATTGACCAATGGCCGGATAGACAATGTGGGCGGCCAGGGGTTAGAAGCGGCGGTGGGTTGGGGCGGCTCAAAAATTCTCGGCTATCACCTGCAACGCGCCGCCGCCGGGTTCCCCGAGTTGACGGGGCGTTTTGTGGCTCAGAGTGTGGATTACGCCGATGGCGAGTGGACGCTGTGGCTGTATTTTGAGGCCAATGCGGATCAGGATGCGGCGGCTTTGGCGGAACCGGTGGCTCTCGGCGTCATTGAGTCGTTGGACTCTTCTTTACATACATTTCATACCCTGCACGCGCAATTCCTGGCCGAAGGCGGCGAGGCGCTTTTCGCGCGGCGGTTGCAAATTCGGGTGCTGCCCTACGGGCACGAACGCTTTCTGCAGGATCCAAGTGAGACGAAAAACCGCTACATCCGGCGCCCGTTGTTGTTATCCACGCCGTTGGATATTACCAGAGATCCGCTGGGAGAGTAGGTTTGATAGATTCAAGGGAATTCACCATAAACCTGCGGTTCACCAGCGGTTGGATGAAAATCGCAATTCAGTGGAAGAGATGAAAAGGGCCGTGTTTTTTCGTGCGAGTACCCTCGCA
>DAOUFX010000275.1:0-10858 GCA_034429675.1 Anaerolineae bacterium | reverse complement strand
CGTGTGCTCTTCAGATCTAAACGCCCCCTTTATATCCGGCTAAAAGCTATTTTGCAAGGAAATTTCAATGAGACAATCCATTGTCCACATCGCCCTGGTCGTCAGAGATTACGACGAGGCGATCGCCTTCTACACACAAAAACTCCATTTCGAGTTGATCGAAGACACCTACCAGCCCGAACAGGACAAACGCTGGGTGGTGGTGGCGCCCCCCGGCTCCCAGGGCGCGACCCTGCTCCTGGCCAGAGCGGCCAAACCGGAACAGGAACCCTTCATCGGCAACCAGGCAGGGGGACGAGTTTTCCTCTTCCTAAGCACCGACGATTTTTGGCGGGAGTATAATGAGATGAAGGACAACGGGATAAAATTTGTGAGGGAACCGCAACAGCGGGACTACGGAATGGTAGCCGTCTTCGAGGATCTCTACGGGAATCTTTGGGATCTCATCGAATTCGAGTAGAGACGTTGCATTGCAACGTCTCTACTTCCCCATATACCGGAACCTTTGCGAGGACGCGCCAACGTCGTGGTGAATACCCGCGAAGCGAGCTTCCGGCAGCCTCGTTATGAAGGGCCACCGGCCAGATAAAATTCTAAAAATCCGGCGAGGTGAAACAATGACAACACGCGCAGGTCTGGCCGGTCTGGCTGCCGGTTTGCTCTTGAGCGCGGCGCTTTTCTATCCCCTCTCCGGCGCCTGGCCTGCCGGATGGGACGGCGCAGCGGGTGGGCGCAGCGGTTCCTGGATCGCGGCAGGCGCGATGGCAACGGCTGTGTCCGCTCTGATTGTGTTCGCCGGCGGGCTGGCCGCCGCGTGGAGCGGCGCCCCACAGCCCCGGCAACGCCTCTGGCTGGGAGCGCTGGCCGGAGGGATCGCCGCGCTCACGCTTTTCAGCGGTCTGGGGGCAGCGACCGGCGGCGCGCTGGGATTGCGCCACGGTCTGCGCAGCCTGGGAAACGGAGGGACGGCAATCCCGTCGGCGGCAGAAATCGTCTTGCAAATCACCGGCTGGACCTACCGGGTTTTCTGGACCCTGACGCTGGGCGGAATTCTCCTGGGCGCGCTGGGCGGCTGGCGATTTGCGCCGGCGCGCATCCTGCGCCGCGCCGCGCCCGCCGGCAAAAACGACCCGATGATGGCGTTCAACGCCACCATCACGGCCGTGCCCGCCGCGGCGCTCGCGGTCATCCTGGCGGCGATCCTGTACTCGCGTCTGCCCGGCCTCTTGCAGCCCGCCCTTGAGCTGGGAGCTCCTCCGGCGCAATCCCTGCAGGCGATTCTGAACCGGCCGCTAGTCACCGCCCTCCTGCTCTACCTGGCGACTCAGCTCGCCCTGCTGGCCGCCACCTCCCACGAAGCCGGGCAAGCCGAGCATCGCTGCGGGCTGGACGAGATCAAAGTCGCGGCTTATGTCGGCGCCCTGACCCCCGCGCTGCTCGTCGCGCTCCTGGCCCTGCTCGCCCGGCCGCTGCTGTTGACGCCCCTCCTCCTGGCCTGCCTGCCGCTCAGCCTGGGCCTCGCCGCGCTCCAGATCGCCGTCCTCCGTTCGGACATTCTGCCCCGCCTCGCTCAGATGCAAGCGCCGCGCGATCCCTGGGAAGCGCGGTTCTTCGGGACCATCGCCGCTTCGCGCTGGCAACCGCTGGCGCTGCTGTGCCTGGGGTGCACCATCCTGATCGTCGCGCCCCTCCACGTCGCCCTGGCCGCAGCGATCAGCATCGCCTTCGTCCCAACGTCCGCCGGGCCGGCGATCACCACCGTGGCCGGGCTGTCCGCGCCCACCCCGGCGGAACTGCTGCGACACCTTTACCGGGTTCAGGCGTCCGCCGGATTGGGCGCAATCCTGATCCTGACGGCGGTGTTGACCGCGCTGTACCTCTTCTACAACCGCCTGGGCCGCCGGTTCCGCACCATACGGCAAAAATAGAATTCCCCCAACACCATCGCCCTGTAACGTAGAGACGCAACATATTGCGTCTTTACAACTATCCAATTGGGCGCGTTTTAAATTCTGGGCAAAAGTGCGAAAGAATAGGACACGGATTTCACGGATCGCACGGATTTTCCCCTTTTTCATCCGTAAAATCCGTGCCATCCGTGTCCAAAAATCTGCCCGCGTTTCAAGGCATTATCGGGTTCCGCCAATAAATTAAAACGCACCCGGCCCACCACCGACCTTGACCCTTCCCCAAAAACTGCTACAATAAGATTATAAGGCACGCCTTATAATCTTATGGGAGGCCCACGATGCAATTGGAACGCGCCGAAGAATACCTGGCCGGAATCTACCGCCTGCGCGCTGACGCCGGCACCCCGTTGCCGCTCGCGCAACTGACCGAATACTTCAACTTTTCCCCGGTTTCCGTCCACGAGATGGTGGTCAAGCTTGGCAATCAGGGTTGGGCGACCTACCACCCCTACCAGGGCGTCACGCTGACCCCAGAAGGCGAAGTGATCGCCGTCGCGCTGGTGCGCCGGCACCGGCTGTGGGAACGCTTTCTCACCGACAAACTGGAGATTCCCTGGGAAGAAGCCCACGCGATCGCCGAACGCCTGGAACACGCCGCCAGCGAGCAGGTGACCGAGAGGCTGGCCCGCTTCCTCGGCGAGCCGGAGAGCTGCCCGCACGGGGAGCCGATCCCGCCGCAACCCAAAGCCACGGCGGATCGCGCCATCGCGACGCTCCCGGCAGGCGCGCGAGGCGAAGTGACCCGCATCTCGCCGGAATCCACCGGCCTGCTGCAACACGTGCAGGAATGGGGATTGAAGCCGGGATGCGCCTTCCAGGTCAGCGGGCAAACGGCGACCACCACCACGCTCACCGTGGGCGACCGCGCAATCCAGGCGTCGAACCAGGATGCGCGGGCCATCTGGGCAAAAACTATGGAGGGGTGACGCGATGATTCCATTGAACGCTCTATCGCAAGGCCAAAGCGGCTTGATCGGCAGTCTGGACGGGGGGCGGCGGTTCGTCTCACGGTTGGCGGCGCTGGGATTCACGCCGGGCGCGGCCATCACGATGATGCGCAACTACGGCCACGGCCCGGTCATCGTCGCCGTGCGCGGGGCGCAGATTGCCCTGGGGCGCGGCGAAGCCAACCACATTCTGATTCAACCGCTGGAGAGAAGCGATGGCGCACTGTGAACTCGAAACCCCAGCCCACGCGCCGGCCATAAGCGGCGAAGCGCGGCCATCCGCCGGCGCCGCCACGCTGACGGTAGCGCTGGCCGGCCAACCCAACGTCGGCAAGTCTACTATTTTCAACGTGCTGACCGGAATGAACCAACACGTCGGCAACTGGCCCGGCAAAACCGTCGCGCAAAAGACCGGCAGCTGCGCTTACGCCGATCACAAGCTGGCGCTGATTGACCTGCCCGGCACCTACAGCCTGACGGCCAACTCCGAGGAGGAGCGCATCGCCCGCGATTACATCATCCACGAGCGCCCCGACGTAGTCGTCGCCGTGGTGGACGCCGCCATCCCCGAACGCAGCCTCTATCTGCTGGCCGAGATGTTGCAACTGCCCGCGCCGGTGGTGCTGGTGTTGAATATGATGGACGTCGCCGCGCAGGAAGGCATCCAGATCGAGACGAAAGTTCTGGAGGCGGCGCTGGGCATCCCGGTGGTTCCGGTCTGCGCGACCAAAAACCAGGGGATTCACGCTATGCTGGACGCCGTCCTGAACCTCTGGAACGGCAGTTTCCCCTACGACCCGCGCCGCCCCACCATCCTGCCGGCCCACCAGGAAATTCTGGAGACGCTCATCGCTCAGATTGCGCCGCACACGCCGGAGCCGTACCCGGTGGATTGGGCGGCGCTGAAGCTGCTGGAAGGCGACGAAGAAATGCATGCGCTGATACGCGACGCCCTGCCGCCCGCTGCCTGGCAATCCGTCCACGACATTCTCCTGGCGCACGAGGACGCCGTCCTGGACATCGCCGGGGCGCGCTACGCCTGGATCGCGCGGATGATGCGGGCCGCCGTCGCCCGGCCCAAGGCAGGGCAGATGGGACTGACGGCGCGGCTCGATGCGATCTTCACCCACCCGCTCTGGGGAACCCTGAGCCTGATGGGGGTGCTCGGCCTGGTCTTCTGGCTGACGTATACCATCGGCAATCCGCTGCAATCGCTGCTGGACGACGGCGTCGTACATCTGGCGCAGCTGGCGCACGACAGCCTGACCGGCGTACCGCACTGGTTGGCCGATCTGGCCGCCGATGGGCTGATCGGCGGGACGGGGATGGTCGTCACCTTCCTGCCGATTCTGATCATCTTTTTCGCGGTGCTGGGCTTTTTGGAGGACACCGGCTACATGGCGCGCGCGGCCTACGTCACCGACCGCTTTATGCACCTGATGGGCCTGCACGGCAAGAGCTTCATCCCGCTGCTGCTCGGATTCGGCTGCAACGTCCCGGCCATTTTGGGGACGCGCATCGTCGAGACAGAACGCGCCCAACGGCTCACGATCATGCTAGCGCCGCTGGTGCCCTGTGCGGCGCGGCTGGCCGTCGTCGTGGTGCTGTCCGCCGCGCTCTTCGGCGACGCCGCCGGCCCGGTGACGTGGGCGTTGCTGGCCGTCAACCTGGGGGTGCTGGCGCTGCTGGGGGTGCTCTTCAACCGCGTCATCCTGAAAGGCGAACAGACGGCCTTCATTATGGAACTGCCGCTCTACCACCTGCCCAACCCGCGCACGATCGGGCTGTACGTCTGGCACAACATCGTCGCCTTCCTGCGAAAGGCGGGCAGCGTCATCCTGATCGCCTCGCTGGCCGTCTGGGCGCTCTCGTACTTCCCGGCGGGCGGCGACGTGAGCCGCAGCTACCTGGCGACAGCCGGGCGCGCGCTCGAACCGGTGGGGCGCTGGATGGGATTGTCCTGGCAGATGTTGGTGGCCTTGCTCACCGGCTTTGTCGCCAAAGAAAACGTCATCGCCACGCTGGGCGTGCTCTACGGCGACTTCGAGAGCGCGCTCCCCACCCTGCTGTCGGGGCCGGCGGCCCTGAGCTTCCTGGTCGTGCAGATGCTCTTCATCCCCTGCGTCGCCACCGTGGCGGCCATCAAGCAGGAGACGCGCTCGTGGGGTTGGACGGCGCTGAGCGTAGGGCTGAGCCTGGCGCTCTCCTTGGTCGCGGGGGTGCTGGTCTACCAGATCGGGACCGCGTTGATTGGAGGTTAGCCATGCTGCACGACATACTGCACCTCATCGGCAGCGGGCGCGCGCGCAGCCCGCAAGAACTGGCGCAAGCCCTGAACGTTTCGCCGGCACTGGTTGCCCAGATGATCGAGCAGCTCATTCGCCAGGGCTACCTCGACGCGACGCAGCTCTGCGGCTCCGGCTGCAACGGCTGCGCGCTGAAGCCGGGATGCCGGCTGTGGTCGCTGAGCGCGAAGGGGCGGGAGACAGTGGCAAGTTCCAGGTTACAAGTTCCAAGTTAAAGAGAGGACATAGAAAAACGGGGCGCATCGAATGCGCCCCGTTTTGCATTTTTGGCACGATTCACACACTCATTCATCTGAACGCCAGCGCTGCGCGTCCTCGTGCAGGCGTTCCAACTGCTGCCAGTGCGATGCAACCGCCGTTCGGCCCTCCGGCGTGAGATGAATCATCGTGTTAGGCTTCTTGCCGACAAACTGCTTCTCGACCACAATCAATCCGGCCTCCTCCAGCTTGGACAAATGCGTGGAGAGATTGCCCTTCGTCAATCCGGTCAGGCGTTGCAGCGATACAAAGTCTGCGCTGGTGCACGCAGAAAGCGCGGTCAGCAATGCCAGTCGGGCGGGCTCGTGGACAATCTTGTCAAGATTGGCCAGGATTTCAAAGGCTTCCGTCATGACCCCACCTGAGACAGAGAATTCAAGCTATGCACCAGTACAAAGTGATCGAGCACGCAGAAAACACTCATGGAAAGGCCATAGACAATCGCAGGCGCGAAACCGCCGAGAAGCAGCGTCCAATGTCCACCCGCCGGGATACCGGCCAACGGCAACAACGAGATTCCCACAAAAAACGCCGCCATCACCAGGTAGTGGGTCAAAAAGCGATCGGACAACCACCACAGGAAAAAGAACGCCGCCATCACAAGACCCGACACACTCACCGGCAACCATTGAAACGAATCCACAAAATAGCCAACATAGACACTGACCCCAAACAGGACAATGCCCAATGCTTTGCGCCGGGCGTCCGGTTGCGGCATCTTCTCGACCCGTCCAAAGACGCGGTCATAATAGTTACCGATCCATCGGGACAGCAACCACGGCGCCACAAAACCCGGCACGGCGATCAAAAGCTGATAATCGAGCTTGCCCTGCGGCGACCCCAGGATAGGATTGATGGCGCCGAGCAGCAGAATCCATAAATACCATGGCAATATCCTGAGCCCTTGCATACTGTTGTAGTGAGCCGTAACAAGCTGGATACGTTTCAAGTTTTCCATTGCATTTCTCCTTAGTTGTTTTGAAAGACTGGTTTGTATTACAAACTAGTTGGTATTATACAACAACCGTTCTGCAGTGTCAATAGTCTTTCGACAAAAAGGGGAAAAATCATCATCCCGCTCAATCTCCCCGGCGACGAGGATGCAAAAAAAACGGGGCGCACCTGCAGTGCGCCCCGTTTTGCTTTGTTGATCGGGTATCGGTTTAGTACATATCGCCCATACCGCCGCCGCCGGGGCCGGCAGGAGCGGGGGACTTGGGTTCGGGAATGTCCGTGATCAAAGCCTCGGTGCTGAGCACCATTCCGGCGACGGAGGCAGCGTTGAGCAGCGCGCCCTTGGTCACCTTGGCGGGGTCAATGATCCCGGCTTCGAGCATGTCCACGTAGTCACCGGTAACGACATCGTAACCGATGTGGGTGTTGCCGGTTTCGGCGTGCTTGCGGCGCACCTCGGACAGAATGACCGCGCCGTCCTGCCCGGCGTTCTCGGCGATGCGGCGAACCGGCATCTGCAGAGCGTGGCGCAGAATGGTCACACCGGTCTGCTCGTCGGAATAGGGCATCTTGAACTCGTTGAGCACGGACGCGGCATTGATCAAAGCGACGCCGCCGCCCGGAACGATGCCCTCTTCGACCGCGGCGCGGGTGGCGCTCAGGGCGTCCTCGACGCGGTGCTTCTTTTCCTTCAGCTCGGTCTCGGTGGCGGCGCCAACGCGGATGATGGCGACGCCGCCGGCCAGCTTGGCCAGACGTTCCTGCAGCTTCTCTTTGTCGTAGTCAGAGGTTGAGCGTTCGATTTCGACCTTGATCTGCTCGATGCGAGCGCGAATCGCGACCTCGTCGCCCTGCCCGCTCACGATGGTGGTGTCGTCCTTGGTGGAGACCACTTTGTCGGCGCGGCCAAGATCGTCGAGGGTGGCGCTGTCCAGCTTGCGGCCTTCTTCCTCGGTGATCACGTGACCACCGGTCAATGCGGCGATGTCCTGCAGCATGGCCTTGCGGCGATCACCAAAACCGGGGGCCTTGATGCCGAGCACGTTCAACAGACCACGCAGCTTGTTGACCACCAGGGTCGCCAGGGCTTCGCCGTCAATGTCTTCGGCAATGATGACCAGGTTGCGGATACCGCGCTGAACCAGTTTCTCCAAAATGGGAACGAGGTCCTGCGCAGAAGAAATCTTCTTGTCGTAGATCAGAATGTACGCATCGTCAATCACCGATTCCATCGTGTCGGCGCTGGTGACGAAGTAAGCGCTGATGTAACCGCGATCGAACTGCATACCCTCGACGTACTCGGTCTCGAATTCCAAACCCTTGGATTCTTCAACCGTGATGACGCCGTCCTTACCCACCTTGTCCATCACTTCCGCAATCAGGTCGCCAATCACGCGATCCTGGGCAGAAATCGAGGCAACGTTGGCAATGTCGGCCTTGGTGTTCACTTCCACCGAAGCATTCTTGATCGCTTCCGCGACTTTCTCGGCGGCTTCGAGGATGCCGCGCTTGATCAACATCGGGTTCGCGCCGGCGGCCACGTTCTTCATCCCTTCTTCGATCAGGATGTGGGCCAACAGCGTCGCCGTGGTGGTGCCATCGCCGGCGATGTCGTTGGTTTTGGTGGCGGCTTCTTTGAGAAGCTGCGCGCCCATATTTTCAAAAGGATCGCTCAGTTCGATTTCCTTGGCAACCGTCACGCCGTCGTGCGTGATGGTGGGGGAACCCCATTTCTTATCCAGCGCCACATTGCGGCCCTTGGGACCGAGCGTGGTCACGACTGCATTTGCCAGAACTTCCATACCGCGCTGCAGAGCGCTGCGCGCATCCGTACCAAATTGTAATTGCTTAGCCATAGCTTATTTATCCTCCCGAAATGTATCAAAATAACTGAAAGGAGGCCTTTAAGCCTCTTCGATTACACCCAAGATGTCTTCAGCGCGTAGAATCAGCGTTTCCTGCCCATCGCGGCTCTTGAACGTGGTACCTGAATACTTGGCGTAGATCACCAGATCGCCGACTTTCAAATCGCCCGTTTTTTCTTTTTCGTCCGCGTTCACGCGGGGTCCGATCGCCAGCACTTTACCCTGCTGCGGTTTTTCCTTAGCGCTGTCCGGCAGGACCAATTGGCCACCGGCAAACGTGACTTCTTCTTCCTCAACAGGTTTCACAACAACACGATCGTTAAGTGGTCGAATCTTAATGCTCATTTTGCCTCCTTAAAATGAATGTGAGTTATGCCCCGGCGATTTTGGCACTCGTCAGGGCAGAGTGCTAAACACAGCCATTATCATAACATAAACACATGGCTTTGTCAAGCACTCTCAGGGCAAGAGTGCTAAAATCTAATAAAACTCTAATGCCAACTGCAATTCCGGCTAACTGCTAAAAACTAAAAGCTATTTTGCGTTTGACAAGCCCATGCAATGATTGTATGATGCAGAAAGGTTCAAAACCCAGAGAAAACAACCGAATGAGGCGCCTTTTTGCGCCTGAGAAGGCGCCCGGCGTTTGTTCTCTCTGCCAATAACCACGGAACGAAAAACGTGAACAAAACAAAGCGTTCGCCTGAAGACGTACTCAACACCCAAAGTCTTGTCCTTAGCGAAGTTTGGGTGCATGCGGAAAAAAAACGTCTGCTACAAAGTATTCTGCCCTGGATCGGACGAACTGTGCTGATTGCCACAGGGTTGATGATCATCGAAACCATCCTCCACCCCGCCGACTGGCAATACAAAGCGATGTTGGTCGTCATGACGTTCAGCATAGCCGGAATTTATCTGGCGTTGCGTTGGAATCGCAAGGATCAGATCAAACGCAGCAGCCGGCTAGTCGTCGCCATTCTGGGGGTGAATTGTCTGGCCCTGGCGCTCCTTTTTAAGAACCTCATCGTTGCCTACAGTATCGTGGGGCTCTCATTCGCTTTGCTCACCAGTGTACTCATCTCGACGAGAGCCGGCTATGTTTTTTCGTTGAGTTTCACGCTGGCCGGATTGATCACCTATCTTTTGCAGGAATATCACATCCTCGCCATCACGTTGCCCATAACATCCACCCAACATGACATCGTGAATATTGGCATGTACATTCTCAGCACCTTGATGGGCATGTACCTGATTAACCTGAGTCAAAAAGGTACCCGCGATGCGCTGGAACAGGTCATCACCCAGACCAACGAGCTGAAAGTGATCAACAAACGCTTGGCCCACGAAATCCGCGAGCGTGAACGTGCAGAGGAGACGCTGGCCCGGCTCAATACATCGCTGGAAGCGGAAGTGAAAGCGCGCACGGCAGAAATTGTCGCCGAGAAAGAAAAAAGCGACGCTATTCTGCGCAGCGCCGGCGATGCGATCAGCGTCACCGATATGGCAATGAACATTCAATACGTCAACAAGGCATTTGTGCGGGTGACCGGATACGATCCCGCAGAGATCATCGGGAAACCGATGTACACGCTATTGGCGGCGAATATGAAAAATCACGAAGCCATCCAGGACACGGAGAAGTTGCGCAACGAGGGGCAGCAGGGCGAAATCCTGGCCCGGCGCAAGGATGGCCGCACGTATGACGCTGAACTCAGCATCGCGCCGGTTCACGACGAGAAGGGCGCCCCCATCGGCTACGTCTTCAGCCATCAGGACATCACCCGGCTCAAAGATCTGGATCGCGCCCGTGCACGTTTCATCGCCAACGTCTCGCACGAGCTGCGCACGCCGCTGACCCTCATCAAGTTGGCGGCGCATTTTGTGAAAACAGAAAAGGATACGCCGAGGGCGCAGGGCCAGCTGGAGATATTGGAAAAACAAGCCGCGCAATTGGAGTTGCTGATCCAGGATATTCTGGAGATGACCGTATTTGACAGCGGGAAAACCATTGCCGAACGCTCGCTTATAGCGCCGGAAGTCATCATCAAAGCGGTGGCCGACGAATACCAGACGCACGTTCAGTCGCACGGCCTCACTTTGACGCTGCCTGCGCCCGGCGGCAATCTTCCCCAGGTTGTGGGGGATGCCGCGCGGCTCACCCAGGCATTGCGCGAAATTCTGGAAAATGCTATCGTCTTCAGCCCGGCGGGCGCCGAGGTGCGCATCACGGCGGAACCGGCAGGGAACCATCCGCCGCAATGGCTCGTGATTACCGTCCACGATTCCGGGCCGGGCATCACCGAGGAGGAAATGCCGTACATCTTTGAGCGTTTTTTCCGCGGGCGGCTGGCTGATTCAGGGCACACGCCGGGCACCGGACTGGGGTTGAGCATCGCCGACGAAATCATCCGCGCTCACGGCGGTAAAATTACCGTCGAAAGCAAGGTCAACCAGGGCAGCCATTTCATGCTATGGCTGCCGCTTGGCGCTCACGAATGATAATCTGATCTTCATTTCAAAGATATAGAATAGAGTTTTCGCGGGCAGGGGACCTCGCC
>DAOUFX010000274.1:0-5372 GCA_034429675.1 Anaerolineae bacterium | reverse complement strand
CGGCGAGAATCTCGCCGGAGCACATCCCTGGAAAGAATTTTTAAGAAGTGGCAATGTAGCGAGCCACACCGACAATGACGAAAATTTGTCAACGGATTCAACGGATTGAAACGAATTTGTGAGCCTATCCTTCCATAAATCCGGTTATTTTCGGAGGAGAATATTATGTGGAGATATCTATTTCGGCGTTTTCTCTCGATGATCTTTACTGTATGGGTGATCTCACTGCTGGTTTTTGCGATCATTCAACTCCCACCGGGGGATTATGTGACTACGCTGGTCAACCAGCTTGTGGCAGCTTCATCGGGCAGTTCCACGATATCCAGCGAATACATCGAGCAAATCCGTGAGTCGTATGGCTTCAACCAACCCATCTACGTGCAATACTTCAAATGGATTGGGAGAATTCTTACCAAGGGAGAATTTGGCTACTCGTTTGTTTACAAACGGGATGCCGTCGTGATGATCACTGAACGGCTGCCGATGACGTTTGCGTTGTCATTCTCTAGTTTTATCCTGGTGTGGGTCATTGCTTTGCCCATCGGTATTTATTCTGCGGTCCGCCAATACTCGCTAGGAGACTACATCTTCAGTTTTATCGGTTTTATTGGCGTGGCAGTGCCAAACTTTCTGCTAGCACTTATCCTCTTGTTTGTCACCTATAAATACTTCGATCAGGCCATGATCGGCTTGTTTTCCCAGGAGTATGCCTCTGCGCCGTGGAGTATGGCAAAATTAGTTGATATGTTGAAGCATTTGTGGATTCCAGCGCTTATTCTTGGCCTGGGGGGCACCGCCGGCTTGATTCGCACCATGCGGGCCAATTTGCTCGATGAACTCAACAAACCCTACGTGGAAACGGCGCGTTCCAAAGGCTTATCAGAGGCACGGCTGCTGTGGAAGTATCCGGTGCGTCACGCTATGAACCCCTTTGTCAGCACCATTGGTTGGACCTTGCCGGGGTTGATCTCCGGTGATCTGATCGTCTCCACCGTGCTGAACCTGCCCACCTCTGGTCCAGTGTTATACAACGCCTTGAGAGCGCAGGATATGTATGTAGCGGCAGGGTTCATTCTAATGTTGACCATCTTGACCGTGATCGGCACATTTGTTTCCGATGTTTTGCTGGCCTTGCTTGATCCACGCATCCGTCTCCAATAATTTCTGACAGAAAGAGGTAAATCACGATGACCATCAATGAAATTGACCGAGCACTTGCCGATCGTGCCAGCGGCGATCCAGCCGCAGAGAGTGATGTTCGGGTAGAAGTGGCGACGCAATGGCAGCTTATGTGGTGGAAATTCAGAAAGCATAAGTTAGCGATGTTTGGGGGGGCGCTCGTTTTGTTTTTCTACCTGCTGGCGATCTTTGCGGAGTTTTTTGCCCCCGTCAATTATACAACCTATAACGAACAATATGTGTATGCGCCGCCGCAGATGATCCGCTTCTTTCGTGAGGGGAAACTGGCCCCTTATGTGTATGGGTACAAATTTGAACGCGATCCCATTTCGTATAAGAAGACCTGGGCGCTTGACGAATCGGTTATCATTCCGCTCCGTTTTTTTAATCGCGGCGATACTTACAAATTTTGGGGATTATTCGACGCTAATTTACACCTGGTTGGCCCCGTCAACGCCGAAGATCCCTTTTATTTACTAGGCTCGGACAAAAGCGGGCGCGACATTTTCAGCCGCATTATTTATAGCGCACGGATTTCTCTGACTGTTGGGCTGGTCGGCGTATTCCTCAGTCTGACGATTGGCATTTTGGTCGGCGGCACTTCGGGCCTGGTGGGCGGCAGAGTGGACAACTTAATCCAGCGCCTGATTGAGATTTTGATTTCCATTCCCAATTTGCCGATCATGTTGGCCCTAGCGGCTATGGTGCCATTGACCTGGAGCACGCTCAGTGTGTATTTCATGATCACGGTCATCCTATCACTGCTTGGATGGATGGGCATGGCGCGCGTGGTACGCAGCAAGTTCCTGGCTTTGCGCGAAGAGGATTTCATTATGGCGGCCCAATTGGATGGGGTGCCCAGAGGACGGATGATCACCAAACATATGCTCCCCTCTTTCTTGAGCCACATTATTGCCTCCGTTACCCTTGCCATTCCTGGCATGATCCTGGGCGAAACCGCGTTGAGCTTTTTGGGACTGGGGCTGCGCCCCCCGGTGGTGAGCTGGGGCGTGATGCTCCAAGATACAAATAAAGTGGCCGTCCTGGCAATTTACCCCTGGCTCTTATTCCCGGCGGTGGCAGTGATCATCGTGGTCTTGGCCTTAAACTTCCTGGGCGATGGCTTGCGCGACGCAGCGGATCCTTATCAGTAAGAGAGAAAGATAAAGGTGTCCCTTATGACTGACAATGACAATATCCTTATTCAAGTGAAAGATTTGAAAATCCATTTTTTTACCAACGAAGGTATCGTGCGCGCGGTAGATGGCGCTACCTTTGATATTCGTAGCGGCAAAACCCTGTGTGTGGTGGGTGAAAGTGGGTGCGGCAAAAGCGTCACGGCGCGCGCCCTGTTACAGATTGTGCATCGCCCTGGGAAAATCGTGGATGGCGATATCATTATGTATCGCAAAAAGGGGCAAAACCAGATTGAGGAGATCCACATCAGTGACATGGAACCGAAGGGGCGCCCCATTCGCTCGATCCGTGGCAAAGAAATTTCCATGATTTTCCAGGAACCCATGACCTCCCTTAGCCCGATGTATACGGTGGGCAACCAGATCATGGAAACCATCATGCTGCATACTAGCGTGGACAAAAAACAGGCGCGCGAACGGGCCCTCGAGATGTTAGGGTTCGTGGGGATTCCTCGTCCGGAACGTATTGTTGATGAATATCCCTTCCGCCTGTCGGGCGGTATGCGCCAACGCGCGATGATTGCGATGGCGTTATCCTGCAACCCCAGCTTATTAATTGCCGATGAGCCGACCACGGCGTTGGATGTGACCACCCAGGCCCAAATCATTGACCTTATGCAGGGCTTGCAAAAAGACTATGACATGGGCATCTTGTTCATCACCCATGACTTGGGCGTGGTAGCCGAGATCGCCGACAATGTAGCCGTAATGTATTTAGGCAATGTCGTTGAATACAGCGATGTACACACCATTTTCAATGACCCGCAGCATCCGTACACCCAATCACTCCTACGCTCCATTCCCAAAGTCACCGCCACCCGTGAAAAACTGGAAGTCATTGAAGGAATGGTGCCTAGCCCCTTCCGCCGACCACCGGGATGTCCTTTCCACCCGCGCTGCACCAAGGCCATGCCCGTATGTTCTAAAATCGAACCCAAAACCATCAGCCTTAACGAGAATCACCAGGTTCATTGTTTACTCTTTGATGATGACGTTAAAAATTCTATGCGGGGGATGGCATCATGACCGAGCAAATACCACAAAGCCAACCGAGTTCAACAAACAGCAATGGTAAACCGCTGCTGGAAGTCCATAACCTGAAAATGTATTTTCCAATTATCAAAGGTGTTTTCGGAAAAGTCAGCGGATACGTGAAAGCTGCCGATGAAGTATCCTTCTCCATCCAGTCGGGTGAAACCCTGGGGTTGGTCGGAGAATCTGGGTGTGGCAAAACGACCGTAGGACGGTGTTTAGTGCGCGCCTACAAACCCACGGATGGGAGTATTATCTATCAGACCACGGATAAGACAGACGTTGACCTGGCTAAAGTTGACAGTAAAGAGCTTCAGGCATACCGTAAAGACATCCGTATGATTTTTCAGGACCCCTATTCATCCCTCAATCCGCGC
This sequence comes from Anaerolineae bacterium, assembly GCA_034429675.1. Lineage (GTDB taxonomy): Bacteria > Chloroflexota > Anaerolineae > B4-G1 > SLSP01 > JAKQHY01. Next base: position 1,588 of record DAOUFX010000274.1, on the reverse strand, counting down.
ATGAATGTCTTTGAGATTATTAGCGAGGTCCTGCGAGTGAATAATCTATGCACGCCCAAGGATATGGAATATCAGGTAGCCAGCGTGATGAAACAATGTGGCCTGCGACCAGAATACATGCGGCGTTACCCGCACGCATTTTCTGGCGGCGAGCGCCAACGCATTGGGATTGCGCGCGCCCTGGTAACGTCGCCGCGTCTGGTGGTATGCGACGAAGCCGTCTCCGGCCTGGATGTTTCGGTGCGAGCGCAAATCCTTAACCTGATGGAAGACCTGCGTCGTGACATGGACCTCACCTACCTGTTCATCTCTCACGACCTGAGCGTCATTCGCCACATCTGCGACCGCGTGGCGGTGATGTACGTCGGCAAGTTGGTAGAATTGGCAGACGCCAATACGCTTTATACGAACCCGTTGCACCCCTACACCGAGTCCCTGATGTCCGCCGTGCCCATCCCCGATCCGAATGTGCGCGATCGCAAAAATCGCATTCGCCTGGAAGGCGAAGTCGCCGACCCCTCCAACCCACCATCAGGCTGTTATTTCCACCCGCGCTGCCGTTACGCCAAAGATCAATGCCGGACTGAAACCCCTATTTTGCGCGATCTGGGAAACAACCACTTCGTCGCCTGCCATTTCGCCGACCAACTGACCCTCAACGGCGTCCGAACAGTTTAAGCAACCTTTCATTCCAGTAAAACCGCATTTTCACATCAGAGACCCTGCACCCTGTGCAGGGTCTCGCCATTTAAGCGTGCAATTTCACTTGTGGGCCATAGTCGCAAACGGAAATCCGCGGCCCCCCGGTTGACTATTTCCGCCCCGCGAAGACAATCACCTATAACATCATTCTAAGGGAGCATACCTTTGAAATCCTTATGGTTAGCGTCGCAATCGCCGCGCCGGCGCGAGATGATTACGTGGTTAGACCTTCCGGTGCAGACCACCTCGGCCAATGTGGACGAAAGCCCTCTGGCAGATGAATACCCGCGCGAACAAGCCATCCGCCTTGCGCGGCTCAAGGCCCAGGTCGCGACAACCGCGCAAGCAGCATGGGTTTTGGCCGCCGACACCATCGTTGACCTGGATCAAACCGCGTTGGGGAAACCGCGCTCGTCAGACGAAGCCACGGCTATGCTGCGCCAACTGCGCGACCGCGCGCACGCCGTCCATACCGGCGTGGCGCTTTACACCCCGGAAAGCGGCGTCACGGTCCGCCGCGTCACCAGCCTAGTTCAAATGCGTCCTTATACGGAGGACGAAATCGCCGCTTACGTCGCCGGCGGCGATCCGCTGGACAAGGCCGGGGCTTATGCGATCCAGCATCCCAGCTTCGCTCCGGTCGCCGTCGTAGATCGCTGCTACGCTAACGTCGTGGGACTACCACTGTGCGCCGTCGCCGCCCTACTTGAGGAACAGGGAATCACCCTGGTCATATCCGTGCCGGCCCTGTGCCAGCATTATTTTAACTATCGCTGTCCCACCCCTGACAAAGGAACTCGCCTATGAAATCGCTGCGTTCTCTGTTACTGGCTTCCCTACTGGGAATGTTGATCGCCTGCACCCCCACCCTCCCTGGCGACACGCC
>DAOUFX010000273.1:0-7535 GCA_034429675.1 Anaerolineae bacterium | reverse complement strand
CCCAAACCCCCACTTCTCCCCCATTTATTGAGATGATACCAAGAAACTTACTGTGGAGGTATGAGAAAATGAAACGTTGGATGATGAAGTTAGGGATGGTTTTAGCGACAGTCGCCGTGGTTGCCGTGCCGGCAGTGACCTTGGCGGCAGGAGGCCCGCCCAATGAACGCGACAAAGGGAATGGAAACGGGCAGCCGGCAGTCGTGGGTGTTCTTACGGCGGAACAGCAGGCAGCCTTGGTGGATTTCTGGACCGACGAGCACAAAGCCCTGGCTACCTACCAGGCCGTGTTGGCGCAGTTCGGCGACGTGCAGCCCTTCTCGGCAATCGCTCTGGCCGAACAAGGTCACATCGCGGCGCTGGAACGCATTTTTGCCCGCTACGGCATTGCGATACCGTCCACTCCGGTATTGGACACGCCGGTATTCGCGACGCAGGTCGAAGCATGCACAGTTGCCGCACAGGCCGAAACAGACAATGCCGCATTGTACGATTCCTTGCAGGAGCAATTCACGCAGCCGGACATCCTGCAAGTAATCGGGAACTTGCGCAACGCCTCACTCAACCATCACCTGCCGGCTTTTCAATCCTGCGCTGCCGGGACCTACACAGGCACTGGCCCGCAGGGAAGCGCCGGAACCCCCTCGGTCAATGAAATGCCGGCCAGAACCGCCGGACGGGGCAATCCGGGCGCTCCCCGTTACAATGAACCATCCACAAACTGCCCGGTCGCCCAACAATAGCGCAAATACAGACATGGAATCTCCAGGCGATTGATCGCCTGGAGATTCTTTATAGACCTCGCGGAGTTACCCGGTCAGGGTGGATTACAGCTGAACATAAATCTCAAATAGGCTGCTTTAGTTTCTGCAAATCGGGCATAGAATCCGATCAGTCTTATCCAGTCTCTAACTATCAAGGAGCTTGCTGATGAAACCCAAGGAACGTTCATACGGTCAAATTGCACGCTATCTGGTTCAGGCTGCCTTCTTGCTCTTTATTCTCGTATCGGCGGTGCGGCACAATATCTCCGAAGACCTGGCGCCTTCCACCGACGCCTACTGCCCCTTCGGCGGCGTGGAGACGCTTTGGCGTTGGATCACCACCGGCTATTTCGTCCCCAAGACCCATAGCTCAAATCTGGTGCTGGCGCTGGGGCTGCTTATCAGCGTAATCCTGGCAGGCGGAACGTTTTGCGGCTGGATCTGTCCTTTGGGTACATTGCAGGACGCCCTCAACTGGGTACGCGGCAAACTCAAACTACCGGCGATCCAGGCGCCGGATCAGATTGACCGCATCTTGATCTACGGGCGCTACGTCGTGCTGGCGGGCATCCTCTTCGCGACAATCAGCACGACCAAATTGTGGTTTGCCGATTTTGACCCTTACCGCACTCTTTTTAGCCTGGAATGGCTATTCGAGTTTAACCCGGCGGAGCGCTGGCCGGCCTATTTGACCGCATTGATCGTTCTTGCCGGGGCGCTTTTCATCCCGCGATTCTGGTGCCGTTATCTGTGCCCACTGGGAGGACTGATCAGTCTCTTGCAACGCATCAGCCTCTTTCGTGTCCGCCGCGATGCAAATACCTGCATCAACTGTGGGCAATGCAACAAGGCTTGCCCCATTCGACTGCCGGTCGCCACGTCGCGTGATGTCACCTCCCGCTGCATCGGTTGCCTCAAATGTGTCGAGGCATGCCCAAAAGCCGGCGCGCTTGACATAACCTTTATTGTGCCGCCAGTCGGACGTCCGCAAACTCAGTCAGAGTCCAAGAACTAGGAGAAGGCGATGAAAGTCAACAAATATGTGCTCCCGATTCTATTGTTTGTGGCATGGTTCGGCGCGATTGGAGTAGCGAAATTGACCGGTTCCTGGTCCACCGGCGGAAAAGAAAGCATCGCGCTATACGACGCCGAAGGTAATCTTGACCCGGAGCAAATTCGCGGATGGATGACGCTTACCGATGTCTCGGAGGGATATGGCATACCGCTGGCAGCATTCTACACGTGGCTTGGCCCGGTGGAAGGACTGGGGCCGGAGACTGCCATGAAGGATTTGGAGAGCTTAATACCCGGTTTTGAAACCGGCAACGTGCGCGAATTTGTCGCAGCGTACATGGCCGGGACACTCCTGCCGCCACTCTCCGAAACAGGACCCGATCTGACTGCAACGGCAGCGCCTGCCGTCACTTCGACCCCGGATGAGTCGCATACCCCCACCGGCTCCGGCGATGGAACCGGAACCGGTGAACATCTTACGGTTACGCCGTTGCCCGCCGGTGCTCTCTTGCCCGCCGACGGCATCAAAGGACGAATGACCTTGAGAGAAGTATCCGACCAGTGCGGTGTGCCATTGGCGTATCTCATCGCTGAAATGCAATTCAATGCAGATGAAGACCCCAACACGTCGCTGAGGGACCTGGCAAGCAAATACGGCATCGAACTGGAAAGTCTAAAGGAAGTGGTGCGGACTTACCAGGCGCAAACTCCGTAAATCAAACGCACGACGATCGAAACAACGACTGCAATTGGCGGTAAAAAGGACAATCCTCAAGCAAGGCTATTCGTACCGCAACGCATCAATCGGATTGAGCGCGGCGGCGCGCTGCGCGGGATAGATGCCGAAGAAGAGCCCCACCGCCGCCGAAAAGAAAGTCGCCAGAACCACCGCACTGGCGGTAATCACAGCCGAAAAGCCATCGTCGCGCAGGAAATACGAGATCGCGGTCGCCCCTGTCGCGCCGAGCAGGATGCCCATCACGCCCCCCAACAACGAGAGCAGCACCGCTTCGGTCAGGAATTGCCACAGGATGTCGCGACGGCGCGCCCCGACGGCCTTGCGCAGCCCAATCTCGCGCGTCCGCTCGGTCACCGAAACGAGCATGATGTTCATAATGCCAATGCCGCCGACCAACAGGCTGATGCCGGCAATCGCTCCCAGGAAAACGGTCAGGACGCCGGTAATCTGCTGGAAGGTGCCGATGATGTCGGACTGGCTGATGACCGTGAAATCGTCGGGTTCGCCGGGGATGATGCGGTGGCGTTGTCGCAAAATGTAGGAAGCCTCCTCGATGGCGGCGTTCATACGATCCTCGGAAATGGCCTGGACGTAGATGAAGGACAGGCGCGGTTCGCCTTTGTTGGTGCGTCTGGGGATAATGCGGCTGAGCGCCGTGTTGAGCGGAATGAGCACGACGGCGTCCTCGCTGCCGAAATTGCTGCCGCCGCGCTTGGCCATGACCCCCACCACCCGAAACGGCACACCGTTGACGCGCAACACTTCCCCGGTGGGGTCAGGGTCGTCGGGGAAGAAGTAATCGGCGGTATCCTGGCCCAGCACGAGCACACGCGCCTTGCCCTGCTCGTCCGCCGCCGTGATGAACTCGCCGACGCGCGGATGCCAGTCCCGCACCAAAACGTAGTCCGGCGTAACGCCGTGCAGCTCGACCGTCTTGTCCTTGCCGGGCAGAGTAATCTTCGCCGATCCCTGAAGCAACGGCGCGACCCGCAACACGTCCGGCGCCTCCACCGGATCGAGCAGGGCGCCGGCATCCTTGAGGGTCAGGTATGCCGGGCGTTTGAGCTCCTGATCGAAAGAGCCGGGGATGACAAAAAACAGGTTGGTGCCCATAGATTGGAACTGCTTGGTGATGTACGCCTGCACCCCCTCCCCCACCGACATCAACGTGATCACCGCCCCAACGCCGATGATGATGCCCAACATCGTCAGAGCCGCGCGCAGTTTGTTGGAAATCAGAGCCTTAATCGCCAATCGTAAACTCTCTAACAGCTTCATGACGCCGCCTCCGCCGCAGTTTCCGTCGTTGCTGCCGCTATCTCGTCGGCAGCCGATACCGGTTTTTCGACCACCTCTTCACGCGACACTTTCCCGTCAAAAAGATGGATGACCCGCTGCGCGTGCCGTCCGATGCGCGGATCGTGCGTCACCAGCACCACCGTGATGCCCTGCTCGCGGTTGAGCTTCTGCAGGATCGCCATCACTTCCCGCCCCGAGGTGCTGTCGAGGTTGCCCGTCGGCTCGTCGGCGAGGATGATGGCCGGCTCGTTGACCAGCGCCCGCGCGATGGCGACCCGCTGTTGCTGTCCGCCCGACAGTTCGTTGGGCGTGTGATCCATGCGCTCGCCCAGCCCCACCGCTTCCAACATCTTGACCGCCTTGCGGCGGCGTTCGCGGGGACTGACGCCGGCGTAGATCAGGGGCAGCACGACGTTGTCCAGCGCCGTCGTGCGCGGGAGCAGGTTGAAATTCTGGAACACGAAGCCGACGCGCCGGTTGCGCACGTCGGCCAGCTCATCGTCGCTCATCTTGCCCACGTCGTGGCCATCGAGCGTGTACTGCCCCCACGTCGGCTGATCCAGACAGCCCAAAATGTTCATCAACGTAGACTTGCCCGATCCCGAAGGCCCCATGATGGCGACCACTTCGCCGCGCGGCACAGCCAGCGAAACGCCGCGCAGCGCGTGCACCTCGTTGGTCCCCATCTTGTAGACCTTGTGCATGTCCTCGATCCAGATCACAATAGATTTTTGCGGTTTTTCCGCGCCTTTAGCTTGCATCGCGCCTCCGCAATCACTGGCCGCGCGAAGGCGGGCCCTGCATTTCCATTAAGTTGCGCTCCTCGACCACCAGAGCGACGGTTACGCCGGGTTCGACGCCGGCAACGATTTGTGTGTACGCCTCATTCCAGGCGCCGGTCGTCACCGGGGTGCGTTTCGGCGTCCCCGATGCGGCGTCGTACACGTAGACGTAAGTCTCGCCGGTGGTCTGATCGGTGCGCACGGCCCAGCCGGGTACGAGCACGACGTCGTCCAAACTCCGGACGCTGATGACGACGCTGGCCGTCATACCGTCGCGCACATCCACCCCCGACACGCGCACCAGGCGCACCCGCAGGGGATACGTCACGACGCCGGCTGACAGGGTGGGCAACGTCGCAAGGCGCACGATCTCGCCCGCCAGCGCGACGTCCGGGTAAGCGTCCAATGTCACCGTGACGAGTTGCCCTTCCGCCACTTTGCCGACGTCCACCTCGTCCACGGTCACGTCCACGAAGAACTCGCCGTCATCCAGCAGCGTGATGGCCGGCGCCGCGCTCGACGCCAACGCCCCCTCCTGGAGATTGACCGCCGCGATCACCCCATCGTGCGGCGCGATCAACAGTGTGTTGGACAAGCTTTCGCGGGCCTGCACCAAGCTCAGGCGCGCTTGCTCGATCTGCAATTCGATCTGCTGCGCCTGATCGGCGTCCGGGCCGGCCTGCAACTTCTCCAGGTTGCGCGTCGCCTGCTCGTAGGCATAATAGGCGGCCAGCCATTGACTCTTCGCCTGCTCGATCTTCTCCTCGCCCTTCACCTGAGTGATGCCGACGTTGCCGTCAGCCTCCATATACGCGGCGGTCATCCCCGCGCCGTACGATTCGGGCAGGCCGTACTTCCTGAGGACATCCTGATAATTCAAATAGGCGTCCTCGGTCTTGTCGCGAATCTCCTGCGCGATGCGCGCGTCGAACGTCAACTGCGCCTCCGCCGACTCCCGGCTGATGCGGGCGACTTCCATAGACTGGGCCGCATCCTGGATGGACAACTGCGCCAGCTGCACGTCGGTCTCGTCTACCGGCTGCTTCAGGATGTCCAGGGACAATTGCACCTGTTCCAGCGCAATCTCTGCCTGGCTGATCGCCATCTCCAGGTCCTCCGTATCCAGTTCGGCCAGCGTCTGCCCGCGCTGCACGCGATCGCTGACCGCGACCGTAATCGTCACCACCTCGCCGGGCGCCTTGAAACGCAAATCGCTGCGTTGGGCGGCGATGACGTTGCCGCTGGCCGCCACTGTAATCTCCAAAGCGCCGCGCGTCACCTCGGCGGTTCGCAGAATATTCTCGGCCTCCTGAACCTTTAGCTGGTGGTCGCGATACCACAACGCCCCTGCCGCGATCACCGTCGCCAAAACCGTTATCAAAATCCAAATTAAAACCTTCTTCATGGCTGCGCTCCATTTCTCTGGGCGTTTTCATCGCCGAAGAGGGATCGCGCCTCGGCGACCAGCGCCACCTCGTCGCCCTCTTCCAGGCCGGAAAGCGCCTCGGTATGTGTATCGTTGCGCCGTCCAATCGTGATCGAAACCCGTTGCGGTACGCCCGCGACCATGCGATAGCAATAGAGAGAACCGTCCGACGGATCGCTGCGCACGGCCCAATTGGGAACGAGCAGCAAATTCTCCAGATGTACGGCGTGGATAGAGACGCTGGCCGTCATCCCGTCGCGCACCTTTGCCGCGTCGGTGGGATCGAGCCGCACGCGCAGCGCATAGGCCACCACGCCGGCCACGTTGCTCGCCGCCGGAGCGATGCGCTCCACCTTCCCGGCGAGAATCACGTCGGGATACGCATCCAGGATCACCTCCGCCGCTTGCCCCAACACGACCTTGCCGATGTCAATCTCGTCTACCGTCGTGTCCACGTAGAAAACCGTGTCGTCCACCAGCGTCACCGCCGGGCGCGCGGTGGGCGCCATCACGCCCGCCTGAGCGTTGACCGTTGCAATCACACCCGCAAACGGCGCGGACAACACCGCGTCATCGAGATTGCGCTGCGCCTGCGTCAGGGCCAGTTCGGCCTGCTCAATCCGCAACTCGGCCTGGCGAATCTGGTACTCGTCGGGCCCTTCCTCAAGCAACTTCAAAGCAGCCTGAGCCTGCTGGTAACGATAATAGGCCGCCTGCCATTGATCCTCGGACTGCTTGACGATCAAATCCGCATTGATCCCGGCGATGCGCTCCTGTTCAACGGCGTTCTCGTAGACCTTGTACGCATCCCCCGCTTTGGCCGGATCGCCGAGCTGGTAATCTTTGAAGCGATTCTCACGGTTGCGCTGCGCCTGCACCCGCAGCGCGTCAGAGTCGGACTTTGCCGTGATCTTTCCCAGGCGCGCCGTCTCCAAAGCCTGCGCCGCGCTCTGCACGGCCAGACGCGCCAGCTCCACATCGGCCTCTTCCGCCGGCTTCGACAACATCTCCCGGCTCAAATGCGCCTGATCCAGGGTCAACTCGGCGTTGCGGACGGCGCGCTCCAGATCGGCCGTTTCCAGGCGCGCCAGAGCCTGTCCCTGCTTGACCCGCGCATTTTCCGCCGACAACACCTCCGACACGATGCCGGTGCGTTCAAAATATAAATCCCGGCGCTCCCCCACGGCGACGTTGCCGCTGGAAGACACCACCATCTCCATATCGCCGCGCGTCACCGCGCCGGTGCGCACCACCTCCAACGCCGCCGGCTGCGAGCGCGCCGTCCACCAGCGCCAGCCGCCATAAGCCGCCCCGGCCAGCGCCGCCAAAACCACTATCCCCGTGATAACTTTTCTCATACGCCTGCTCCATCCCCACGATTATGACCGCAGTCAACTATGACCGGGGTCAGTATACCATGAAGCGAACAAACCACAAAAACGAAAAGAGAAGCCATTTGTATCTTCTCAAAATCTTGTGGGTGAGAGTTTGGAGGGCGGGCTGCGCCCGCC
>DAOUFX010000272.1:0-2772 GCA_034429675.1 Anaerolineae bacterium | reverse complement strand
TGCGAGTACCCTCGCACGAAAAAACACTTCCTTTTAACCCTCCGCCGCGTGAGCGGCGGGCTATTTTCAAGGGAGATAAACAATGAATGCCACGACCCAACGAATTTTATGGTTTCTGACTGGCATTGCCCTTCTGGTCGGCATAGGTCTGTACCAGATTGCGCCGTCTCTGACCGTCAGCGCCGCCGCTCCGACGCTGGCCGCCACGACACGCCCACCCGAAACCACGCCGTCGCCGACCCCCACGAAACGGGCAACGGCCACAAAAGCGCCCGTTGAGACCACCGCCGCTCCAGAAATGCAAACCACGCCCGCAGCGTCCGAAGCGGAAACGCCCGCCAAAGATTACCTCATCCCGCTGATCGGCGTCGGAATAGGCGGGCTGGTCGCGGCTCTCTGCGCGCTGGGCTTCGTTCTTATCGCCCGCAACGGACACCTCAAGACGGCATTCACGGCGGCCTTTTCGATGAGCCGGTGGCAAATGCAACTGATCAAGCTCAATGCCGATCTGAACGGAGCGGAAAAACAGAAAGACAAAGCCGTCGAGGAGTTGGGCGCCAAAGCCTGGCAGCTCAAGGCCAGCGACCCCGCCTACGTCCAGAGCTACGAGCTCATCGAGCGACTGGAAGGCGAGACGGTCATGCAACGCAACAACCTTGAGGCGCTGGAGCAACAGGTGCAGGCGACCAACCAGCAGCAGGAGCAAATCCGCACCCAGTACGGCGCGCAGATCAAGACGGCCCAGGAGAAGCAGCAAGAGGTGCAGGGACGGCTGAACCAGATCAAAGCAGCGCTCCGTGACGCGGAACACAAGCTCGGCCAGACGCAGAAACAGCACCAACAGTCCGCCAACGAGATCAACAGCCTGCAAAAACGCCTGACCGGGCTGCAAACCTCAACGGCGTCCGACCGGGAAACGCAAATCCAGTCCGCATCCGACGCGCTGACCGTACTACAACAGAACCAGAGCGATCTTGAGCCGCAGATCACGGCGCTCCAGGCCGAGACGGAGAAGCAAAAAACCGATCAGCAGCCGGTGGCCGCCGAGCTAACCGACTGCGAAGCGGCGCTGACGCAATTGCAACGGGCAATGCAAGAGGCGCTGGCGCCCGGCGACAATGCGCTCAAGGGGCTACAAAGCCAGATCAAGGCCGGCAACGAGAGCCTGAAACAGCTTCAGCGCCAACAGCAGGAACACATCGAAAAACTGGGGCCGCAGGTCAACGCCGCCCGCCCGGCGGTGGAGGGGCTGCAAACCAGCTACACGAACATTGACCAACTGGACCGGCGCATCGCCGACCTCACCTCCCAGGTCACGCTGCGCAAAGCGCACCTGGCAACCCTGGACAAAGCCGACCTGCGCCGCTTCTACCTGCTGGTTGCCGTGTCGGTCTTGGGCATTGGCGGCCTGGTCGGATTGGGAGTCAGCGTCTCGAAGCTGCTGGGCGTCCTGCTCGCCCAATAATCCGGTATGCCCACACAAGATACCGCGCCCATCACGTTTATGCACATCGCCGACGTTCACCTCGGCTACCAGCAGTACGGCCTGCAAGAACGCTTCGACGATTTCAGCCGCACATTTCTATCGCTCGTCGAACAAGCCATCGCCCGCCGGGTCAGCTTCGTGCTGCTGGCGGGCGATCTGTTTGAAAAGCGCACGGTGGATCCCCTGGCGATGCGCGTGGCCATCGAAGGCCTGATGCAGTTGCAAGAAGCCGGCATCCCCACTCTGGCCGTCGAAGGCAACCACGAGCGCGCCTATTACCAGGAACAGTACTCGTGGATGGACTTCCTCGACGCGCTGGGCTACCTGCGGCTGCTCAATCCCTGCTTTGAAAACGGCGCGCCACTCCTCGATCCCCACAGCGACGAGGGCGGCGCCTACGTAGACCTGCCGGGCGGCGTGCGCGTCTACGGCTTGCAATACTACGGCGCGTCCATCGGCCCCGCCGTGCAAGGGTTCGCCTCCGCCGTCGCACAGATGGATCACCGCGACGTCCGCTACACCATTCTGATGCTGCACGCCGGCCTGGAAGGACAACTGGAACACACCGGACGGCTCAAGCACGCCGATCTGCAACCGTTGCGCGGGATCGTGGACTACATCGCGCTGGGCCACATCCACAAGCCCTACTGCGTCGAGGATTGGATCTACAACCCCGGTTCGCCGGAGACCCACAGCATCGAAGAAACAGCCTGGCCGGAACGCGGCGGCTACCTGGTGGAAATCCGCCCCGGCCAGACCCCGCCGCACCGCGCCGAACTGTTCCCTGCGCCGCGCCGCGCTTTCCATCGCTTTCGCATCCCCGTGGACGCCCTCGCAACGCCGCAGGCCGTCTACGACGCCGTGCGCGAGCTGACGCAACGCGCCGCGCCGCAGATCGCGCAGAGCCAACAACCGGTGATTGAGATCACGCTGGGCGGCGTGCTGCCCTTCAACCGCTACGACCTGGACGCCGGCGCCATCGAGCGCCTCGTCAACGCCGCGTGGGCGCCGCTGATCACGCGGGTGCACAACCAGACCGCCCCGGTCGAATTTGAATTTCAGATGGACCACGCCTCCGGCCGCGCCGAGTTGGAACGCGCCATCGTGCAAGAATTGCTCTCCCGCGACGCTCGCTTCCGCGAGAACGCCGCGACCTGGAGCGCCGGCGCGCTGGAGCTCAAACGGCTGACCCTGGAAGACAGCCCGCCGGAAGCCATCCTCGCCCACTTGCGGCAATTACGAAACGGATAGAAAGAAAGGGTTTTTGCGGGCGGGGGTACCCGCCC
>DAOUFX010000271.1:0-2219 GCA_034429675.1 Anaerolineae bacterium | reverse complement strand
TGCGAGTACCCTCGCACGAAAAAACACTTCCTTTTAACCCTCCGCCGCGTGAGCGGCGGGCTATTTTCAAGGGAGGAGATAAAACTGTGGAAGAACAAAATAATAATAACTCTTGGATAATTGGCGCCATCGTCGCAGTGTTGGTGGTCATAGCGTTGTGCACATGCTGCGCTTGCGCCGGATTGATTCTGCTGGTGATACAAAACGCAGACGCCATTGAGAGCCCCGGGGAATACACAGGCACCGTGGAACCGGAAACGCCGTGGGAACCGTGGAAAACCGAGGAACCGGAACCGCCCACCACACCGATCGTCGCGCCGGTCCCCGACGAGGCGGAAGAAACCCTGAAAGCGCTGGAAGCTGCCGTCATCCCGGATTCCGATCTGCACGAGCTGGGTATCCGCTTCCTGGGAGTGCCGGCAAACACGCCGCGCACCCTCGATCAAAACAACCCCGATTACGAGATCGGCACAACCCGGCTTTTCCATGCCTCAGATGTGGACAACGACGAACAATTCGATCTCAACGCGACGCTCGTCTACAAAACCGATCATTTGTACATGTGGGTAGAAGAAGGCAGAAACGTCAACGAGCGCAAGCTGCGTGAGGCCGCCGACTTGTTTGAAGAACACACCTACCCCACCAACCGCGAGTTTTTCGGCACCGAATGGACGCCGGGAGTGGACAACGACCCGCATCTTAGCGTACTGCTCGCGAAAGGCTTGGGCAACACCGTCGCCGGATATTTCTCCAGCTCCGATTCCTATGTCTCCGCCGTGCGCAAGGATTCCAATGAAATGGAGATGTTCTACATCAACCTCGACGGCATTGATATCGGCGATTCCTTCTACAATGGCGTGCTGGCACACGAATTCCAGCACATGATCCACTGGTACAACGACGGCAACGAAGACACCTGGCTCAACGAGGGCTGCTCGGAACTGGCAATGGAGCTCAACGATGAAGCCTACCCAGGCGGGCATTACGATGTGGGGGGCAGTGAATACTCGTACTTTGATAGCCCCGACACGCAGTTGACCTCCTGGCCGGAAGGAACCGCCGGCGATGCATCGGCCAACTATGGCGGCTCCTATCTCTTCGTCAACTATTTCCTCGATCACTTTGGCGAGGAAGCCACCAAAGCGCTGGTGTCGCATCAGGAAAACGGTATGGAAAGCGTGGATCTGGTCTTGAAAGAAGACCTGGGACTGGATATGACCCACAGAGAATTGTTCGCCGACTGGGCCGCCGCCAATCTGATCAATGACTATGACCTCGCCGACGGGCAATACGGCTATAAGGACGCCAACGTGTGGGACCCGCGCATCAGCAAAACCTACGACCAGGCCAACGACTTCCCGGCTGAAGCAAGGGCAAAGGTCAGCCAGTACGGCGTGGATTACATCGAAGTACAAAGCGACACCCCGCTGCGGTTCGCCTTCACCGGCTCTACCCAAACAGGACTGATAGACGCCAACCCACACAGCGGCAAATACCTCTGGTGGTCCAACCGCGCCGACGAGTCCGACCCGCGCCTCACCCGCGTCGTGGATTTGAGCAATGCCGGCGAAGCGACGTTGCGCTTCTGGGGTTGGTATTTCATCGAGGAAGACTGGGACTATGCTTATGTGATGGTAGGAACCACCGAGAACGGCCAAATCCCCGACGATCTGAATTCAACCGACATTCACTGGAAAAGTCTTGACGACGATTCGTTGCAGTGCACAACGGACAACCCTAACAACAACAACTTCGGATGTGGGTTGACCGGCCAGAGCGGCGATTGGGTGCAGTTGGAAGCCGACCTCTCGGACTATGTCGGGCAGGAAGTCGCATTGCGCTTCGAGTACATCACCGACGCCGCCGTCAACCAACCCGGTTTCGCCATTGACGACATCGAAATTCTGGTAGACGGCCAAAGCTTTTTCTCCGATGACGTGGAAAGCGGCGTTGGCGACTGGTTCGCTGAGGGGTTCGTCCGCCATGCCAACGTGCTGCCGCAGGAATGGATCGTGCAACTGGTGATGTATAGCGACACCCCCACGGTCGAGCGCTTGCTGATAGGTGATGGGACTGAAGGCGATTGGGTCATCCCCTTTGACGCCCGGACGGACAAAGCCGTCATCATCGTCTCGGCCCTCGCCCCCGTCACCACCGAAGCCGCCAGCTACGAGTACACACTCACCCCGGAAAACTGATCCGATTCTCATTACTGCCTG
>DAOUFX010000270.1:0-4841 GCA_034429675.1 Anaerolineae bacterium | reverse complement strand
ACCGCGTGCAAAAAACACTTTCCTTTTATTCCTGGCCTTGTCGTCCGTGATTTTCATCCAACCGCTGGTGAATCGCAGGGCAATGATAAATTACTCTAAAAGTAGCGTTTAGCTGTATATAAGGGGGGTGTTTTTGCGGGTAAACGAACCTTTCCTCCTACCTCGAAAAACGTTCCAGGGCCGACACCATGCAATCAGTATAGCACAGCATATTGAATTAGACGATATTCCGACGTAGGAAGGGTGGGCGTTTGCATTTCGCAAAACGTCGTCCGCACAGGGCCCCAGGGCCAAACACACGCGCCCCTTCGGACCGGGAAGTATTAACAAAGCTTCTTCAGCCCGCAGGGCTTCGTTTGTTTAGCGCCAGGGTTTTAACCCGGCGTCTTTGCCATCCACGAATAAAAACACGAATACACGAAAAGGCGCGACACCCCTTCGTGTATTCGTGGAAGTTTCGTGGCGGCGACCACGACGGCGCAATCGGCGTCTATTCTGTCAAAAGTTCCAGGGTTGCGATCACTGCGCGATGATCGGAGCCCTGGTAGTCGCCCAGACGAACATCCACGGTGGAAATTTCCTCGGAATGGAAAAGATAGTCCAGCCGCCAGAGTGGGACGTGGGAGCACACCCGGCACGAATAGGTAAAACCCAACCCCCAACCGCGCTCGCGATAACTGTCTTGCAGTTCCGCCGTAAGACTGCGATACGGTGGATGTTGTGGGGAAAAATTGAGATCGCCAATGATCAGCACCGGCCCCTGGAGACTGCGAACCCGCTCCAAAAGCGCCGCCACATCGGCGTCATGTAGGTCCGTGTGGAGCGCGCCGGGCAGAGAAAAGCGCCCCACCGCGAGGGTGTCAAGATAGGGGGAACGTGGATGGGCATTGAAAAGCGTGATCTGGCGACCGTCAAGGTTGACCACACATTTTTGGGTGCGGGGGCGCGTGGACCCTTGCGCGACAATGTCTTCGCACGCCTCGAGCGGGTAACGACTGAACAAGCCGCACTCCGCCGACACGTAGTGGTAGGGATACAGCGCGGTCATCTCCGGTTCGAGCACTGTCCAGAGATCAGAAGACAGTTCTTGAAAACCGACGATGTCGGGCGAATTTGCCTTCACCGCCGCGACAACCTGATCCAGATGGGGGTTTGTCCACAGGATATTGTGCGTCATCACCGAGAAGGTCGTCTGAGGCGCAGCCACCGGGCGGCGGGGAAGAAAATACCCACCGTAGAACGCCACGAAAAGCGCCAGACAGGCCAGCTCCCCCCCGATCAACCACCGCGAACGTCGCAGAAACGCGATCGGCAACAGAACAACCAGCGGCAAAAACAGCCAGGGGACCACATAAGCGAGCGCCGTCACCAACAAAAGGCGGACACCCAGCAGGTTCAAAAGATAGTAACCCAAGATAAGAAGGATGTGACCCACAATCGTCACGGTGGACAGTAAAATTCCAGAACGCTTCAACCGCGTCCAAAATGAGATGGGAGCATGAGCAGAATTATTCTGAATCGTTTTCATTGACTTTAACCCCCTTGAAAATAGCGTTTAGCTTTTAGCCGTTAGCCGGAACTGCCGCTTCTCAATACTATATGCGCAGAACTCCGAAAAAACGAACTCGCCAGGCCGAATCTACGGACTCACTGGGGTGCATTTCGAGATGGGGGAAAATCCGTATTCTCGTAGAGACGCAAAATTTTGCGTCTTCTTCTGCGTGGAGAAAGACGCAAAATTTTGCGTCTCTACGTTCTTCTTTGCCCCGAAATTAAAATGCGCCCACTCACTGCGTGTGGTTGGCTTTCCTTACAAATGAGGTAAACTTGACCGGGATTACAAAACACTCCCTTTACCCTGACCAGCAAGGACAGCTACGGACTTTCGACTTTCTGACTTTTGACTTTCGACTATTTTCAGAGGAGCCTGCGATGCCAAGAACTTATCAAAACCCAATTCTTCCCGGGTTTTACCCCGATCCTTCGATTTGCCGCGTGGGAGAGGATTACTACCTGGTAACCTCAAGTTTCGAATATTACCCGGGGTTGCCCATCTTCCACAGCCGCGACCTGGTGAACTGGCGACAGATCGGCCACGCTCTCGACCGGCCATCGCAGTTGCCCCTGGACGAAATCCGCGCTTCCGGCGGACTGTACGCACCCACGTTGCGCTATCACGCCGGCGCCTTCTACATTGTTAATACACTCATGGTCGGAACGCGCGAGAAGGGGAACTTCATCGTCACCGCCAGCGACCCCGCCGGCCCGTGGTCTGAGCCATACTGGCTTGAGAATGCGCCGGGAATTGATCCGTCCTTGTACTTCGAAGACACGCCGGATGGCGTACAGGCGTGGTTCTGCGGAAACCGCGATAATCCAGCGGTGGCAGACCGCAACTACCGCGAGATCTGGTTGCAAGCCCTGGATCTGCAAACGATGCGGCTCACCGGGGAAGTCTATGTGTTGTGGGGCGGCGCGCTGAAAGAAGCCGTCCACTCCGAAGCGGCTCACATCTATAAGGTCAACGGCTACTACTATTTGTTGACCGCCGAGGGCGCCACCAGTCACAATCATGCGGTAGTGATCGCGCGCAGCAAGACGATCACCGGGCCCTACGAAAATAACCCGTGCAACCCCATCCTGACGCACCGCCACCTGGGACTGGACTACCCCATCATCGGCACCGGGCACGCCGATATGGTGGAAACACAAAATGGCGAATGGTGGATGATCTGCCTGGCCATGCGTCCCTATGACGCCGTGATGGGCCGGTTTACACCCAAAACTGACAACGAAAAGGGCATGCTATCCGCGCGCGCGCAAAATAACATCCAACACAGCGATTATTACTTCAACCTGGGCCGCGAGACGTTTCTGTCGCCGGTCGTCTGGGAAGACGGCTGGCCTATCGTCAATCCCGGCGTCGGGCACATCAGCATGACGGCGCCGGCGCCCAATCTGCCGGAACAGCGCTGGCCCACCCGCCCCGCGTGCGATCACTTCGAAAGCCCCAGGTTGGACTATGTCTGGAATTTCCTGCGCACCCCGCGCGAGGACTGGTACAGCCTCACCGAGCGCCCCGGCTATTTGCGGCTCAGGCTGCGCCCGCCGCGAATCTCCGAGCAGGCCAATCCCAGCTTTGTCGGACGGCGCCAGCAGCACATGCACTTTGCCGCGCGGGTTGCGCTGGAATTCACGCCGGGCGCCCCCAACGAAGAAGCCGGGCTGGCCCTGCTGCAAAACAACCGCTATTACTTCCGCTTCGTGGTCACGGCCTCCGGCGTGCAGCTCGTCCGATGCCACAGTACCGTGGAAACCGTTGTAGCCGAGCTCCCACTGAGCGCAAAGCGCGTGTATCTCAAAGTGGAAGCCCACGGCCAGGCGTACAGCTTCTACGCCGCCGCCGAGGCGGAAGCGTGGCAACCCGTCGCCGAAAACGTGGATGGGCGCATCCTCAGCACGCCGATGGCGGGTGGATTTGTCGGCGCCTACATCGGGATGTATGCAAGTTCGAACGGGCAACCCAGCGCCAATAGCGTAGACTTCGACTGGTTTGAATACACAGGTTGTGCAATGGAATGAGCGATGCGCTTCGCCAGGAGTTGTGCAGACTCGTGGCACACTTTGGATTGAACATCATCAACAATCCCAAACGCTGCAAAGCCTATCTGTTGGATTGTTGCGGCAAACACCGACGTGAAATCTACGCCCTGATTGCAGCGCAAGAAGAGCAGATTCCGGCCCGCCTCTTGAGCGCGCCAAAGAGCATACCGCAGGCCGCCGTGATTGCGCAATTCACGGCGCATCTGGTGGACAGTCGCCCGCTGGACCCGGCGATCGCTCGTTGGGCCATCGAAGCGTGGAGCGCCGCCCTTGAACACATGCCGGCGCCGAACGCGCTGCACACCTGGGATGATGAAGAAGAAAAGCCGCCGGCCCCACCCAAGCCGGCGGCAAAAGCCAAACCGCCGGCGAAAACACAGCCGTCCGCGACCGTGCCCGCCACTTCAGCCCCGGCGACAAAAGCGACGCCGCCACGTCCTATGCCGGCGCCCCAACCTGCTGCGCCGTTTCCACTGACACCATCCCAATCCATCGTGGATTTCGGAACGCTGAACGATCGTCATCGGGCGCACACCGGTGAATTCAGCTTACGCAACCCCGACGCCCAGAACACACGCTACGGCGCGCTGCGCAGCACACTGCCCTGGCTGGAGATCGCGCCGGAAGGGTTTGCGTGCCCACCCGGCCAGGAAATCCGGGCGACGGCGCGCCTGACGCATCTCATCGCCCGCCTTGCGCCGAAATCCTACGAAATTCCCGACGCCGTCCTCGTTGAAAGCAACGGGCAAACGCTCAAGATAGGCCTGCGATTAGAAATTCCCGGCGCGTCGCAGAGCTGGCAGCCGCAACCCGGCGCGGCTCCGGCCACACCGCCGCGGCCATCGTCGCCCCAACCCGCGAAAACTCCGGCAGCTCGCTGGCAAATAGACTTTGGGACGCTTTCGGGAAAAACAACGCCGCTTCCTGAAATCGAATTGTGCCTGGACAACCCCCAACCGGGGCAGGAAATGGCCGGAACGGTGCAAAGCACCCTCCCCTGGCTGGAAGTGTCGCCCGGTGGGTTCATCTGCGGCCCAAGCCAGGACGCCCGGCTGACCGTCCGGCTCACCAAAGCCGTGACACGTCTGCGGCCCAAGCCCTACAACATTCCCGACGCCCTGACCGTCCAGATCGGAGAACAAACCTATTGGGTGAGCCTCCATTTGACCGTGGCGGCAGAATAAATGAACCTTCCGGGAAAGTGACGCCCTGTATAGTAACGAAATAGAAGGTGTTTT
>DAOUFX010000269.1:0-15225 GCA_034429675.1 Anaerolineae bacterium | reverse complement strand
CCGCTCGCGAAAAAACCCGCCAAAGTTCTTCAACTTTCAACTTTCAACTATTTTCAAGGGAGTAGAAAAAGTATCTCCATCCCCAATCACCAGTAACACCACTTAAGCCGCTAACTTTTCCAGCAGCAGCGCACGCACCTGCTGCGGATTGGCTTTGCCATTGGACGCCTGCATGACCTGGCCGACAAACCAGCCCAGGACAGTCTCTTTGCCGTCGCGGTACTGCTGAACTTGAGCCGGATGATCGGCAAGAACCCGGGCGACCAGCTCACTCAGCGCCGTCGCGTCTGAAATCTGTGTCAATCCCATGCGTTTGACGATGGCGTTGGGAACTTCGCCGGTTTTGAACACTTCGGCCAGCACTCGCTTGGCCGCCGTAGCGCTGATGGCGCCCTTCTGGAGCAAAAATAACAGCGATACCAGATGTTCCGGCGTCGCCAGGCATTCTTCGATGGGGCAGTTCGCCTCATTGAGGTAGCGCAGGAGTTCCCCGGCGATCCAGTTGGCGATGTCCTGAGGCGCGATGTTGATGTCGCGTCCCATGGCGACGGCCTCCTCGAAATAGGCCGCCGTGGCCTGCCGGCTCACCAACAACTCGGCGTCGTAACGGCGGATGCCGTATTCGGACATCAACCGCTGCCGCTTCTCCAGCGGCAGTTCCGGCAACAGCGCCTGAATCTGGGCGACCCAGACCGGGTCAATGACCAGGGGTGGGATGTCCGGCTCCGGGAAATAACGGTAATCGTGCGCCTCTTCTTTGCCGCGCTGCGAGTAGGTGCACTCGTCGTTCTCGTTCCAGCCCAACGTTTCCTGGTCAACGACGCCGCCGGACGCCAGCAAGGTGCTCTGGCGCTTGATCTCGTACTCGACGCTACGGCTCAAGGCGCGAAACGAGTTGAGGTTTTTGATCTCGACCCGCGTGCCCAGGGCCGTCTCGCCCAGAGGCCGCACGCTGACGTTGGCCTCAAAACGCATGACGCCCTTTTCCATGTCGCCGGAATTCACGCCCAGGTAAACCAGGATGTCGTGCAGGGTGGTCGCGTACGCCAGCACTTCGGACGGTGTGCGCAAATCCGGCTCGCTCACGATTTCCAACAGCGGCACGCCGGCCCGGTTGAAATCCACGCCCACGTCGCCGGTCTCGGCGCTTTCTTCGATGGTATGATAGAGTTTGGCCGTATCTTCTTCCAGATGCGCGCGCGTAATGCCGATCCGTCGCGTCGTCCCTTCCACTTCGATGGTGAGGCACCCATGCGAAGCCAACGGCAGATCGTATTGCGAAATCTGATACCCCTTGGGCAAATCCGGGTAGAAGTAGGATTTGCGCGCAAAGACGTTGGTGGGATTGATCGCGCAATTCAGCGCCAGACCCGTCAGGATGCCCACCTCGACGGCGCGGCGGTTGGTCACGGGCAACACACCCGGCAACGCCAGACATACCGGGCACACCTGCGTGTTGGGCGGCAGGTCGCCGGTGTCCTCCACCACCGGGCAGGAGCAGAACATCTTCGACTGTGTCTGAATCTGCGCGTGCACCTCAAGGCCGATGACGGCTTCGTATCTCATGCAGTCCCTCTACAAATAGCGCTTAGCGTTTAGCCATTAGTTCTTAGCCGTTAGCCAGAACTGCGGCCTTTGAAAGCCAGGTTGAAGGAAAGTTTTTCGCGGGCGGGGTGTACCCATCCGCGAAAAACCTTTCCTCACCGGGGTACCCGCGGCTAGATTGCCGTCTTGAGCAAGGAAACTTCTTCGTGGGTGGAATGGCGCTCACCGAAATGTTTCTCAGCTTTGGCTTTCTGCCCTTCAATCCGTTGTCCATCCATCCGGTGGCGTTGAACAAAGCGCGCCATACGCTCCAGCGCGATCTCGATTTTCTCGTAGGCGGTGGCGTAGGACATCCGCACAAACCCCTCGCCGCACGCACCGAAAGCGCGACCGGGAACCACGGCGACACGCTCTTCCTGGAGCAGGGTCTCGGCAAAGGCGTTGTCGTCCATGCCGGTCGCGGTCACGTTGGGGAAGGCGTAGAAGGCGCCGTGGGGCTCGACGCACGTCAGCCCGATGGCGTTCAGACCATCCACGATCAACCGGCGCCGGCGGTCATACTCGGCGCGCATGGCTTCGACGTAGGGTTCTCCTACTTCTAACGCTTTCAACGCCGCCCACTGCGATACGGTAGGCGCGGACATGATCAGGTATTGGTGCAGCTTGCGGATTTCGGCGAGGAACTCCGTCGGGCCGGTCATGTACCCGACCCGCCATCCGGTCATGGCATACGACTTGGAAAATCCCTGCAGGAGGATGGTGCGTTCGAACATCCCCGGCAGCGAGGCGAAGCTCACCTGCTCCACACCGTACACCAACCGGTCGTAAATCTCGTCTGAGAAAACCACCAGGTTGTGACGCCGGGCCAGTTCGGCGATATCCTCCATGCGCTTGCGAGAGGTCACGGCGCCCGTAGGATTGTTAGGCGATCCCAACAACAGGGCTTTGGTGCGGGGCGTCACCACCGCTTCGATGGCTTCAGCCGTCAGTTGGAAATCGGTCTTGGGCGTGGTCGGCACCACCACCGGGGTGGCCTCCACCATCCGCACGGCCGCTTCGTAAGCGACAAAACACGGTTCGCCGTAAATGATTTCGTCTCCGGGATCGAGAATCGCCGCCGCCGCCAGATAAAGCGCCTCCGAAACTCCCACCGTGATCAAGACCTGCGCGTCGGGGTCATAGGACAGGCCATAGAGTCTGTCAAGATGCGCCGAGATGGCCTCGCGCAACTCCAGAATCCCGGAATTGGAGGTGTAATGCGTGGCGCCGTTGCGCAGCGCTTCGATGCTGGCTTCGACGATGGGCGCCGGCGTGGTGAAATCCGGCTCGCCGATGCCCAGACTGATGACATCCTTCATCGTTGCCGCAATGTCAAAAAAGCGGCGGATACCCGAAGGTTTGAGATCCTTCGCCCGCTGTGAAATGAAGTCATACGGGTCCATCTTACAGCTCCACCGAAGAGTCGCCGATGTTGAGCTTGCGGAAATGTCCCGAAAGCTTCACCCAGCGGCCCAGAATGGATTCTTCCAGCAGCGCGCTGTCAATCTCGACGCCTTCATCAATGATCGTATCGCGCAGGATGCTGTCGCGGACGGTGCTGTTCTTGCCGATCGAGACGTAGGGCCCGATGACCGAACGCTCGATGATGGCTTCCGGGTGGATGTACACCGGCGGGATGATGGCGACGCCGGGGCGCGGGGACTCGAAGCTGTTGTCGCAGCCGTGTTCCAGCAAGTAACGATGCGTGGTGAACGTAGTCTCCGGTTTACCGGTATCCTGCCAGACGCCCACGGGGCGCGTGTAGATGTTCGCGCCCTGTTCTATCATCACGTTGATAGCGTCGGCGAGGTAATATTCGCCCTTCGTCCGAATTCGACGGTTCATCAACTCTTCGCAAGCGCGCGCGAGCCACGCCCCGTCGCGGAAATAGTAGAGCCCCATCAGGACGTTTTTGTTGTCCACCGAGTCAGGTTTTTCGACCAGGCGGGTGGCGCGCCCTTTGCCGTCAGTCTCCACCACGCCAAACCGGCGCGGGTCTTCGACCTTCTGGGTGAAAATGATGCCGTCCACACCCTCTGCGTTGAGCCCGGTGAAGTCTACCTTGTCAAACAGCGTGTCTACCCACATCAAAAAGAGCGGCCCCTCAAGGTGTTCACGGGCCAGCC
The DNA here is from genome assembly GCA_034429675.1 of Anaerolineae bacterium. Lineage (GTDB taxonomy): Bacteria > Chloroflexota > Anaerolineae > B4-G1 > SLSP01 > JAKQHY01. The sequence continues at coordinate 11,515 of DAOUFX010000269.1, read as the reverse complement.
AAACCGCATGGGCCTGGCCGAGCATTTCTTCCTGCACCACAAAATGTGCCGGAATGGTGTAGGTTTCGTGGACGTAGGTTTCAACCTGCTCGCCCAACCAACCGACAATAAAGATGTACTCTTCAATCGGCAAATTGCGGAAGCGTTCCAGAATATGTCCCAGAATCGGCTTGCCGCCCAAAGGCAAAATCGGCTTGGGCCGTGTCCAGGTGTGCGGCCGCATACGAGTGCCAAAACCGGCCATAGGAATTAACAGTTTCATTGTAAAAAGTCTCCCCTCTGTAAGATTTCTCAAGTCGAAAGTCAGAAGTCGAAAGTTGCAGTTCCAAGTTTCAAGTTGAAAGTTGAAAGTTAAAAGTTAAGATGCAAACGACAGAATTCAATCAATAAAGGTTATACGTTTCACGTTTCACGCATCCCCTCGTTGTTCTGTTCCCCCTCTTTTTATCTCCTCATCCCTGGTTTACTGCACCTCCGCTCGCTGTTTGTGCCAGTCTGTGGCCTGCTCGTAAGCGTAGGCGGCCTGCAACAGGCGCGCTTCCTGAAGCGCCGGCGCGGCAATTTGCATCCCGATGGGTAACCCGGCGGCGTCGAAACCGCAAGGAATGCTGATCGCAGGGATGCCGGCCAATGCCTGGGACAGCGTAAAAATGTCGGCCAGATACATCTGTAATGGATCCGACACGCGCTCTCCCAAGGGGAAAGCGGTCACAGGCGAGGTCGGGCCAATGAGGACATCAGCTTGCTCAAAGGCGCGATCGAAATCTTGCTTGATGAGCGTGCGTACTTTTTGTGCTTTCAAGTAGTAGGCGTCGTAGTACCCTGCGCTCAACGCGTAGGTTCCGAGCATGATGCGCCGCACAACCTCCGCCCCAAACCCGTCGCCGCGCGTGTGAGAGATCATCGCCTCGACAGTTGCGGCGGGCGTGCGCCGGCCATACCGCACCCCGTCGAAGCGCGCCAGATTCGCGCTGGCTTCGGACGGGGCGATGAGGTAGTACACCGGCAGCGCATAGTCGCTGTGCGGCAAACTTACTTCCACCAACTCAGCGCCCAGCGCTACGAACGTTTGCAACGCCGTCTGAACGGCCTGCGCCACATCCGGCTGCACCCCCTCCGTGAAATACTCGCGCGGCACGCCGACGCGCAGGCCCCGGATGTCCTGACTCAACGCGGCGGCGTAGTGGGTCGGGGTCTGGCCAGGGCCGTCGGGCCATGTCGTGCCATCGTTGAGATCGTGGCCGGCCATGACTTGCAATAACAGCGCGGCATCGGTCACGGTGCGGGTGAGCGTGCCAGGTTGATCCAACGACGAGGCGAACGCCACCAACCCGTACCGCGAACAGCGCCCATAAGTCGGGCGCAACCCGACCAGATTGCACAGCGCCGCCGGCTGCCGCACGGAGCCGCCGGTGTCGGTGCCCAGTCCGGCCAAAGCCTCGCCGGCCGCCACGGCAGCGGCGCTGCCGCCGCTGGACCCGCCCGGCACCCGTTCCAGATTCCACGGATTGTGCGTCGCAAAGAAGCCGGAATTCTCGGTGCTGGAGCCCATAGCGAATTCATCCAGATTGGTCTTGCCAAGGATCACCACCCCGGCATCCTTGAGCCGCCGGATCACGGTGGCGTCGTAGGGCGCGATGTAGCCCTGTAAAATCTTGGACCCGCACGTGGTTTCGATGCCCTTGACCGAAATATTATCTTTGACGGCCAACGGAATCCCCAGCAATGGAGCCGGGTCGCCCTCATCGCGGCGCTCGTCGGCGTAGCGCGCCTGATTAAGCGCTTGCTCCGGCAGAACCTTGAGATAGGCGTGGACGCGATCTTCGACGGCTTGAATGCGCTCCAAAACGCTCTGCGTCAACGCCACCGAAGAGATGTCGCCGGAGCGCAGCAGCGTCAGGGCTTCCTGAACAGTCAAAGCATAGTAGTCGTTCAATCGGATCTCCCTGGTCACTCAGCGCAGTGGCGGAACCCCAAAACAGTCCGCGACGACTTCCGGCGCATTTCGCAGCACGTGATCGCGGAGGTCCGTGGCGCGCACAACGTCATCGCGCAACACCGTGTGCAGCGGCAAAACCGTGGCCGTCGGCGAAATATCGTCGGTGTTCAGCTCCTGTAGTCGCGCCGCATAGTCCAAAATTTCTGAGAGCTGCTCCTGGTACCGGGCCAGATCAGCCTCGTCCAACGTCAGGTGCGCCAGAGTCGCAATATGGTCAACTTCTTCGCGTGTCAGTTTCATGCGTTGCCTCCAGCGCCCATTATATCACCTTGAAACGGTGACGAAACTTAAAAAGCGGAAGAGCATTCTTCAACAGCCCTTCCGCAGTCAAATTCAGTTTCCCGGCGGCGTCATAGTTTCTCATTCTTTCTCACTATGTTATAATCCCTACCATCTTTCATACAGTGAGGGCCTTCGTATGTTTGGACTGACACCTGACATTTTGTTAGGGCGGTTGCTGGTGATCGTGTTGGGCATTCCCATCCACGAATGGGCGCATTGCTGGGTGGCGCACATGCTGGGCGACAGCACGCCAGACAGCCAGGGGCGTTTGACGCTGAATCCTTTGGCGCACCTCGATCCGATCGGCACTCTGATGATTCTCATGGGCGGATTCGGCTGGGGGCGTGCGGCCCGCGTCAACCCCTTCCAGATGTCGCGTGTTCGCCCGCGGACAGGGATGGCCCTCAGCGCGTTGGCCGGGCCGTTCTCCAATGTCGTGCAGGCGATGATCCTGGCCATCCCCTTCCGCCTGGGAATACTGGCGCTCCTCCCCACCAACATCGCCGAGCAGATCGGGCGAGTTCTCATCATGGCCATCTACGTCAACGTGGGGCTGGCCATCTTTAACATGTTGCCGATTCCCCCGCTGGACGGTTCGCGCATCCTGGCCGGGATTGCGCCTGAGGCGCTGGCCGAGTTCATCGAGAGATTGGAGCCGATGGCGCCGGCCATTCTCATCGGCGTCCTCTTCATTCTGCCGCGGATGGGGCTCGATCTGATCGGGTTGGTGTTCGGCCCGGCCCAGGAATTTATGCTCAACGCCCTGCTCTGGTGGTAGCGCCGGGCCGGATTCGTTACCGGGTGGCGCAATTTTTCCAGACGCTCTGCGCCGCAGTTCTGCCGGTGGATTGGGCGTATGCCGCCCGAAAGCTCTCCCCCTCGCTGCTGGCGCTTTTTGAAACGCTCTCTCACACCGAACAACAGCACGGACTGGCGCTCTGCAGAGGCCTCGAAGCGCAAGGCGACGCTTCTCCCGACTTACTGGTTGCGGCGTTGCTCCACGACGCCGGCAAAACAGTCGCGCCGCCGTACTTGTGGGAACGGGTGTGGGTGGTATTGGCCGGGTATTATGCGCCGCGACTGGCCGAACGACTGAGTCAAGGGGCGCCGCGTGGCATCCGCCGGGGCTTCGTCACCCGCCGGATGCATCCGCAATGGGGCGCCGATCTCGCCGAAAAAGCCGGCGCCAACGCCCGCGTCGTTGCGCTCATCCGCAACCATCACGCCCCGCCCGGCAACGATGAGGAACTGGCAAGACTCCAAAAAATGGATGATGAAGTATGAAGTGGAGAAACTCCTTGCTTCTTACTCCCTACTCCTTGAGGAAATATGGATAAACAACGGATCACGATTATCGGCGCCGGGTGCATCGGCGCGTCCATCGGCATGGCGTTGCGCCAGTCGCCGGACGCCGACCATCTCGATGTAGTGGGCCACGATCGCGACCTGGCGACGGCGCGTCGCGCGCAAAAACTGGGCGCGTTTGACGGCGTCGAATTCAATCTGCACCTGGCGCTCTCCGCTGCCAAACTGGTCATCCTGGCCGTCCCATTGTCCGCGTTGCGGGAGGTATTGGGCGACGTGGGGCGTTTGCTCGACGCCGACGCCGGCGTGGTCGTCTGCGATACGGCGCCACTCAAGGCGCCGGTGCTGCAATGGGCGGACGAACTGCTGCCGCCGGGCAACCATTTTGTGGGCGCGGACCCGTTCCTGGCGCCCGGCATCGGCGGGTGGGAGCCGCTTTCCACCGAGGGCGAAGCGCGCGCCGACCTGTTCGCCCACGCTACTTATGTCATCACCGCCCGCGCCGCAGATCATCCCAGCGCCGTGCGCGCAGTGACGAACCTGGCGCTGGTGTTGGGCGCGGAGCCGCTCTTTATGGATCCTGTCGAACACGACGCCGCCCGCGTGATCGGCGATACCGCGCCGGCGCTGATCGCTGCGGCGCTCTTCCAGGCGACGGCGCTGGCGCCCGGCTGGGCCGAAGCGCGCAAGGCCGCCGGTCGCGCTTTTGCTACGGCGACGGCGGGGGTAGCGGACACGGATGCCGCGTCGCAGCGGATGATGGCGCTGCTGGGGCGTGAAACGCTGCTGCGCGGATTGGACGCCTTCCAGGAGCAACTGTCGGCCCTGCGCAGCATCGTCGCCGAGGGGAACGCCGAAACGCTGGAGCAAACCCTGAGCAATGTGGCGCAGGCGCGCGCTTACTGGATGGCCGAAACCCGCGAGCGCATCTGGGACATCGAGCAGGGCGCGACCCATCAAGACGGGTTGTTCCGGCGGACGATGCAGGCATTGTTTGGAGAGGGCGTGACCGGGAAACCACGGAGCGCGTAGGTTTGCCCGCCAACAGCAGACGCCCTGCACGCTGTGTTTATGACCCCAACTTCGGCTCGCCGCATTTTGATGATTGCCCCCACGTCCTTCTTCCTGGATTACGGTTGCCATGTCCGCATCCTCGAAGAGGCCCGCGCGCTGGCAGCGCAAGGCATGCAGGTGCGCATCGCCACCTATTATAAAGGAAACGACTGGCCCGGGCTGGACATCGTGCGTTCGGCGCCGACGCCCTGGCGCGCCGATTACGAGGTCGGTTCCTCGCAGCACAAGATCGCTTTCGACGTGTTGCTCTCGTGGAAGTCGCTGTGGACGGCGTTGAGCTGGCGGCCCCACCTCATCCACGGGCATCTGCACGAAGGCGCCCTCATCGGCGCGGTGCTGTCCCGGTTGTTGCGCGTCCCGCTGGTTTTCGATTTCCAGGGCAGCATGACGGGCGAGATGCTGGATCACGGCTTCATCCGGCAGGATTCGATCGCGCACTATTGGCTGCGGCTTTTGGAGAGCCGCATCAATGAGATGCCGGATGCCGTCCTCACCAGCACCATTCACAGCGCCGAGTTGCTGGCGCGGGTGTTTGGCCGCACCGAGGGCGTCTACCCGATGCCGGACAGCGTCAACCTGGACTATTTTTGCCCCACGTGCCTCACCGATGCGGAACGGCGCCGGCAGCGCGCCGCGCTCGGCATCCCGCCGGATCGCCAGGTTGTCGTCTACCTGGGATTGCTGGCCGACTACCAGGGGGTGCCGCAATTGTTGCAGGCGGCGGCGCGGCTGCGCGCGCAGCATCACGCCGTTTCGTTTTTGGTAATGGGCTTCCCGCACGTTGAGGACTACCGCCAGCGCGCCTACGCGCTGGGATTGACGCCGCAGGACATTGTTTTCACCGGCAAAGTCCCCTACAACGAAGCGCCCGCCAATCTGGCGCTGGGGGACATCGCGGTGGCGCCCAAAATCTCGGCCACCGAGGGCAGTGGCAAAATTCTCAATTACATGGCCATGGCCTTGCCGGTGGTGGGCTACGACACGCCGGTCGCGCGCGAATACCTCGACACCCTCGGCATCTACGCAGCGCCGTTGGGCAACGCCGAAGCGCTGGCGCACGCGCTGGCCTTCACGCTGCGCAACCCCGAATTGGGGAAGATGGTGGGCGTCCAGCTGCGAGATCGCGCCGACCGCCACTTCTCGTGGGCGCGCACCGGGCGCAAACTTTTGCAGATCTATGAGAGGCTGTGGCAAGTATGAGATCAGAGAGTTGGGATTAGGGGATTGAGGGATTAGGGGATTAGGGAACAAAAACTTTCCTAATCCCTAATCCCTAATCCCTAATCACCATCACCGAGGTTATAGATGAAACGCACGATCTTCCGCAATCCTCGCATGATCGGCTCGCTGTTTTACTTCAGCTTTTGGGCCACCGTCGGCAGCTACGGGCCGTTTGTCAACGTGTACTTCGCGCAGTTGGGGCTGACAGGGCTGCACATCGGTGTCATTTCCGCCTGCTCCTCGCTGATGGCGTTTCTGGTCGGGCCGCCGCTTGCGATGCTGGCCGACCGGCGCCGTTGGCAAAAGTCAATGTTGTTGTTCTCGTTGGGCAGCACTGCGGCCCTGATGCCGCTGTTCATCTTTCCACGCGCCTTCCTGCCGATCTTTTTGATTGCGCTGCTGCGCGCCGCGCTCATGAGCCCGATGATGCCGCTGGCGGACGGGCTGGTAGCGCGCATGGCAACGCGGCATCGCATTGATTACGGGCAACTGCGGCTCTGGGGCTCCCTGAGCTTTGCCGTGGCCGCCATCGGCTGCGGCGCGCTATGGGAGCGGTTCGGATGGCCGGCGATGTTCATCACCGGCGCTTTGCTCATGCTGCCGGTGATGGCGTGCGTCCTACCCTTGGAGAGCAATCCATCGCCCACACGACAGACGACGCCCTCCTTGCAGCACGTGCGTCGCGACCGGGGCTTGCTGGCGTTGCTGGTCGCCACCTTTCTGGTTGGCATCGCCGAAGGCGTGTACAGCGCGTTTTCCGGCGTCTATATGGACGCGCTGGGCGGCGGAAAGATTATGGTGGGCGCGCTCTTTGGCCTCTCGGCGCTTTGCGAGTTGCCGGTAATGCACTACAGCGGGCGCATTTTTCGCAAGCTCGGCAAACCGCTGAGCGTAGCGTTGGGCTACGGCCTGGTCGGCGTCGCGCTGTTGGGCTATGCGCTGGCGCGCTCGCCGTGGGCGCTGCTGCTGTTTGCGATGCTCAAGGGCATGGGCTTTGCGCTGCACTTCGTGGGCAGCGTCAGCCTGGTAGACGAGCGCTCCCCCGAATCCTGGACGGCCACGCTGCAATCCCTGACCAACGCATCGCGCGGACTGGCGCCCCTGCTCACCGTGCCGCTGGGCGGCTGGATCGCCGACCGGTTGGGGTTGCCCGCCGTGTTCAGCGGATCCGGCGTCACCGCGATGCTGGCCGTGACCGTGCTCGCCGTCGCCCTGCTCACGCGGCAGTTCAAGACTGCGCCGCTGGTGGAATCGGCATCTATTTGAAAAACTTTGCAATGTGCGGTATCTTACAGTAGGGATTTGTGACTTGCGCGGCGTTCTGCCGTGGCTGCAGATTTATTTTCGAGGAGAAAGGTATGTCACTCTCGCCGCTAATTCTTAGTCGTTTACATAAAGCTCTCGCCGCATGTCCTATGTTTCAAAACAATGCTTTGTTGTTAACCGTTTTCAACGATTCACGTTTAGCGCAATATAAAGGTCATGTTCCACAGACTGATGAAATATCCAGTCGTATTGGTCTTCTGGTAGACAAATTGATGGAAAAATGGGACACACGCGACCAAAATGGATTGGTGTTGTTTTTGTGTGTGTTAGGGGAGCGAACTCAGGATCCAAAATTCGGCGATCTGGCCGAAGACCTGCGTCAGGAACTGATTCAGGAAAAAATCAAAGAAATAGGGGAGGGGCTGGATCAGGTAAAACTTTGGGAAGATCAGAGAAGCATCTCTGCGGCCTCTCTCGAAAAGGAACGAACAGACCTTCAAAACAAGCTCCGCAAGTGGGAAGCCGAGAAAGCCAAACCGCCATTCTGCCAGATTGCCTCCCCGGAAGCGCCCACGCCGGCGCAGTCCGCAGATTTACCACAGCCGTCGCCGGCGGCAGAACACTACACCGACCTCGAAATCCACATTTCCCGCAGCGGGGACGAGGGGTGTTATGCGGTCACCGCCGAGCTGGACGGCGAGGGGAAGCACAACGGCGCCATGCAAATGGGCGAGGTCGAGCGCCAACGGCTGCTGGAAAAAACCGATCCGGCAGAGTACGGGCTGGCGCTGTACGATGCGCTGTTCACCGGCGAGATTGTTTCCGCCTACACAAAAGCCTGCGAACGCGCGCGGACGCAAAACGGGGATCGGCTGCGCCTGCGCCTTTGGATTGATCACAACGCCGCCGATCTGCACGCGCTGATCTGGGAACGGTTGCACGATCGCCGCGAAGGCGGCGCGTTCCGCATCGCGGCCGACGCCAAACGCCCCTTCTCGCGCTACTTCGGCTTGCAAGGCGTCGAAGCCGCCGCCATTGCCGGCAAGGCGCGGATGTTGTGCGTCCTGTCCAGCCCCCAGGACCTTGCAGATCACGGGCTAAAGCCGTTGGACGGCAACGTCGAGATCGGCAATTTGCTGGTCGCGCTGAAGCAGCTGGCGCAGGCAGGCATCGCGGTGACAGTCATGCCGGGGCAGGGCGGACTTTCGGCGGAGCGGCAGGGCGAGTTGAAAGCGGCCGGCTGCGCCATCGTCGGCGGTCCGTCCACCCTCGACGGCATCTTCGAGCAATTGGCCTACGCGCCGGGGCACGACCTGGTGCATTTCATCGGACACGGCATCTTCAATGCCCGGCGCGACCGGGCGTCCCTGGTGCTGGAGGATAAAGCTGGCCAGGTTGCCCTCGCTGCCGACGCCGATCTGGCCGGGCTGCTGGCCGGGCTCGATCACAAGCCACATTTGATCTTCCTGGCCGCCTGTGAGAGCGCCGCGCGTTCCGCCGACAGCGCCAACCCGTTCGTGGGACTGGCGCCGCGCCTGGTACAGATCGGAATTCCGGCAGTGATTGCCATGCAGAGCACCATCGAGATCGAACAGGCGCAAAAGCTAACCCAACATTTTTACCGTTTTTTGCTGGAACACGGGGTTGCGGACAAGGCGCTCAATCAGGCGCGTGGATTCCTGGCAAGCGGCGGATGGGACGTGCCGGTGTTGTTTATGCGATTGCGGGAAGGACGTTTGATCAAGCGCACCTAATGGCGCATGAAAATTGCGCGAAAGAGTATCATCTCAATATCTGGGGGTAAGGGTTTGGGGCGAGTACAGCCCGCCCCCAAACTCCCACTTCTCCCCTTCTTATTGGGATGATACGAGAAATGTGAATGAAGAGTCAGGAGAACACCATGGAGTCTAAGGAATCGCAGGAAAATGCCCTGAATTTTCGCTACACCCTCACGCCAGCGTTGGAGCGGGATTTGCTCGACATCGAAACGGCGCAAAAGGCCGTACAACCGTCGTCGCCGTTGCACATTGACGATGACCCGCGCCGCAAGGTCCGCGTTCACGCCGCGTACTACACGGCACATATAGAAAGCAACGAACTCACATTGATCGAGGCAGAGGCCATCATCCTGCACGGGCAGCGCTTTCTGGGGCGTGTGCGCGATGTGCGCGACCTGCAAAACACCTACCACGCCCTGCGCCAGGTCGAATTGTGGGCGGAGCGCCACATGGTGATCACCGGAGAGCGCATCCAAGAAATTTACACGCTCGTCGAAATCGGATCGTCCGCCAACTTGATATCCTACCGCAACGGCCCCAACGTGATCCGCAACGCGGCGACGAGCGCGTTGATCTATCGCCCGCCCGAAGCCTCTGAGGTGCCGGGGCTGGTCAATGCACTCGTTGAATGGATTGCGCAAGCCGAGCGCGAGGGCCTTGCCGCACCGCTCATCGCCGGGTTGGCGCATTACCAGTTCATCGCCATTCACCCGTTTTTCAAAAACAACGGGCGTATTGCCCGCGCCCTTGCCACGTGGATCCTTTACCGGCGCGGTTACGATCTGTGGCGATTCGGCTGCCTGGAAGAGCTCTATGCGCGAGATTTGGGCGCTTATCACAACGCGCTGCAAGCAGGTTCAGATCGCGCCGACTACGCGGGGCGCGCCGCCGCCGACCTCACCGGCTGGTTGGAGTATTTCCTGGGGGCCATGGCCGGCCTCTTCCGCCGCGCCGTCGCCGACCTTCCGGCGCCGGTGGCGCCGGAAGTCAAGCCGAAAGCACGCCGCAAGCCAGAGCCAGAGGCGCAGCCAGAACCGGAACCGCAGGCCGAGCCGGAACCCAAGCCCAAGCGCGGGTCGGCAGCGCGCCGCAAGCCGGAGGCACAGCCACAACCGGAACCGCAAGTCGAGCCGGAACCCAAGCCCAAGCGCGGGTCGGCAGCGCGCCGCAAGCCGGAGGCGCAGCCACAACCGGAACCGCAAGTCGAGCCGGAACCCAAGCCCAAGCGCGGGTCGGGAGCGCGCCGCAAGCCGGAGGCGCAGCCAGAACCGGAGCCGCAAGTCGAGCCGGAACCCAAGCCCAAGCGCGGGTCGGGAGCGCGCCGCAAGCCGGAGGCGCAACCGGAACCGTAGACATTCGAACGTCCATCGTTGAGAACCCGGCGGGGCATTGGCGAGGTGGCAGGAAACGCGGCTATCTCAACCGCGAAAGCAGATCGCGCACCTGCAAGACGAATTCACCCGGCGTTGTAATTTTGATCGCCGGATGTCCAGGGCGGTAATGGCGGACATTGAACGTTGCCAGCCATGCGCACTGAGCTTGCAGGGCAGTAACTAAAATGGGAAGGTCTTTGGCCTCGGCCAGACCAGCGTAGGGAACCAGGTCGGCGCGGGCCGGCGCCGGAATCACGTCCACGCAACGTTCCACCAACAAGCGAAAAGTTGCCAGCGCCGTTGGCAATTTTGCGGATAAATTTCTTTCGACTTCCACGATCACCTGCTGAGAAGTAAACGCCTCGATCAAAGTGATCTCGGCCATTTGCAGGATCACTAACGCGGCGCTGTGCGCATTAGGTGATGCGGCTCCGGCAAACAGAACATCGCTATCCAAAAACACCCGAGGGTTGGGCAAATCAGTCATCGGTGGCCTTGTCGGGGTAGTGTTCTTGACAATACCGCTCGCGTTGCTCGCGTAACCCGACCAGAAGCTCCTCCACTGTCAGCCCGGCATCCTGGCGCAAACGTTCAATTTCACGCGCCAGATCGGGCACCATCGGCGTCAGCGGCGTCAAAACAAAAATGCCGTCCAAATCCACCAACGAAAACGTGTCGCCGGGTTGAATTCCATACTTTTCCCGCAAGCTGGATGGCAAGGTCAGTGTGCCTCGCTGTCGAACCTGCAATGTCTCCCGCATTGTCGTCTCCTTTCAGAAAATCAGCCTATGCAGAATTTCTGCACTCATTATACTTCATAGCGTAAGAATTTCCAGAAAATCAGCCCATCGCTGGATTTATTTCATGCAAACGAGACTCCCGGTTTCTCAGAAGAAACCGGGAGTCTTTTGTTTGACAAATTTCCCTTCCACGCTATGATGACTCTGTAATGTCCGATCAATAGCAGACAGGCGGGGAAGTCAGCATTGACAGAACATTGGCGGGAAATCCACATCACAAAAAGCCCAATGCTTTGAAATGTCCGGTATCGCAGCGCGATGCGCTGTGGCATACCCGTTGAATGCTGCCGCTTGTCGGGGAGGTATGCTATGGCTGAAACGTGAAATTCGTAATTCGTAATTCGCTGACTCACGCGCGACCTTTGTTTGCCTTCGTGTATTCGTGTTCCATTCGTGGATGGCGCTCGCTGACTCGCA
>DAOUFX010000268.1:0-28618 GCA_034429675.1 Anaerolineae bacterium | reverse complement strand
TCAAAAGCACTTACCTTTATCTCTTGGCCTGCAGGGCCGAGATTTTCATCCAACCGCTATTGTAGCGCTCTTCTGCGGGATGAACAACTGACGAATCGCTTACCGCCTACCGGCAATTCCACATCCACTTCCACTTTTCAGGGCCATAAGCGCAGACGCACTGCCCATCCGGGCGTTCGTCGCCCAACTCGTAGCGGACGTTCTCGTAGACGCAGCCATTCTCGAAGCGGCGCTGTTCCCACAAAGAAATCCCCCACCAGATCGCTGCCGCCAGGCAAAGCAAAACGACCAACGCAAGAATACCGTAGACGACCCTACGAGAAGGTCTGGGAACAGGAGTTGTGTTCATCAATACCCGCCCACAACCTCCCACGTGTTCGGCCCCATGTCCACCGAGTTGAGCAGCAGCACGACGCCCCATTTGCCGTGGTCAATGAACGAGAAATGCAGGTCGCCGGTCGGCGAGCTTTTCTTTGAATAATCCTGAATCCGTCCCGAAAAGCTGCTCTGGACTTCGTAAGCCCAGCCCAGGCGGTTGCGCACATCGGCGTTGTCGCGCCAGACTTTGCCGATGCTCTCCACCGGTTGGAACCGCTCTGCGGGCGGAACTATGCCGGGGTCGCTGGAAGGTTGGCTGGCGTCCCAGGTGTCGGGGAAGGTGAGCCATTCGCCGTCGTTGTAGATCACGAAGACGGTCCCGCGCTGATCGGCCGTATACGCCGGGTCGGGCGCATAACGATAGACACGCCCGCCCTCGAAATCCTGGCCGATGGCGTCCGCGTTCCTGACCGGATCGGGGCAGAAATCACCCAGGGCGCGGTGGTCGTCGTCGAAGGTGAAAAACCAGCCGGAAGCGCACCCCGAAGCGGGGGCCTTCGTCGGCGCAGGCGCTTGCGTCGCAGTCGTGCGCGCGGCAGTTGGCGGGACGGACGTCGTCGCCTGGGTGGCGACAGGTTGGCCGGTGGCGGTGGCCGGCAAGTTGGAATCGCCGGTCGGGAAATTGCAGGCCAGAAGCAATAGGAAAAATGTCCCCAAGAACCATAACCAGCGCGGGTGTTTGGTTTGCATCGGTACCTCCTTCGAAAATAGTCGAAAGTCAAAAGTCCATAGCCGCTGACGGCCAGGGTAAAGGGGGTATTTTTTGCACACGGAGTACCGTGTGCAAAAAAATACCTTCCATATCAATACATCTCTGCCGCATCTTTGGGCAAAGCCCGCACGTGATGCAGGTGCGCCGTCACCCGCGCGTCGTCGTCGTGAGGATACGCGAAACCGAAGTGCGCGGCGACTGCCAGCGCGACTTTGCGGAACAGTTCGCCCATCGCCAACAGCGCTTCCCAGGTGCGGTCGGGGTCGGCGTCTGAATAGGTCCGCACCAGCAAATCCCACAGGTCCGGCTCAAGGTAGCGCTTGAGGTACTTTCCACATTTGCCGGGGCTTTTGGTGAACCCGGTCCGCACGCCCACGTACCACCCCAGCATGTCCATCAACGGTTCGCGCACAATGTTCTCCTGGAAATGCTTGACGTAGGGGAGTTCCTCACGCCACAACGCCTTCGCCACGTACACGCTGACCCACCAGAATTCGTTGCAACAATCGGCGAACACTTTGGCCGTGGGCGGCTTGGGCCGGTAACTGCGGTCGTCCGCCGGGGGAAATCCACCGATGATGCCGTCTTTGTCCAACAACAGGACGCTCAAGCTGTCGTCCCTGACTCCCTCGAACATCGCCGGCGTATCAAAACTCAGGTCAATGCGGTTGCCGTCTGTAAATTGCATCAAGTACGTGAAATGCCCGTCGCCGTCCGGCGGCAGGTATTCCATATCCTCAGGCATCTGCAGGATCATCAACTCGCCGAAGCGTTTGATCCATTCGAGGTTTTTTCGGAAAGGCGCGACGTCGTGGACGATGTAAATGATGTCGAAGTCCTGAAAGAAATCTCTCGGCGCGTCGGGATTGACCCGCGAGCCGTTCATGACCACCGCGCGGATACGCTCGTCCTGCCGGGCCGTCTCCAGGATCAGGTCGAGCATTTCTTGTTCACTGCGCATTTTAAGCGTTCTCTCCCAGAATTTGCTCGATCGTTGCCAGCTCTTCCGTCGCAAAGTCCAGCTTCGCCAGCGCGCCGACGCCGTCTTCGATCTGCGCGACCTTGCTCGCGCCGATGAGCGCCGCAGTGACGCCTTTGTGTCGCAGCACCCAGGCCAGCGCCATCTGCGCCAGCGTCTGCCCGCGCGCCTGCGCCAGCTCGTTGAGGCGGCGCACCTTCGCCAGTTTTTCCTCGGTGATGTGGGCCGGGCGCAGGAAGCCGTGCGGCTTGCCCGCCCGCGAATCCTCAGGGATGCCGCCAAGATACTTGTCGGTCAACAAGCCCTGCGCCAGCGGCGAAAAGCAAATGCAGCCGACGCCCTCTTCGTCCAACACATCCAGCAGCCCGTCCTCGATCCAACGCCGGAACATGCTGTAGGCCGGCTGGTGGATGAGACACGGCGTGCCCAGATCGCGCAGAATCTGCGCCGCGCGCCGCGTCTGGTCGGGATCGTAGTTGGAGACGCCCGCGTAGAGCGCGCGCCCGCTGCGCACCGCCGTATCCAGCGCGCCCATCGTCTCTTCCAGCGGCGTGTCCGGATCGAAGCGGTGACTGTAGAAGATGTCCACGTATTCCAGCCCCATCCGCTTGAGGCTCTGATCCAGGCTGGCGAGCAGATACTTGCGCGATCCCCACTCGCCGTAGGGGCCGTTCCACATCCAGTAGCCGGCCTTCGTCGAAATAATCATCTCGTCGCGATGGGGCGCCATGTCGTGCTTCAGAATCTTGCCGAACGTCTCCTCCGCCGAACCGGGCGGCGGGCCGTAGTTGTTGGCCAGATCGAAATGGGTGATGCCCAAATCAAAGGCACGGCGCACCATTGCGCGCCCATTCTCGTACACATCCACCCCGCCGAAGTTGTGCCACAACCCCAGCGAAATCGCCGGCAGCTTCAGTCCGCTGCGTCCACAGCGGCGGTACGTCATCGCATCGTAGCGTTTTTCGTAAGCGGTATACATTTTTTGTCCTCCGTCGGAAATAGTTGCATAGTCTTATAGTCGGAGCGCCATTTTCGTGCTGGCACGGAGCGCGATAGCGCCGGCGTCTCCTTCAAAAACAGCCCGCTCACGCGGGGAGCAAAGAGGGGGGGGTGCGTGGGCGAGTAACTCCCCGCAAAAACCCCTTTTATATTTCTAACGATTGCGAGCGCACCGGATCCTGTATCTTGCCGGTTCTCACGTAGTCGGCCAAATAGGAATCCACCGGGATGGTATCAGGAAGGCGCGCCAGCAAGTCTTGAAAAATCTGCGCTGCATTAAACGACTGTTCGAAGTAGCCAACCCTGAACGCAATCGTCCGATTACGCCGGTCACGGATCGTAAAGGTCCAATAGGCCGAAGGGATACGCACGCCTCCATACGAGAAGCGCCACTGCGTCGGCGTCCATTTGCCCTCCAACGCAACAATGTCACTCAAACGCAGAACCGTCTTGCCGCGCGCGGTGCTGTATGTGATCGTGTTACTACTCAAAATCACACGATCATTCTTCCCCGAACGAGTCTTATATAACCACACCCCAATTGCTACATTAAAAGCCCCTATAAGAAACCCAATGAGCGCAAAACTCATTCCCGCAAACGAGAAAGATGGCGGCTTCGCCAACAACGGAAGGACTGTAAGCAACAGCCCGATCAGGAAAAATACACCCCCCACAACAACCCCCGTCCCAATCAAAAAGAAGGAAATAAGATCTCGAACTTCTATAGCGGAAGGATCAGGCGTATACACCACAGGTTCCATGAGCAGCTACCTCCAAATAGGCGGGACGGCGAATCGCGAATTACAAATCACGCTTCCCCAAATATAACATTCCTCACGACAAAAACTGAGCCTCCAGTTCAGCAATCTCTGCGTCGCCGATGGGCGTCAACGCGCCCAGGGATGTCGTGTGAAGCACAGCCTGTGCGCTGAACTCGGCTACTTCCATCCGATCAAAAGCCTGCAACAAGGTCGCGCCGGTGGTGAGAAAGACATCGTTTTGCACCAGAACCGCCGGCGTCTTTGGCGAAAGTTGTTTCACAAGCTTCTTGCCCGACTCAAACCGGATTCCGTAGGGCAACAACGGGATATCGCGCAACACAATGTAACTTTCGGGAATGGTGCGGGTGTTCAAGGGCTGCCCCGTCACTCCAAACGCCATCACGTTGGGCGGTTGCGCCATCACGATCGCGCCTATGTCGGGATACGCCGCGTAGATCGCCTGATGCAGCCGCGCGGCTGCACTCGGCTTCTTGCGCCGCTCGCGTCGCCCGTCGCGGATCAACACCAGGTCTTCCAGATCCAGGGAAAGCCGATCCGCTCCGTGGGGTGTGATCAGAAACGCGGAATCGTCCACCCGCGCCGAGATCGCGCCGGTCGCGCTCGTCAGCAGCTGTTGGTTGTAGGCCCGGTGGACGATCTCCACAAGTTCCCGGCGCAACGTTTGTTCGTTGCCGGTAGGGAACGCCGGTTTGAAGGGCGCGTATTTTTCACCGGCCTGATCCGCCAACGCAATCTGTTCGTCGTCCAGCAAACACACGTCGCCCAGCATGCGCGCCTTGATCTGCGTCCGCGCACAAAAGTCGAGCGTCTCGAACCGCCGGAACGCCTCCGCCATACTCGCGCCGCCGGCCACGACGCCGTGGTTTTCCAACAGCACGCTGTTGTAGCCCTGCTCGAACGTATCGGCGATCGTCGCGCCCAATTCCTGGCTGCCGGGCAGGCGATAGGGCGCGTAGCCCACCGCGCCGCAAATAGCGTGCGTCTGCGCCAGAATCCGTGGATTAGGAATCTGCCGCGCTACGCTAAAAGCCACCAACGCCGGCGGGTGCGCGTGCACCACCGCGCGGAAATCCGGTCGCCGGGTGTAGATGGCGCGATGAAAAGGATACTCCGAGGAGGGTTTGTGCGGCCCAACGATCGTACCATCGGCCCGCACACACACGATGTCCTGCGGTTTGAGCGTCCCCTTGTCAATCCCTGCCGGCGTGATCCACAGATCGCCGTTCTCGTCGAGAATCGAAAGATTGCCTCCCGATGTCGTCGTCATCCCATAACGGTAGATGCGCGCCAACATCATCGTCAACTGCTCACGTGGGTGTAAAAGCGAAAGTTCCATGGGTGCTCCTTCAAAATCTAAAATTTCCTCACTCCGGCGACAGCAAAGGCGCCCCCCGAGATTCGGGACAGGTCGCCGTCAAGCCCAGGCGATAAAACGCAACACACATCAACGCAATCCCATACCAACCAGGAGTGGGCAGAGGGTGAATTCCGTCAAAGGAGGAAACGCGAGAGTTGTTCAAAGCTATTCCTACAGCAGGTGTAGCGGGGCAAATAACGGGATACGATCATCAACGCGAGTTGACGTCACTTTTCTCAACGGCGGCGCGACGCCTTCAGGCCCGGGGAATGCGCACGCGAAAGGTGGTTCCTTCTTGTGGGACGCTCTCGACGACGATACTTCCTCCCAGACCCTCGATGTAATCTTTTGTCCAGAACAGCCCGAAGCCCATCCCGGCCTTTTTGGTTGACCAGCCAATCTCAAAAATCTTGTGGAGGTTCTCGGAACTGATGCCGGACCCGTTGTCCTTAATCACCACTTCGATGGTTTGCGCCCCTTCCAGGCGGCTCTGTACCTGCAAAATTCCCTCGCCCCCTACACGCGCGGACGAATCTGTGACCATCGGGTACTTTTCGCGCATCGCATCAAAGGCATTTTTGATGATGACCTTGAAAGCCTCTGTCAACATATCCGCAGACGACATCACCGGCAATTTCTGTTTGAACAATGCCAGCTTGACCATGATGCCCTCGCGCTCCTGGACAGGCACGGCGCGGTTGACAGCCTGCGTCAAACACTCATTGACATCAACCAGATCGTCGGTGATCTGGTGCCACGGCTCGCGCAGTGTATCCAGAATGCCGGCGGCCTGATTAAGGCGATCCATGATCACCGCCCCCTTCTTTACTTGCTCGTCGCGATCTTCCGGCCCAAGCCGATCCAGAAGTTCCAGGTGCAGCCGGACAACGCCGATGTGATTGCGCAGTGCGTGGACCGCCGTGGCCGCGCTGAAGGCCATCCGGCCAAACATTTGCGCCGCCTGCTGGCGATCCTCGACCCGGCGATATAGCCGCGCGTTGTGAATTCCAGCCGCAGCGTGTTGCCCAAACGCCTGAAGCAGCTCAATTTCACTGCGCTTGAATTCCCGCGAGCGCGTAGCCGCAAAGAGATTGCCGATCAGTTCCACGTGCGGCTTGCCGTTGGCAATGTCCGCAAAAGTCTCCAGGAAGAAAGGCACTGCGACCACTTTCCGTATCCCCAATGCCTCCTGGATTTGCATCACCAACGGCTGAGCAGCGGAGGGAACGATGGGCTTAAGCAGGTCATACAACCAGGCCGAGGTGATCGGGTGCCCGGCATGAGCGGCCCGCACACTGAGGTTGTCCTTGTACTCTTCGGCATCCACATAAACCCGCGCAATCTCCGGGTCGGTGATGCTGATTGGTTTTTGAGCGATTTGCGAGAGCGCCACTTCCCACTGCTGAACCGCCTCAAGGTCGGCGACGGACGGGTCCAGGTACAATGCATAAGCCGGAAGCGAACCGTCAGGCTCGTAAGGGGCCACCATCGCAGCAACGTACCCCAAATCCGTCACGACGCCATGGACGATCCATTGCAGAATGCGCGCTTCGTCGTTCAGGCTGGTCTGCATGCGGAAAATCAACTTGTTGGCGATCTCAATCTGCAACCGCCGGCGTTCGCTCCCGATAGCCGCCGCCGCCTGCCGGCCAAAAGCCGACAACACCATCATATCGTGCGTCGAAATCTTGCTGCGCTTGGCGGCAAACAGATTTCCCACCAACTCGTAACTGGGGCTTTCATCGTCGGCGCGGCTCACTTCCAGGAAGAACGGCACGGCGATCACTTCCTGGACGCCCAAAGCCTGCTGGATTCCATCCACCACCGATTTGGAGGCAGGCGGCGCGATCGGGGTAAACAAATCGTACAAAGAGTCGCTGGTCACAGGCCCGCCGCCCATCACGGCCTGCACGCTGAGGTTCCCGGCGCATGCCGGATCATAGACGTAAACTCGCGCAATTTCCGAGTCCGTCAGGTGAATCGGACGTCCGGCAAGCTCGGAAATCCGCCGCTCCCAACTGAGAATATTCTCCTGCGTCGCCACTGTCGGGTCCACCGCGATAGCCCGCACCGGCAACGAATCGCCTTGCTCGTAAGTCGCTACCATCGCGCCGGCATACCCGAGCATATCCACCACGTCCTGCACGATGCCCTGGAGCGTCGCCTCCAACCCGCTGGCCGCCGGACGTTCTACGGCGACATCGGACAGAGGTTTCGCGAGGCGCCCCTGGCGCAGCAGCCAGCGCTGAACCAACCGGCGGGTCAACCAGGCAACCGGAGGCAGATTCGCCAACCAGCCAAAAAACCGCGAGTTGAAGAAACGTTCGCGCAGATTTTTCTTTGCGGGTGGATTGCCGCCGGGCGGGATTTCAGCCATGAATCTCCATCCTAAGTGACGCTGAGCTCAAGATTGCCACATAGGCAAGTATATCACGCGAAAAAATAAAGCGCAAACTTTCAAAGAATCAACATGACCATTACCACAAGCTCCAACCCTCCGCCGATCGCCAGCAATATGATAGCAGTCAGCGACGCCATCGGCAGAAGCCCAAACCCACCCAGCAGCCCCACAACATACAACGTAGCGCCCAAAATGAACAAAAGCCGCTCAACCCCCGCCAAATGCAGCCGTTGCCGGGTGCGCGGATACCGTGAGCGAGCATAAGATCGTCGTGGCATAGTGCGTGTACCTCCAGAAATAGCGAGTCGGCGGATACCGGATACCGGATACCGGATTACGGATTTCAGATTTCACATCTTACACCAGAACAGCCAGTAGAAAAGTTTTGAGATTCGAGGGGGTGCAGTTCAAAATGGGGGGCAAAACCCGTATTTTCGTAGAGACGCAAAATTTTGCGTCTTCTTCTGTACGGAGACCGTGCCCCGAAATCAAAATGCACCCGATTCGGGAAGAAACCATCTCGTGCTATAATCACAGTCACGATGACCAACACCAACGGAATTCAACCACAAGGAATGATGCTGGCCGCGCTGGCCGCGCGCTGTCGGGAAAATGACGGCATCTGCGCAGGAATGCTTTATGGCTCCCTGGCGCTCGGCGAAGCTGATTCGTTCTCGGATTTGGACGTGGTGCTTTTTGTGGGCGATGATGTGTTCAACACTCTCGCCGAGCAGCGCGCCTGGCTTGAGGGCATTGCGCCGGTGCTGGTCTATTGCGTCAACGAGTTTGGCGTTCCCAATGCCATCTTTGACAACCTGGTGCGCGGAGAATTTCACTTCGAGAAGGCCTCAGCCATGGCGCAAATTGTCGCAGGATGGCAAGGCGTCTGGCTCCCTTCACCGGAAGCGGCGATCATCGTGGACAAAAACGGCGCGCTGGCGCGCTGCCTCCAACCGCTGATCGGAGAACCGCTCCGGCACGCGCCGAATACTGCGAAGCAACAGGACATCGCCGACAACTGCTGTAACTGGATCGTCTTCGGACTCGACGTATTGCAACGCGGTGAACGGCTGCGCGCTCTGGAAATACTCGGCTTCGTCCACCGGCATCTCCTGTGGCTGGCGCGCATCCGCGAGAACAGCACCATCCACTGGTTCACGCCCTCGCGTATGGCAGAACGCGAGCTCAGCCCGCAGACGTT
This sequence comes from Anaerolineae bacterium, assembly GCA_034429675.1. GTDB lineage: Bacteria > Chloroflexota > Anaerolineae > B4-G1 > SLSP01 > JAKQHY01. The sequence continues at coordinate 19,809 of DAOUFX010000268.1, read as the reverse complement.
GTCGCGTTTTGCCGCCTGCGCCGCGACGACGGACGCCGCAACCCTGTGGCCGGCCTACGCGCACGCCTGGGCCTGGCTGAAGGAGCTGTGCGGTGAAATTCAAGGGGTGTCCATCTCGTCACAACTCGACGAGAAAATTCTTGCGATCTTGAAGCATTCATAACCGTTCCAATCTTTGCTATGCAAGTCATTCTCACCCACGAAAACGCCGATTTTGATGCAATCGCCAGCCTGTTGGGAGCGCACAAGTTGTATCCCAACGCCCCGCCGGTGCTGCCCCGCCGCGTCAATCGCAATGTGCAGGCGTATCTCAATCTATACGGCAGCGAATTGCCGTATGTCGAGGCCAATACGCTGCCGCGCGGGCAACGCATCCGCCGCGTCATTCTGGTGGACACCCAGGGACTGGTCACGGTGCGCGGCATGGGCAAAACAGTGGAAGAAGTTCTGATCATTGACCATCACACGCCGCCGACGAGCCTGCCGGCAGGCTGGCGTTTCCAGGGCGAGATGCTGGGAGCGACGACAACGCTGCTGGCCGAAGCGCTTTCGACGCGGATGATCCCGATCTCGCGCATCGAGGCCACGCTGATGCTGGCCGGCATCTACGAAGACACCGGCGCCTTAACCTACGCCGCCACCTCGGCGCGCGACCTGCGGGCCGCCGCCTGGTTGATAGATCAGGGCGCCAGTCTCGACATCGCTACCGAATTTTTGGAGCACCCGCTGACCCCCGCCCAGCAAGTGATTTACGAGGGTCTTACGGAGCACGCCGAGACGTTAGAGCTTGACGGGCACCCGGTTGTCCTCAGTTGGGCGATCTCGCCGCCCAACACGGAGGAAGAAATCTCTACCCTGGCGCACAAATTGCGCGATCTCCTCGACCCCTCGGCCATCTTTGTCCTCGTCCAGCTGGGTGACAACACACAATTGGTCGCCCGCAGCGCCAGCGACGACATCAATGTCGCGGAAGTCGCACAACACTTTGGCGGCGGCGGACACGACCGGGCGGCCGCAGCGCTCATTCGCGAAACCTCCGTCGCCGACGTCCTGGCTACCCTGCGCGATATCTTGCCGCAAATGATCCGCCCGCGCATCAAAGTGCGCGACGTGATGTCTCGCGGCGTGCGCACCGTGCGCCCGCACGATGCCATCATGGTGGTCGCGCAGCAGATGTTGCGCACCGGCCACGAGGGCTTTCCCGTCATCGAAACAGATGGCAGCATCGTGGGACTGGTGACGCGCAATGCCGTGGATCGCGCCATGCAGCACCATTGGGAGCGCCAACCGGTCGAGCGCATTATGCAGCCGGGCGCCGTGACCGTCGCGCCGGAAGATTCGATTGAGCGCGTGCGCGCGCTGATGATCCAAAGCGGGTGGGGACAGATTCCGGTGGTGGAAAATGCCCGCGTCGCAGGCGTCGTCACCCGCACCGACATGATCCGCATGCCCCCCACCGCCCAGGAATCGGAACGGCAGGACATCGCCTGGCGCATGGAACAGGCATTCCCCAGACAACTGCTCGCCCTGATCCACAAAGCCGGCGCCCACGCCGCCGAACGCGGCTACACCATCTACTTCGTCGGCGGCATCGTGCGCGACTTGCTGCTCGGACATCCCATCGTGGACGTAGACCTGGTGATCGAAGGCGACGCCATCGAACTGGGGCATCTGCTGGCCGAGGCCTACGGCGGCGAGGTTCACACGCACAGCCGCTTCGGCACGGTCAAGTGGAAGCTTCCATCCAATATCTGGGCAGCGGAGAAGGCGCAAACGGCCAGAAATGGCCGGGCGCCGTCCGGCCTCTCGTTCCCGCTGCCGGAATCCATTGATCTGGTCACGGCGCGCACCGAATTCTACGAACACCCCACGGCCCTGCCCACCGTCGAGCGCAGTTCCATCAAACAAGACCTGCACCGGCGCGACTTCACCATCAACACCCTGGCCATCCGGCTCGATCCGCAACGCTGGGGCGAGCTGCTGGATTTCTACGGCGGGAAAGCCGATCTGGAAGCCGGCGTCATCCGCGTGCTGCACAGCCTGAGCTTTGTGGACGATCCGACGCGCATCCTGCGCGCCGCCCGCTTCGAGACGCGGCTGGGATTTCAGCTGGACCCCCGCAGCGAGGCGCTCATCGCCGAGGCGCTGCCGATGCTGGACCGCATCACCGGCGGGCGCATCCGTCACGAGCTGAACCTCATCTTTCGCGAAGCGCAGCCGGAAGCTTCGCTGGACCGTCTGCAGGCGTTGGGCGCCCTGCAACAGATCCACCCGGCGCTGCGCAGCGACCGCTGGCTTCACACCCGCTTCGAACGGCTGCGCGCGGCGACAACGCTGGGCTGGTGGGAATTGGACACGACCGAAGGACGCAACTACCTGTACTGGATGCTCTTTCTCTACCGCCTGGACCTGAGCGCGATCACATGGCTGGTCGAGCGCCTGCTCATGCCGCGCACCCTCAGCGACAGCGCTTCGCTGTTGCCCGGCCTGCCGGAGGCGTTGCTCATGCCGGAGGAAGCTAATCGCCCCAGCGACATCACCACCCAATTGGAGGAGCTGCCGCTCCAGGTTCAGGCCGTGGCCTGGCTGGCCGGCGACGACGCCGTCCACCGCGCCAACCTCGAAAACTACGCCCGCACCTGGCGCCACGTCCGGCCAGAACTGACCGGCAAAGATCTGAAAGAGATGGGCCTGACGCCCGGCACGCAGTTCCGCGACCTCTTCAACGCCCTGCGCACCGCGCGCCTGGACGGCAAAATCGCCACCCGCGACGAAGAAATCGCGTGGGTGCAAAGTATCATTCGTGAAACGTGGAACGTGAAACGTGGAACTTGGAACTGATTTCCGGAGGAGACCCGTGGTACGCAATTATCCATCCTATCAAAGTTTAGAGCTTGCAGACCAGATCATAGACGCCATTGCCGAGCAAGTGCCCGGCTTTCAGGGGCGAATCGGCGCCTGTTGGTACTGGCGACTGACCGGCGGCATCCTGGTCACGTTCTGGTTGGATTTCACCGTGACCGAACAGCGCTGGGACGTGCTCCACGCCGAAGCCGTCACGCCGGCGGTGGGACATTTCAACGCCGCCGAATTCCCCTTTGCGGCCTACGGCACGCTGGTGACCTCGCCGCCGTTCATCCACGATCTCGAAGGAGAGGCCGAATGGTCGAACCGCCTCTATTTCCAGATGGGCAGACTCATTCAAGACGTGGTGCTCTGGTTGGAGATGCTGCTGGCCGCCGTCATTGATCCGCAAATCCTGCCACCCTCTTCCTTTCCCAGCCTGAATCCGCTGGAACGCAGCTTCGTCCAATACGCCATCAACGAACTCCAGGGATATTTCAAGCTGGACAAAATCCACGCCCGCTTCAAGGAGCAAATCTCCCGCCGTATGTTGACCCGCATCGCGCAACATTGGGAAGACATTGGCCTCCTCACGGAATCGCCGCGCCGGGTCACGGTGGCCCTGCGCGCCCTGAGCGATGAGTGGTAGAAAGCGCCACCTTTTTATGACGAAATCCTAACCCCTACGACAGAAAATTCCCATTGACTTACACCGCCATAACCGTATACTGAGACTATAGTTATAACCCAATTTACACATAACCTGCCCACGGTTAGCCGCCAATCACATATCTTCTCAAAATCCGAGGTGGGGGTTTGGGGGCGGGCGCAGCCCCCACTCCTTAAACAGCAGACATCGTCGCACAATCCGACTAACTGCTGACGGCCAAAGACTAACAGCTAAAAACTATTTCCAAGCAAAGCGGTGAAAAAATGACAATGCCCGGTCAATCCAAACAATCGGATTCCCCCGATCTCGACAGTACCCGGCTCATGAAAACGCCATTGCGCGAAGCCCCTCTACACACTATGCCCCCCCTCGCGGCCTGGGGACTGGGAATCGTACTGTTGAGCGGCCTTGTACTCGCCATCGCCAAAGGGACGGATGACTATACTCTCGTCGGGGCCCTGGCGCTGATCCTGATAGCCGGCGTGACCCTGAAAGAACGCTTCGTCTACCTTTTCGGCGGCGCCGGGTTGCTTATCACCATCATTGGATATACAGGGGTCCGCGCCGGCGCAACGAACGCCGGCCCCAACTTCTATTTGCCCATCGCCGTAGCCGCCATCGTCGGCGCAGCGGCGCTGATGTGGTATCTCATCCACAGTTATGTCGCGGCGCAGGCGCAAATCCAAAGCAACATGCGGGCCATACAAGCACAGCAGACGATGCTCCAGGCGCGAACCCGCGAATTGGAAAAGATGGCGCTGGCCGTCAAAATGAGCGCGGACGGCATCATCGTCGCCAATATGAACGGTGAAATCATCGAAGCCAACGACGCGGCGCGGCGCATGTATGGCGACGATGCCAACGATCTGATCGGCAAAAACGCCCTCACCTTGATCCCCGATCGAGAACGGGTAACCGTCGAGATGGTGCGCCTGATGCACAAAAAATCCCTGGAAAATCTGGAATACCATAAACAAACCCCCAACGGCAATGATCTGTTTGCCGAAGTGAGCATCAGTTTAATGGAAGACACAGAAGGCCAGCCGGTCGGTCTCGTCTCCGTCCACCGCGACATCACCGAGCGCAAACAAGCCGAAAAAATCCAGACGGCCCTCTACCGCATCACCCAGGCGGCCAACGTCGCGCAAACGTTGGACACCCTGTTCGACCTGTCCCATCACATTCTCGGCGAACTGATGAACGCCGACAACTGCAGCGTCGCGCTCTACGATGAGACCACCGACATCGTCCGTTTCCCCTACGTCGCCGACCAATCCGCGCCCAAACCCGAACCCAGGAAACTGGCGCAAGAGCCGGTGGACTATCTGATCCGCCAGGACCTCCCGCTGCTAATCACGCCTGAAACCCGGCAAACCTTCGCCGACGGCGAAGAGATCGTTTTCCCGGAAACATTCCCGGCGCACTGGCTGGGCGTCCCCCTCAAAACAACCCATGGCAAAATCATTGGGGGGCTGGCCGTCTACAATCACGGGGATGTTCCGTACAATGACATTGAACAGGATTTGCTCGTCTTTATTTCCTCGCAGGTCGCCACGAGCATCCAGCGCATCCAGGCCGAAGCGGCCCTGCATACCCGCGAACAATTTCACATCTTGCTCAACGACATCACCCGCACCGCCCTCGAAACACTGGACTCGCCGACCATGCTGGAAACCCTCGCCAAACGTCTGGTCGAAGTGCTCAACGCCGACGGCTGCTTCTTTGCGCTGTGGGACGAGACGATGCAACGGCCTTTCTTCCCCGCCGAGGACTGGGGCAGCATGTGGCGCGTTCCGGCTCTAGAGGACATCGGCTCCGGCACAGCGCCGCTCACCCGCGCCGCCATCCGGGCCGGCTGCCCGGTCATCGTCGAGGATGTATTTGCCACGCCGTACATCAGCGAAAACATCGCCCAACGTTTGCCGGCGCGCTCGCTGCTCGTCCTGCCGCTCATCGCCGCCGACCAAAAACTTGGCGCCGTGTCGGTGGGATTTGCCCAACCGCATCTTTTTACGCCGGATGAGCTGCAAAAAGGCGAGCAAACGGCTCAGCACATCGCCCTGGCCATGGCAAAAGCCCGCCTGGTGGAAACGCTGCATCGCCGCAACCGGGAATTGACGCTGCTCAATCGCCTGGGACGCGAACTCATCGCTTCCCTCGAAATGGATCACATCACCCAACAGGTATTGCAATCGGCGACCGAAACCATCGGCGGCGAGAGCGCCTCGGTCTGGCTGCGGGACGAAACGGAAGGCGCCGCGCTGGTCTGCCGGGCCATCTACTCTCAGGATCGGCAATACCCGCTGCTTAACGTTCGCCTGCAAAGCGGAGAAGGCGTCCCCGGTTGGGTCGCCCAGACCGGCGAGAGCGCCCTGATCCCCGATGCCGCCGAGGCCCCGGAACGAATGACGGACATTGACCGGCTCGCCGGCTTCGAGACGCGCTCCCTGATCACGGTACCGTTGCGGGTGCGCAGCGCTATCATCGGCGCGCTCCAGGTCGTCAACAAACGGCGCGGGCACTTCGACAAGGACGATCTGGCCCTCATCGAGACGTTGGCCGCCACAGCCGCCATCGCCATTGACAACGCCCGCTTGATCGAAGCCCTGCAACAGCGCACAATAGAATTGGAACGGCGCAATGAAGAATTGGACGCCTACGCACACACAGTAGCCCACGATCTCAAGAACCCACTCAATGTCCTCACCACCTACGCCAGCTGGTTGATGGTGGAATACGAAACGATGACGCCGGCGGAAATCACGCAGGGTATGGAAACCGTCTTCAAGGGCGCGCGCAAGATGTCGGACATCATCAACAACCTGCTGTTGCTCGCCAGCGCCCACAAAGCCAAAGTGACCCCTACCCCGCTGGATATGGGCGAGGTCATCGCCGAATCGCTCTTGCGCCTGGAGACGTTGATCAGCGAACAGCACGCCGTCATTCAATCCCCCAAAACCTGGCCAACTGCCATCGGGTACGCGCCCTGGGTCGAAGAAATCTGGGCCAACTACATCAGCAACGCCATCAAATACGGCGGCAACGCCGAAGCCGGCATTCCGCCGCAGGTGGAGCTGGGCTTCTCGCGGCTTGACGCAGAGCCGGCAGCACCGGAATCCATCGCCGCCAAGATTCAGAACCCCAACGCCATCGTCTTCTGGGTGCGCGACAATGGGCGCGGGCTGACACCTGAGGAACAATCTCGCTTGTTCACCTCCTTCGAGCGGTTGGGGCGTCTCAACGTCGAGGGCCACGGCCTGGGACTTTCCATCGTCCTGCGCATCGTCGAGCGGTTGGGCGGGCAGGTCGGCGCCGAAAGCGCGCCGGGGCAAGGCAGCACCTTCTGGTTTACCCTCCCGGAAAAAGTGTGATATAGTTGGCGCACTTGGTGAGGAGGCACCCTCACACCGGAGGTAACCGATGCCCAAAACAGCCCTTGATCAACGCTGCATCAACACCCTGCGTATCCTGGCGATGGACGCCGTCCAACAGGCCCACAGCGGCCACCCCGGCATGCCGATGGGAATGGCCGACGTCGCTTACACGCTCTGGACGCGCCATCTCAAGCACAACCCCCGCAATCCCCGCTGGCCCAACCGCGACCGCTTTGTGCTTTCGCCCGGAAGCGGAACCATGTTGCTGTACGGGCTGCTCTACCTCACCGGCTATCCGTTGACCCTCAAAGACCTGAAACAATTCCGCCAATGGGAAAGTCACGCGCCGGGCTGCCCCGAATACGACCTCGATCTGGGCATCGAAGCCACCACCGGGCCGTCGGGCCAGGGATTTGCCAATGCGGTGGGGATGAGTATCGCCTGCAAACATCAAGCCGCGCGCTTCAATCGCCCGGGCTACACGCTGCTGGATCACACCATCTACACCGTCATCGCCAACGAAGACCTGATGGAAGGAATCTCCCACGAAACGGCGTCGCTGGCCGGCCATCTGGGGCTGGATCGTCTGATCTGCTTCTACGACGACAACGGTATTTATAATGAAGGCAGCAACGCCCTGACCTTCACCGAAGATACGCCGGCCCGGTTCGCGGCTTACAACTGGCACGTCCAATCCGTTGACGGGCACGACCTCGACGCGATTGATGCCGCGATCCGCACCGCCAAACGCGCCGCCGGACAACCGCATCTCATCGTCTGCCGCACCCACCTGGCCTACGGCAGCCCCAACCTGCAAGACAACCCGCAAGCCCTCATCGCGCCGCTCGGCGAAACGGAGGGACACCTGACCAAAGACGCGCTGGGCTGGCCCTCGCACGAGCCGCTCTTCGTGCCCGACGATGTAGTCGCCTACTACCGTCTGGCGATCCCGCAGGGCGAGCGCATCGAGGCCCGCTGGCGCGATCTGGCCACCCGTTATGATCACGAATTCCCCGACCTGATCCGCGAATTCTTCCGCAGCCAACAACGTGTGCTCCCCGACGGTTGGGAAACGGCTCTCCCGCGCTTCCGCCCCGAGGAGACCACACCGGCGCTGGCGACGTCCACCGCTTCCGGGAAAACGCTGAACAACCTGGCCGAGGTCATTCCCGAATTGCTCGGCGGCGCGGCGGGCGCCGTTGCCACAAAAAGTTACCTCGACAAATGCGAGGATTTTCAGAAGCAAGCCCCGCTGGGGCGCAATCTGCGCTTCGGGATTCGTGAGCACGCGATGGGCGGCATCCTCAACGGGTTGGCGCTCTACGGCGGGCTGCGCGTCTACGGCGCCACGTCCCTCGCGTCCCTCGACTTTATGCGCCCGTCTGTGCGCCTCGCCGCAATGATGAAACTTCCCGTCATCTATGTCTGGACCCACGATTCGTTCTACGTCGGCGAGGATGGCCCTACCTGCCAGCCGGTCGAACAGCTGATGGCGCTGCGGACGCTGCCCAACCTCACCCTCATCCGCCCCGCCGACGCCAACGAAACGGCGGCCGCGTGGGGCTGCGCCATAAACAATCTGTCAGGTCCCGTCGCCCTGATATTGGCCAATCAGCCGTTGCCCATCCTCCCCGGCGCCTACGAGAAAGCCCGCGACGGAGTGGCGCGCGGGGCGTACATCCTCAGCGATTCACCGATCGAACGGGTGGATATGATTCTCATCGCTACCGGCTCCGAGGTGAGCGATGCCCTGCAGGCGCAAACCCTGCTCGCCCAACGCCGCATCGGCGCGCGAGTGGTCAGTATGCCTTCCTGGGAACTCTTCGAACAGCAGCCGCTCTTCTACAGACTCAGCATCCTGCCCCACAACGTCATCAAACGACTGTCCATCGAGGCCGGCGTGACGCTCGGCTGGCGACGTTACGTGGGCAACTACGGCGACAGCATCGGATTGGATCGGTTCGGCGTGTCGGCCCCCTACCCTGAACTCAAAAAGGCTTTCGGGTTCACGCCGGAGGCCATCGCCGAGCGCGCCGTGAAGTTAATGGCGGAGTAAGGAATGGCAGCAGCGGGCGCCCACACCCACAAGGCGATCGGATCGCGTATCCTGACGCCGCCGCGCATCTTCGGGCTGCTGCTGTGGGTCGCATTTTTTGCGCTGTATGCCGCCACCGCCGCCCGCGACGTCTTGCCCGCCGACAGCGGGGAATTTCAATTCGTCGCGGCGCGCTGGGGCATCGCCCACCCGCCCGGCTACCCGCTCTATACCATCGCCGGCGCGCTGTGGGTGCGGCTGCTGCCGCTGGGGACGATGGCGTACCGGCTCAACCTGCTCAGCGCGGCGCTGGCCGCAACGACGCTGTGGCTGCTCTTCGCAGCGGTACGCGCCTGGAGCGCGACGCTGCGCCTCTCGCGGCGCGCCGGCGCCGCCGGCGGGTTGGCGGCGGCGCTGTTGCTCGGCAATGCGACCACCTTCTGGGCGCAGGCCACCGTCGCCAACATCCGCATGCCCGCGCTCCTCTGCGTCGCCTGGGGGTTCTGGGCCCTGGCAAAATGGGAAAACTGCCGCGCCACGCCATCCGCCGACAACGCTCTGATCGAACTGGCCCTGGCGCTCGGATTGGGCGTAGGACACCATCCCTCGCTGGCATTCGTCGCCGCCGGCTGGGGCGGCTACCTGCTGCTCCGGGAGCCGCGTCTCTTCAGCCAACCCCGGCGCTGGTGGAAAGCGGCAGCCGTCGCGGCGCTGGCCTGGTTCATCCCCCAGCTCTATTTGCCGCTGCGCACTCAGATGGCGAACGTGGCGCTCAGCCCCGGCAATTTGCTCAACTGGAACAGCTTTTGGAACCACGTCCTGGCGCGCGGGTTCGGCGGGGACATGTTCGCTATCACCGGCGGCCAGGACCTCTGGCTGCGCCTGCGCCTGCTCCCCTCCTACTTCCGGCTGCAATTTCCGCCCCTGTTTCTCGCCGCCATCGCCTTGAGCTGGCTCTGGTTGACGGCGCGCCGGCCCAAACTGGGCGTAAGCCTGCTGATTGCATGGGGGATGACCACCTTCACGACCATTACCTACCGTGCACCGCAAACCGTGGAATACCTCGCGCCGGCTTACATCCCGATGGCGCTGGCCCTGGGGCTGGGGCTGGCGGCGGCGACCGGGTGGATAGAGCGCAGGCCCCATCGCATCTCGCCCGGCTTGAAACCGGCGTGGGTCGCGCTCCTCCTGCTGCCGTTCCTCGCGCGTTTCGCGCTGCCCGTCCCCGATTTTGCCGCCATCGCCGCCGACGCCTCCATCCGCGCGCGGACGGCGCCGCTGCTCGAATCCGCCCCCTCCAACACCCTGATCCTGGCCGACTGGCACTGGGCTACCGCCCTCTGGGTCTTGCAGGCCGACGGCCTGCGCCCGGACGTGGAAGTCGCCTACGTCTATCCCATCATCGGCCAGGATTACGAAGCCGTCTGGCGCGCGCGCGCCGACGCCGCCGGCGACCGCCCGCTCTTCTCGACCCACCACTACGACTGGCAGGATTGGACGTTTGCCCCGGTGGGCGGCGGATTTCGCCTCTACCGCCGCCCGCTCGCAGCCCTGCCGGACGACCTGGCCTTTGTCCCCGCGGAAACCGACCTGGGCAGCATCAAACTGCTGGGGTATCGCTGGGCCGATTTGGGGACGTCCGCGCAGGCGGTGCGTCCCGGCAAACAGATGGAACTGCAACTCGCCTGGCAGGCGCAAGGGCCGCAGGAACCGCCGCCGTCTTTCACCGCGCGCCTCTGGACGCCGGATGGCGCGCTGCTGGCCCAGGCGGATCGCGCCCTCGGCAGCGAGACGGCCCGGGGCGAAGTCCGCTTCACCCGGCTGACCCTGCAACTGCCGATAGACGCCTGCTCCGGCGTGATCTACCCCCAGGTGAGCGCCTACACCGTCCAGAACGGCGAGTTTCAAGACCTGGGCAGCGTCTCTCTGCCGGAGCAAGCCATGATCTGCGACTTTCCCACGCTGCCGGCGAAAGATGCGCAACTATCCGGCGTCGTGCTGCCGCGCGGCCCCATCCTGCGCGACATTGACTACGACGTGCGCGCAGACGGAGCCACCGCTTATCTGCACTGGTGCGGGCCGGGGCCGGGAATCTACGTCACCGCCGGCGAACAACGCGCCTACGTCTTCCCGCTGGCGCCGGGGCGCTGCCAGACCGTGCGCCTGCCGGTGACGCCGGACACAGCGCCCCCTACCGCGCCGCCCTTCGCGTTCTCCGACGCAACCGGCGCGCCGTTGCGCTGGTTGGGGCGGACGCTCCCCGCGCCGGAGCCCGGCGAGCGCTACATCCCCTTCGGCGACGCCTTCGTGCTGGTCGGCAGCCGGGTGCAAAAGCAGGGAGACCTGTGGGTCGCAGACCTGGACTGGCGCAGCCTGAGCCCGCTCGTGGACGACTACGCGGTCAGCGTGCGCCTCTTCGACGCCGACCGCGTTCAGCTGGGACTGCACGACATGCAACCGGCGCTGGGCACCTTCCCCACCCTGAAGTGGAACGTCCGCGGCATCCACATCGTGGACACCCACACCTTCCCCGCCCAGGTCGCCCAACCGGCGAGCGTAGACGTGAGCGTCTACGAACGCTTCCGCATCACCCCCGTCCGTGGGCCGGGCGGCGAAGTTTCGACGTATCCGGTCGGCGGCGCGAATCCTTGACAGCGCACGCCATTTATTTCAGCCGGTAGAAAAACAGTGGGAAGATAAAAGGAGAGCAGATGAAAATACTGGCCAGCATTACCTTAGAAAATGACTTACATGGGGTGCTTAGCCGTGGGTTTCCTCAAATGCGTGTTGATTTCATTATCGGGGGTCGGGGTTCCGTGAGTGAAATCACCTGGACAGATGATTCAAAATGGCTAGATCCAGGTGAAACCCGGGAGGTGACGATCCATCTGCCATGGGGGGAACAAATAAAGACAGAGTTATTGCCCGGTGCAGTATTTGAACTGAAAGTCGGTAGTAAGCTCATTGGCAAAGGATACATCATCAGACCGGTTGAGGATCAACACTAGCCGAACCGCATCAATTACCGAGCCGTAACAACAAAAAACGCAGCCGCCAACAGAAAGTGTCATGAAAATAGAATTATATGGCTATTTAATGGATGAGAATGAAGATGTGGAGGCCCCTTCAAAACTAAAGGAGGTCTCCCTGGTAGCAGACGCGGCAACCTTGCGGGTTATCGCTCAATTTCTGGAACACACAGCCACCCTGATGGAGAAATATGGAGGAGACTTTAATCATGAACATTTAGCAGACTTTGCCGAGGATATCGGCAATGATCCTGCATTCGTCGTAGTGGCTCCACACGCCGCAGATTGATTCGGGTTAATGCAATGCAGTAAGAATTCCTGTGGAGACATAGTGATGAGCACTTTCAACATCCTAAAAATAGTCCATGCGTGCAATGTATGTGGAGAGCAGTCTGAAATTGGTGTTCAGTTCAAATATGGCTCTGTTTGGCAGATCGAGTATAGAATTGGAGATTCACTCAAGTGGGATGGAAACAATATCATAGGCGAGCCGGGACATAAATGTGTCGTTGTTGATGCGGTTGCCGACAATTGCCCTTTATGTGGCGCGGATGGGGATGATTATGAAATTTGGATAAGGGATAATGTGATAACCCGTGCAGAACGCGCAACGGGAAATTACAATTTTCCACAAATACGACGAACCTATGTTGTGGTTGACGAATGATCATATTGAGTATTTCGAAGTGATCCAAAGGCAAACTTGCAGATAAGCGAGGAAAAAGCAAATTAGTCCAAGTATTGTTCCGTAGTAATAAAAACGCAGCCGCCAGAGTTTGAATTATCCTGGTTGCTGCACTTGCTATTGCAGGTACAAACGTAGATTGCGGCAACATCATCGAGTGGACCGGCAGCGCCGCCACAATGGTAAAATACTACTACGCTGGCGGCCAGCGCGTCGCGATGCGCAAGGGAACCGGCAACCCCACCTACCTCTTCGGCGACCATCTGGGGAGCACGTCCAAGACCTACACTCGCAACAGCGACAACACCATCACCACCACCGAGCAGCGCTACTATCCCTGGAGCGGGACGCGCTACTCTTACGGGTCTGCGCCGGCACCGCCAGAATCGGCGATCATTGTCGTGTATGGCGGTTTCGATAGGGTGCCCGTCAGGTTTTCGCGAAACCACCGCGCCGTCCGCACAAGACCCCAGGGTCGAAGCCACAGGGCCAACCCACAAAACCCTTCGGGCTGTAAAAATGCTGCCGCCCATTCTTGTGATTTGTGGGCCACAAATCTAAATTCCAGGCCCTTCGATTGAAATTTGTGGGCCACAAATTTTATTTTGTGGGCCTTCGATCAAAATTTGTGGCCCACGAATTTTTATTTCCCGCAACCTTTTTGTGTATTGAGGGTTTATATATTTGCCTGATAAGCGGATGTTGTGAGGAATACGAGCATTGTTTCTAAAGCCTATGCTAAAGTTCGGTGATGACAAACCTGTTTCCGCACGCAGCCGCGTCATTCTTGGACAAATACCAGTGCGAATAGAAAATGGAGGTGTACTTATGGCGAAGGAAATCCAGGCAATCACAGCTTACCGTCCACGGCTCGAACTGGGCGAAGCTGTGCCCCCTGAGCGCTTTTTGAGTCTGGCGACGCAGCGCAGCACACTCTCGTCCGGTGTAGTGAGAAATGTTCAAGATAGCGAGGTGGAAACGCTCACCTGGCTGTTGTTGGAAGGACGCCCGGTGCATACCGGGGTTGCCATCTACACCCCCAGCGTCAATCTGGACGGGACGGTGGAGATCAAAGTGCGCGTGGACCGGCGCATCCTGAACGCCGTCAACGCCCCCGGCGCATTGCGCGGCAAACTACGCAATGCCGAAAACGTCGGGAAAAAACTGGCGGACCTGATCGAGCAATGGAACCTGGCGCACCCTGAAGACCCCATCGCCTGACGCGCAAGACTGCGCCGGCGCACATCAAGGATTCCGATTTCAATATTCGGAAGTTGCATCCGCTTTCCAACATGCTACAATAGAAGTATGAAATTCCCGGATCGCAGGAAACACAGGGAGTGCGAGGAAGATAGAACGGGGTCGCAAGGCCCAATCTGCCCGGAAGCTCCGCCTCAATCAAGGGAGTGATGCATGCAAACACAACCACCATCCATCGGAGAACTTTGGCGAAAACGGATTCGCCAGAGAACTCGTGCGTGGAATTATCTGACCATCCCCATTATTATTTTGGGAATCTTTGCTATCCTCTGGTCGCTGACCGCGTTTCTCGGCGGCGCGATTACCGCGCAGGATCCCCTCAAATTGCTCATCATCGCCGTGTTCTTAGGCGCGGCAACGGTTGCCGGACGCTGGGGATTGCATTACCTGGAAATCCGCCGGAGCCAAAAAGACCCGGTGTTCCAGAAAGTGACCCAAGCGACGGCGCACATCACCGACATAGCCGCGACCAAGCAGACGCGCGAAGAAATTTTCGAGGCGCTCTGCGCCGAGATGACGAGCATCTTTGCCCCGCGCCCAATCGAGACGGTCCTGTACGATCCGTTGGCGCACGATTATCACATTTCCACCACCGGCCATACCCTCGCCGCCAGCAACCCGCTGGTGGAATGGCTGGTCAAACAGAAACCGGCCATCCCCATTGCTTTGCCGGCAGGCGCCCTGCCCACAACGTTGCATGAAGCTCAGACCGCCTTGCTGGAGAGAAGGCTGGTGATGATCATCCCGCTGGGCAACTCCGGTTGGATTGGCTTGGGAATCCCCGCGAATGTGCCGGCCTACGGCGACACCGAGCGCAACTTCCTGACCCATCTGGCGCGCCCTGCCGTCGAAGGGCTGGAGCGCGTCAGCATCGTCGAAAATCAGCAAAAACGCGCCCAGGAGTTGCGCTCGCTCTACTGGATCGCGCAGGCCGTCAATTTTGCGATGGAGTTGGACGATCTGATGGAGCTGATCTACACGCAACTCAAGCGCGTGATGAACCTGCCGACCTTCTACATCGCGCTCAAAGACCCCGATCGGGACATCCTTTCGTATGCTTTCTATGTGGAAAAAGATGACCGGCTCTACCCTGAGAAAGTATGGGACCTGGACGAAGGACTGTCCGGCGCCGTCATCCGCAACAGCATGACCATCCGCACCGACCGGTACGCCCAGGAATGTCAAAACCGCGAAATCGCTTCGTCCGACGAAAACCCGCCCTTCGCCTGGATGGCCACCCCATTGACCGCCGGCGACAAGAGCGTCGGCGTGATGGTCGCAGAATCCCACGATCCGCATCTGATCTTCTCCGAGGAAGACGAGAACTTCTTCGTTACGGCCGCCGCCTATATGGCTTCGATGATGGAGCGGCGCAATCTCTACGACCGGCTGGAAGCGCGCGCGCGACAACTGAGCACCCTCAACGAGATCGGCAATCTCCTGGCCTCCAGCCTGGATCTGGATCGCGTGCTCGAACTGGTGGTACGCAACGCGGCCAAGCTGCTGGACGCCGAAGCGGGGTCGCTGCTGCTGCTGGAAGAAGACAGCCACGAACTGGTCTTCAGTATCTCCAGCGGGCCGGCGGGCGCCAAACTGGTCGGGATGCGCATGCCGTCGGACAAAGGCATCGCCGGCGCCGCTTTCACCGAAAACCGTCCGGTCACCACGCAGAACAGCCAGACCGACCAGCGTTGGTACGGCAACATTGACAAGAAAGCCGAATTCGTCACGCAATCCATCATCGCCGTGCCGCTCAACGCGCGCGGCCACACCATTGGCGTCCTGGAAGTGGTCAATCGCCGGGACCGCCGCAACTTCAGCAGCGAGGACGCCGAATTGCTCATGGCCTTTGCCGCGCAATCCGCCATCGCCATCGAGAACGCGCGAATGTTCACGATGACCGACCAGGCATTGCAGGCCCGCCTCGAAGAATTGACCACGCTGCAGTTGATTGATCGCCAGCTCAACACCACGTTGGATTACCGGGCGGTTATGACGCACACGCTCGAATGGGCCATCCGTATGACCGACACCAAAGTCGGCCTGGTCGCAGCGTTGCAAGAAGAAGAGGACGGCGTCCGCGGCTTGCGCTTCCTGGCGCACCAGGGATACGACGAGGATACGTTCAGGCGGTATTCTGAAGAAGAGCTGTGGCCGTTGCGCAAGGGGCTGATCGGCCATACCGTCGAAACCGGCGAAACCAGCCTGGTGAAAAACGTTGACGACAACCCTTATTACAGCACCCTCATTCCCGGCATGCGCGCACAACTGTCCGTGCCGATCAAACGGGAAGATCGCGTCATCGGCGTGATTGCGCTGGAATCCGGCCAGAGCGACAGCTTTAAAAACGAAAACGTTGCCCTGATCGAGCGTCTTGCCGATCACGCTGCCATCGCCATCGAAAACGCGCGGCTGTTCGGGCAGGTACAGCGTGCCAACGACGCCAAGACCGAATTCGTCTCCTTCGTTTCCCACGAACTCAAACAGCCGATGACCTCGATGAAGGGGTACACCGACCTGCTGATGAAGGGAATCGGCGGAGAACTGAACGATCAACAAAAACAATTCCTGCAGGTGATCCGCAGCAACGTCGGGCGAATGGACCAGCTCGTCCAAAGCCTGCTCGACATCTCCCGCATCGAGTCAGGGCGACTGAAACTGGAGATGGGCGAAGTCGTGCCGGAAGAGATGATCAGCGAGGCCGTCCAGGCATTCGAGCCGACCATCAATGCCAAAAATCAGCAAATTCTGGTGAACATCGAACCGGACCTCCCCACCGTCACCGGCGACCGCGGACGGTTGCTGCAGGTGCTCACCAACCTGATCAGCAACGCCAACAAGTACACCCCGGAAGGCGGGCGCATCTCGTTGCGCGCAGACCGCTGGACGGAAAACAACAAAACTTACGTGCGATTGAGCGTGCAGGACACCGGCATCGGCATGACGCCGGAAGAATTGGAACGGCTGTTCACGAAATACTTCCGTTCCAGCAACGCCGCCGTGCGCAGCGTCCAGGGAACCGGGCTGGGGCTGGTTATCACCCGCAGCATTATCGAAATGCACGGTGGGCACATCTGGGTCGAGAGCGAATATCAAAAAGGCAGCACCTTCAGCTTTGCGATTCCGGCGGCGCAGTAGAACACAAAAGACGCCGCGCCGTGACCATGCTACACACCAGGAGGCTTTATGCCGGTTTATGAATGGATTATCTGGATTGCGCTTTTCTTCGTGCTGATTTCGATTGCGATCAGCGTCGTCTTCTCAAACATCGTGCTGTACTCCAAACGCCAACCCATCGTCAAAACGCCGGCGGCATACGGGATGCCTTTTGAAGATGTCGCCTTCCCCAGCAGCGACGGGCTGAAGCTAAAAGGATGGTTCATCCCCGCCTCCGGCGACACTCAAAAACCCACGCTGATCCTCACCCACCCCTTACCTTTCAACCGCCACGGATTTCTCGTCAAGAACCAGGGATTGCCGCCGCTTTTCTGGACCGACGTGGATTTGCTCAAAACAGCTCAGGCGCTCCACCAGGAAGGATACCCGTTACTGATGTTCGACTTCCGCAACCACGGCGAGAGCGAAGGCGGCGTGACAGGCATCGGATTGAACGAATACCAGGATGTCTTGGGGGCGGTACAGTACGTGGAAAGCCGGGGCGCAAGCCACATCGGGTTTGTAAGTTTCTGTATGGGCGCCAATTCCACCATCGTCGCGCTGAGCAAAGGCAAGGAGCGTCTCTCAAAGGTCCAATTCCTGGTCGCCATCCAGCCGGTTTCGGCTACCGTATTTTTCCACTGTTACCTGAAAAACGTCTACACGCCGTTGAGCCTTTACCTGATCCCGCTGGTGAACCTGTTGGTGAAGTGGCGCGGAGGACACAGTCTGGAAGAGATGTCGCCGATACACTTTGTCCACGACATCGGCGTGCCCACCCTCTACGTCCAGGCGCGTGAAGATCCCTGGACCGAACTAAGCGACATCACCGATTTCTACAACAATACACCGGGCGAAAAAGAACTGTGGCTCATTGAAGGGAAAATGGGCCGGTTTGACGCCTACAATTACGTCGGCGAACACCCGAAAAGAATTCTGGAGTTCATTCAAAAACACAGTACCGTGTAAAATAGGGATGGGGGCAAGTTTTCATTACTCCCTACTTCTTACTCCCTACTTCCCATTTCTAGGAGAAGTCCAATGGAACAGAAAACACATATCCTGATCATAGAAGATGACGACGACGCGCGCATGATGTACAGCATTATGCTCAACAGCTGGGGTTACGCCGTCACCGAAGCCCCCACCGGCGGCGAGGGCATCCGTCAGGCGCGCGCGGCGAAGCCGGATCTGATCCTGCTGGACGTGATGATGCCCGACATGGACGGCTATCGCGTCTGCGAGGAACTGCGCTCCGATCCCGGCTTTCACACCGTCCCCATCATCTTCCTGACCGCACTGGACGCCACCGACGACCGCATCAAGGGTTACACGCTGGGCGGCGATGATTTCCTGACCAAGGGACACACCGACTACAAGGAGTTAAACGCGCGCATCGAAGCCGCGATCAAGCGCACCCGGCGCATTCAGCCGGCGCAGACGGCTCAGCAGGTCAAAAAAGGTGTGATTGTAGGAATACTGTCGCTGCGCGGCGGCGTCGGCGTCACCACCGTCGCCCTCAATCTGGCGCACCAGGCGGCCACGCGCGGAACCAAGCCCGTCATGGTGGTAGATATGGCCTTCCCGATCGGGAGTGTGGGGCTATGGAGCGGCATCACCGGCCCGCGCAACTCGGCGCAACTGCTCTCGCGGCAGCCCGCGGAAATCACTGCGCCGTTGATCGAGAATTTCAGCGTGCAAAACGTCCACGGGTTTCACATCATCCCCGGCCCCACCACGCTCAGCGACCTGGGACGCATCCGCATAGAGTCCGTGGAACACATGCTGCACGTCTTGCTCCAGGAGGGATACTTCGTCGTCCTCGATCTGGGGCGCGGAACTCTGCCGATGCTCTGGCAGGTCCCTTCTCATTGCACCTGGACGGCCGTGGTGACTTCGGCGGATGCAACGTCGCGGATGCTGGCCAGCGCCGCCGTCAACGAATTGCCCAAGCAAGGCGTCAACCAACGCTCCGTGCTGCTGATCTTCAACGACGCCACCGGACGCAAGCCCAGCGACATCACGCTCGGCCTGCCGCGCTCCCCCGACATCTTCATCCCCTACACCAAGAATTTTCAGGAATTGCCGGAGCCGTCACCGCTGGCGCAGTTCTGGTCGCTGACCGCCGAGCCCAACGGCGAAACAACCAGTGTATAATACAGCCTGCTAAAAGCTATTTCTCGGAGGATACATCCATGAAACTAGACACAAACGCACATTACCAGGAAAGCCACGAATGGGCGCGCCGGGACGGCTCGCTCGTCGTCGTGGGCATCAGCGACCATGCGCAAAGTTCTCTTTCGGACATCGTTTTTGTCGAATTGCCCGAAGTTGGCGCAACCGTAACCAAGGGTGAAGCCTTTGGCGTGGTCGAATCCGTCAAAGCCGCCGCCGATGTTTACGCGCCGGTGAGCGGCGCCGTCGTTGCCGTCAACACGGCCCTGGAAGATGCTCCGGAGGACGTCAATACAGATGCCTTCGGAGCCGGATGGTTGATCAAGATTGAACCGAGCAATCCCGCCGAATGGGATGCGCTGATGGATGCGGCGGCCTACGAAGCCGCGGTTGCCGCAGAGAAGTAAGCCCCAACCGACCCAACGCTTTCAAAAGCCCGCGCTAGCGCGGGCTTTGTATTGTACAAATTTACCCTTGCCGCGTCAGCGGCGAATCCGGCTAACGGCTAACCGCCAATACCTAAAAGCGTATCATCTCAATATAAGAGGAAGAAGTAGGGGTTTGGGGGAGGGCTGCGCCCT
>DAOUFX010000267.1:0-8495 GCA_034429675.1 Anaerolineae bacterium | reverse complement strand
GAGAGGCCGGTCAAATACCAATCGTCGTAGTAGGAATGGATAATGCGGGAAGGCGTTTCGATCCAGTGGGTGGCGCCGTCGCACCAGGCGTTGCGCTCCTCCTCGCTCAAATCCGCCGGCGGCGTGGTGCAGGTGTCCGTCTTGGCCTGGAGCAGCCACGCCAGTCGCGCCTTTTGGAGCGCGCCGGGAGTACTGACGCTGGGCCGGTAGACCATCCGCGCGGCGAACGCCACACGCCCCTGGAAGTCATCCTGCACCAGCGAGACCGGGACGTAAGCCAGCAACACTTCGCCGCTGGCGTCTTTGGCGCGGACGGTGATGCCGTACATCTCCATTTGCGAGGTGTCGAGCCAGGCCGTGATCGGCGTGCTCGGCGTGATTTCCGGCGCATCCGGGATGACCGGCAAATAGCCATACTGCCCATCGTGGTACGGGATTTCAAGTTCGAGCATCGGGATCAGTCGTAAATCGCCGTCGGCTGCCTCGCCGCTGTCGCCAAAGGTTGTCTCGTGGACGCGCTGCACCTGGCCTTCGCGGTCCTCCGGCCAATCCAGCACATTGAGCGTGTACCACAGGTGGTCGGGGTTGACGGGGCGCAGTTGGAAGTCCACGAACACAGGCCGGTCTACGGCCAGTTGATCCAGTGAGAACTCGAACACTTGATCGGCAAAGCCCGTGATGACCGCCCGACCGCTGATTTGAGCGATCTCGCCCATCGTCAACAACGGCGCGCTGTCGAACTTGTCCGGCACGCCGTCGCCGTCGTCGTCGAAGTCGAAGACATCGGCGGTCTCATCCAGGTCGGTGTCGGGGCAGGTCAACGCGCCGGCATTCACCGCACATTCCAGCCCATCCGGGACCTCGTCGCCGTTGGTGTCCACGTCCAGGGCGTTGAGATACCAGCGTTTGCCGGCGCCATCCACAAAGCCCTGCACCTCCACGCCGTCCGGCAGGCCATCGCCGTCGGTATCGGCTACGGTTGGTTCCAGGCCCAACTCGTAGACTTCGATGCCGTCATTCAGTCCGTCGCTATCGGTATCCGGGAGAGTGGGAGCAGAGCCGATGCACAACTCTTGCAGGTCGGTCAGGCCGTCGCCATCGGTATCCACGCCGGTGTCGTTGGGCAGGTTGTCGCACGCGGCGAGGTTTGAAGTCATGGGCGCGGTCAGGCCGAGGGCGGGCAGCGCTGCCGTCGGGACGGCGGCGTTGCCGGGCAGCGGGTTGCGTTGGGGATCAAAGTCTTTGCGGGAGAGGCTGGCTTTTAATTCGGCCTGTCTCTGGCGCGCGGCTTGTTCTTCTTCGTAAGTTGCGCGCGCGGCGTTTTGCTTTTCCATAAACGCATAAGCCTGGTGGCTTTGCAGCAGCGGCGTCGTCACCATGGAGACGATGACGGCGATCACCACCGCCGCGTAGAGCCGCGAGGAGCGAACGGTGATCAAGAGGGCCACGCCAGAAAGCACGGCGGTTAGCAAACTCAGATGGATGACAAAACGCGGGTTGCGCACTTGCGCCAGCGCTGCGCCGATGAAGTCCGCCTTGCCCGCGTCGTTTGTCCCGGTCGCTGCCTCGGCCTTCCAGTCCGTGAAGTCGGTAGTGATGACCACGTCCACCTGCTCGTTCTCGTCCGGCGGGAACCTGGCGTTGACCACCATCCGCAAGGGCAGGCCGGCGCCGTCTATCCAGATTTCGCCGGAACCGGTCATGTCGAGGTAGATGCGCGTCATATCGAGGCTCAGGCCGGGGGGGAGTTCGCCTTTGCGGGTTAACTCCGCTTCCATCAAGTCGCGCATGTGCGCGGCGAACTGCGGCCCATCGAGACGGAAGCTGTACCGCTCAAAGGTCACGCCGGCGCGAGTTTGCGCGTCGAGCCGCGCAATGTCCTGCGCGGCGGCCAGATAGCCGAGCGGGTCGCCGCCGGGCGCAAACAGGCTGAGCGAGGCCGCACCATCCTCTAGCTCCTGCCACTCGCCGTCGCCGATGCGGCCCCAGGCTTTGTCCTGCTCCACGCGCATCTGGAGATTATCTTGCCCGATGGTTGTGCTGCCGCCTTCCGACCACAGCGCCAGGCGCATCGCGCCGGCGGCTACATCGGTCTCGCCTTCGATGTAGATGTGCTCAGCGGCGCTGTTCAGGCCGGCGTTTTCCAGCTTGGGCAGAGGCCAGGTGGTCTGCGCGATGTCGGTAGCGTAGGTGTACGCGCCGACCTCGTTGGCGCGCTGCCAGGCGGTTTCGACCGCGCTACGCGCCGAAAGCGGCGCTAACGGAGAGGCAAGGTTTCTCTCAAGGGGAAGCGCCGCCAGCGCCATCAAAAAGATAACGAGAGCCAAAATACCATACACCAATGGGCGATAACGTTTCATTTCGATCACTCCTCTTCAAGATTTTGACGGTTGGGATTCGTCGGGGCTATCGGACATCTGCTGGATAACCTGCACCAAATTCTCTGTCGTCAATGTCTGAACACGCCGAATGGCCCACTGAAGGATCTCGCAACACTTCAGGTCAACGCCAATGAGTAAGAGGTGAGGTTGTTCCCGGAGCAGCGCGAGCAAAACGGCTGGCAGACCCGCAGCCATGTCAAAGATCAGCGCGTCGGGATGAAGCGCGAGTAATTGCGAGAACAGGTTGGACGCGGCGGCGCTGATCTGATGTAACTGCCATTGCCGCCGGCGCTCTAAACTGGCGGCAATGCCCGATATCACCAATGAATTCCCGTACAGCACGATGATTTTCTCGTTCTTACTCATTTCAAACAGTGTACAGGAGTTGCAAAGGCGACGCCATAGCCCCATCGGCAATTCAGGGACAGTCGAAGGACAGTCGGAGGTGCAAAAAAAGTACGGCCGCGTCTTTGACGCGGCCGTACCCAATCGCCGGTAGGTGAAAAACGGCGCCCGCAAAAGGCGGAGCGCCCTCAGATACTTTTTCCTAGCCTCTTCCGGGCGTAGGCCAGAACCTGATCCCGGTTTTGAAGATGCAAGCGCTGCACAATCTCGCCCATGTGATACTTGATGGTGCGCTCGGCCAGACCGAGCGTCGCGCCAATCTCTTTGTACGTCATATCGCGCGCTGCCAGGTCCAGAATTTGCCTCTGGCGCGCGGACAGCTCGTCCAACGTATAGTCCGCAGCGCCCGGCGACGTTTGGGATTGTTTGCCGAACTCCTGCAAAATCCGGTTCACCAGACCCGGCGCGAGGGGCGACTCGCCCTGGGCCAATCCCATGAGCAATTGTATAAATTCATCCGTGTCCAGCGTCTTAAGCAGATAGCCGCAAGCCCCGCTCTTGATCGCCTCAAACAAGCTCTCATCATTCTCCAACATGGTCAGCATAACGATTTTGATCGTCGGCAGTTCGGCTTTGATCAGACGCGTAGCCGCCAACCCGTCGCAATGCGGCATCTGAATATCCATCAGGATAATGTCCGGGCGCAGCGCGCGCGCCTTCTGCAGAGCCTCCAATCCATCGCGCGCGCTACCCACCACACTGAGACCGCGCCGGGTCAACATATCGCGCAGCCCATCCACGAACAACGGATGGTCATCCACCAGTAAAATTTGCATAAATCCTCCGCAAAGGAACCCGAACTATGATGCGCGTACCCTGCCCCGGCTCCGATTGCACCGCCAGACTGCCGTGCAGTTCTTCGGCGCGCTCCCGCATGAAACGCAGCCCATAAGTGGCGCCGGCGTCAGAAACCAAAAGCGGATCAAATCCCCGGCCATCATCTTGGATGAGGACACAGGCATGGTCTTCCTGCGTCGTAAAACTGACGAGAATGTGCGCAGCCTGCGCATACTTGCGCGCATTGGTGAGCGCTTCCTGGATAATGCGCAGCAGCTGCGCCACGGCGGTCGGTTCCAGAGCGTCGGCGCGTAGGGTGGACGGCGCCGCCAGCTCGGTATGAATGCCGTAGTTGCGGCTAAATTGCGCGAGATATTGCTGCAACGCGCCCAAAAAATCCGTCTCGGACGCGCCGGCAGCCTGAACACCCAAAAGATACTCGCGAATATCGGTATGCGCATCCTGCGTCACTGCGATGAGATTGGCAAGATAGGCGTCCACTTCGGCGAGCTGCCCCTCGGCGAGCAGGTCGCGCGCCACGTGGGCCCGCATCTTGACATAGCCGAGCACCTGCCCCAAGCCATCGTGCAGCTCACGCGCCAACCGGACGCGCTCCTCCATCATCGCCAACGCCCGCTGCTGCGCAACCGCCTTTGTCTGCGACTGTTTGAGATCGGTGATGTCGTGGAGAATGAGCAGCCGCCCCAAAGATGAGCCCTGCCGGTCGAACAACGGCGAACTGCTGATTTGATACCGGCGCTGCCCCAGCGCCATCTCCGGCAGCCGTTTGTCCGGGGCGCCGGCCCCGGCGCCGGTAAACTCGCGCAATGCGGGAATGAGCAGTTCCTGCCCCATGCAAGACGAGCGGGGCATACCAAGAATGACGGCGGCGGCAGCGTTCACATCCACCATACGATTCCGGGAATCCAAAACCACGACGCCTTCACGCATTTGCTCCAGCAGTATCTCGCGGGCAATGGGGATCAGATCAAACATCCGAAAGCGCAAGATCGCCCAAATTTGGAGCGCGCCGGTAAAGACAAACATGGTGGAAGATAAGTTGTAGTCACGGATGGGAGTAATGCCAACCATATAGAGAAAATCAACGAGGAATGGAAGCACAATGCAAACGCTCATGATCGCTGCGCTCCAGAAATAAGGCGTTCCCGGACGAAAAGCGCGCAGCAACCGCCAACACGCCGCCGTGATGAGCGCATAAGCATACCCGATGTTCACCCAATACCAGACGCCTTTGTCGGAGCGCAAAACCGGCGACACCCCGGAAAAATCCATCGAAAAACTGTAACGGTAGAGCGTGTGATAAGCGCTGGTCCATTCCAACAAAATCGTCAGCGCCGGGACGATAAGAAGCAGCAGCCGTCGTCGCCGGGTGAGCTGATGCTCCTGACCGCAATATTCGAGCGCGAGGGTCAAAACGGTGGGCGCAATCAGCACAAAGGGCACAATCTGTAGGTGACTCCAAAACAGCCGCAGCGACAAGGAAACCGTGGAGGTATTAAGCGCGTGGCACAACGCCCACAGCGCGGTCAATCCCATCAAGCGGCTGAAGGGGCGGGCCGCCGGCGCCTGGCGAAAATGGCGCATGTACAAGGCGAAACCGATGGGAATAATGGCGGCGATCAATTTGGGCCAGAGATAAGGAGTGTAAATCATGAGTAGTTCCCCTATTGGATCAGCCTGTCAGCCGTGTCCGCTCGAAAAGCGCCGTTATGAAACGCTCTGAATGTCCTTCAGCAGCTTCGCCAGCCGCTTAACCTGACGCAGCGCCGGGTAAGCGGAAAGCATGGCGCGATACCGGGCAAACCAATATTGAAAATCCTCAAAACGCCCGTAACGCGCCATGGCCTGGGTTTTGTGGAAATGCCACGGCTTGAGCCCGGCGTAGTGTGTGCCGAAGAGAACTTTCAGGTTGGGATAGCCGCTAAATCCGCAGAAACGTATGTCAATATTCGTCCACTGCCCCGACCAGCGCATGGTCAGATATTGCATGTCCGGCCACTCGAAAGCGTCCCCCACCAGCGGCAAAACGTCGGGCTGCGTCAGGTTCTCACAAATAGCCTGGAATTCAGCCTGAGAAGGATCGAAGACGAGCACGGCGCTGTTCACGCCCATGTTGGTCGGATCGGAGCGCACCCGGTCGGTCACTTCCTGGGGAATCCGGCTGCCGTGCGGGCACAGCGGATTGTACGCCTCGTGCCAGCGCCAGGTGCCGGAGGCGGCGACGCTCGGCGGAATGATGTAACGCCCCTGCGCGTCGTAGTCGAGGAAATGCTCCTTGCGCTCGTTGAGAATCCCCGCCGGCGCCGGCAAGGCAAAAAGATGGTCGTAATGCCGCAGCGGCAGCACGTCGGCGTCCAGCTCCACCACTTTCTCGTAGCGTAACCCCAGATCGCCGTCGGCGCCCAGACGCAGCGCGTGCATCCGCGTGAACACGTAGGGGATGTACTGGCGGGCCTGGCGGCGCGCATAGGGGACGAACACCTTATCCACTTCGATGACGTGGGTGTACAGCGCCTTGAGCGCGCCCCGCGCCTCCGGCGAAATCTCCTCCGTCACCAGACACACCAGATCGGCCTGCGTCTTCTGGCGGCGCAGCGCATCGGCCAGCACCAGCACGCCTGGCAGGTAGTTGTCGTTGAGCATCAGCAGCGTCACAAACGCAAAACGCGCCGAACCGTCAGGGCGGCGCATCGCTTCGGGTGCGGGATAGGTATGGTTCATAGCGAGTCAGCGAGTCAGCGAGTCAGCGAATCAGCGAATTACGAATCATGAATCATGAATCATGGGAATCAGTGGATCACGTTTCACGTTTCACGTTTCACGAATACGGTCAAACTCCGGCTAAAAGCTAACAGCCGAAAGCCAAAAACTATCTGCCCCATCGCGCGTAGCAAGCATTGGGAAGGATTCGTCCGGCGCTTTGCTCCCGTGTGACCAGCTCCCCGGCGGTCAACGCTCCGCCGCGATCGCACAGCATAGCGCGCAGGGCGTCGCCCAACTGCGCCGGCGTGATCTGGGCCGAGTAGGCCGTGACCACGACAAAACGCGGGGAATCGCTCAGGAGGTCGCGGCAGACGGCGCACAGCTCGCCAAACAGTTGATCGAAGGCCCACACCTCGCCTTTGGGGCCGCGCCCGAACTTGGGCGGGTCCAACACCAGGCCGGCATAACGCACGCCGCGCCGGATTTCGCGGCGGGCGAACTTGAGTGCGTCATCCACGATCCAGCGGATGGGAGCCGACTCCAACCCGGCCAGCGCCTGGTTCTCGCGGGCCATACGCACAGCCTGCGCGGCGGCGTCCACGTGGGTGACGCGCGCGCCGGCGCGGGCCGCCGCCAGCGTCGCCAGGCCGGTGTAGCCGAAGAGGTTGAGCACGGCAAGCGGCGACTCTGAAGGAGCGAACAACTGCTCCGCCAGCCAGTCCCAATGCGCCGCGTTCTCTGGGAAGACCCCGACGTGCCGCGATGCGGTCAGACGCGCCCAAAAGCGCAGCCCTTTGTAGTGCATCGGCCAGGGGGATTCGATGGGGACGCGGAAGCGCCACTCGCCGTCGCCGGATTTGCGCGTCGGGTCGAAGCGCGCGTGCGCCGCATCCCAGGCCTGCGCGGGCAACGCCGGACGCCAGACGGCGCGGGCTTCGGGGCGGACCAGCGTGTACGGGCCGAAGCGCTCCAGCCGGGCGCCGTCGCCGCTGTCGAGCAGGGCGTAATCCTCCCAATCGGGGCTGCTCAAGGGTAGATCGAAACGCTGTACTGTCGGTTTTGTCATCACGCCCCCTTCATACCAGCTTGAGAAGGTTTTGTCAAGGCAGGAGCACGGCGCGCGGCGCGCGGCTACCCGCCCGCAGGCAGGTCACCCCGTCGTGTTGAAGGAGAAAAACGTAGAGACGCAAAATTTTGCGTCTTCTTCTACGCGGGAAGAAGATGCAAAATTTTGCGTCTCTACGGGCGAGACTCTTACCATCTTCATTCTTTATCGTAACGAGTCACCACGTGCTCCAGCATAAACGTATCGTAGGATCCCGGTTTCAGGCGCGCCAGCCGGTCCATGAATCGGGCATCCCGCCCGATCAACACACGCGGCGCGTTTTTCCTGATGCCTTCGATGATTTGCCGCGCCGCCTCGTCCGGCGTGGTCTGTGAGGTGTTTTCAAAGTTTTTGACGGCGGCAGCGGGGTTCAGGACGGGTTCGCCGTTCTGAGCGACGCGGCTGTTCTTGGCGATGTTGGTGCGGATACCGCCGGGGAACACCACCGTCACCGCCACCGCAGTCCCGCGCAACTCCTGCCGCAACGCCTCGGTGAACCCGCGCACTGCGAACTTGCTGGTGGAGTAAGCGGCAGCCTTGGCCGACGCCGTCAGGCCAAAGACACTGGAAACGTTGAGCAGATTCGCCTGCGGCTGTTTCAGCAAATGCGGCAGAAAGGCCTTCGTGCCGTAGATCACGCCCCACAAATTGATCCCCAACACCCACTCCAGGTCTGCGTAGGTCAGAGCTTCGACCGTGACATTGCTCAAGGCCACGCCGGCGTTATTGACGACGATGTGAACTGCGCCGTAACGGGCGATCACGGCGTCGGCAAAGCCGTACACCGCCGCGCGATCGGAAACATCCACGGTATGCCAGCTGGCCTGCCCGCCGCGGCGGGTGATTTCTTCGGCGGTTTGCTGAAGAGCCTCGGCGTTGACGTCCGCGATGGCTACGCGCACTCCCAGCACCGCCAGCTGTATGGCCAGGGATTTGCCGATGCCAGATGCGGCGCCGGTGATCGCCGCGACTTTGTTTTCAAATGACTGCATAAAGGGCTCCTCCGAAAATGGTGTTTGGCCGTTAGCTTTTAGCTGTTAGCCAGGAATTACCACTGAACGGGATTGGGTAAAAGGGGGTGTTTTTCGCACACGGGGTACCGT
>DAOUFX010000266.1:0-12126 GCA_034429675.1 Anaerolineae bacterium | reverse complement strand
TGCGAGTCTGCTCGCACGAAAAAACGCTCCCTTTTACCCCTCCGCCGCATCAACGGCGGGTTATTTTTTTTGAGGAGGCGGTTGATATGAAGATTTTAGGCATTGATATTGGGGGATCGGGCATCAAGGGGGCGCCGGTGGATGTGGCTACGGGGGAGTTGTTGGCCGAGCGCCATCGCATCGAGACGCCTGAGGGCGCGACGCCGCAGGATGTAAGCAAGGTGGTGGGAAAGATCGCCAAATACTTTGAGTGGGGCAAGTCCATCGGGTGTTGTTTCCCGGCGGTGATCCAGCACGGGGTGGCGCGTTCGGCGGCGAACGTGGACAAGGGCTGGATCGGTACAGACGCGCAAGCGTTGTTTGCGAAAGTCACCGGCTGCCCGGTGTTGGTGCTCAACGACGCCGACGCCGCCGGCATCGCCGAGATGACCTTCGGCGCGGGGCGCGGGGTGCGCGGCGTGGTGTTGATCATCACCATCGGTACCGGGTTGGGGACGGCGTTGTTCACGGACGGGCATTTGGTTCCCAACACCGAGCTGGGCCACGTCGAGATGGACGGCAAGGACGCCGAGCTGACTGCCGCCGATTCCGCTCGCCAGCGCGACGATCTCAGTTGGGAGGCGTGGGCTAAGGGATTTGATCGCTATCTGAACCTGATGCACAAACTCTTCTGGCCGGATTTGATCATCCTGGGCGGCGGGGCCAGCAAGAAGATGGACAAGTTCGCCCAATACCTCACCGTCAAGACCAAGGTCGTCCCGGCGCAGACGCGCAACGAAGCCGGCATCATCGGCGCGGCGCTTGCGGCGCGGGCTTTGAAGGAAGGCTGATAGGCGGGCCGTCCGCGAATGGGGACATGAATGGAGTGCGAGCTTTCGTGTATTTGTGAAGAAGATTCGGGGATGGCGCGTGTGAAGGCCATCCGTGGTGATTCAACTTATTTGGAGGTAACGATGCGATTAGGAAAATGGAGAAAACTAGGACTGGGAGTTCTGTTCGCCGTGGTGTTTGTGGCCGGCAACTTGATTCTGGGAGTGCGCTCGCAGAACTTTGCCAGACCGGCGTGTGGGTGCGGTTTCCCCAATGACGAGGTCGCCTATGATCTTGAACAACTCGACGCTCTGGTGCAGCAGTATGCGGCAGAACATCATGGAAATTTCCCGACATACTCGGACCTTCTTGCGCTTACATCTAGTTTAGAGCAGTTCAATCGTGACTATCTTACCTCGCAGGTTGACATCTTGCGTGAGAAGTTTTCCTTCACCGTTACTGCCGCCGATGTCTACACGATCGGGTATGCGGTTTCTGAGGATCGGGATCGCTATGTTTTGCTGGGTGTAGGCCAAAGCGATATTTACAAGGGTGTTTACTTTTATGGGATTGAGTTGTGGATTGAGGATACCGGCCTGGACGATTTGCCTATTCTACAGCCTGGCTATGCGCCGCCGCCCTCGCGTTTGGTCCGGTAGCGCCGGGTAAAATGGGCTGCCGATGGACGCAATTCGCCCGTGGCTTTACATCGGCAAATACAGCGAGACGCTTAACGTCGGTTTGCTTTCCGCCAGTAAGATCGGCGCAGTGCTTCAATTGGCAGAAGCGGTGACTTATCCTGATATCGTCTCCCTCTATTTGCCGGTCGAGGATGGCATTCCTTTGCCGGATCATTTTCTGCGGCAAGGGGTGGACTTTGTCCTTTCCGAGAAACGGCGCGGGAAAGTCGTGTTGATTGCCTGTGGGGCGGGGATGAGTCGCTCGGTCGCCTTCGCGGTTGCGGCGCTCAAGGAAGCCGAGGGATTAAGTGTGTTGGAAGCCTTCCGGGTGGTGAAAGACCATCATCCCGAATCGCTGCCGCACCCGGAGATTTGGGAATCGTTGTGCGCTTACTATCATGAGGCGTTTCCGATTTCGTGCCTCTTTGAATGTTAGTGGTGGGTGAATGAGAGGATGCTATTCGTTCGGGGTAGCCGTCCGCGAATGAGGCACGAATACACGAATGGAGCGCGAGGCTATTCGGGTATTCGTGAGAAAATTCGAGGATGGCAAATATTTGCCGACGAAAGGAGAGGCGATGGCTGGTTTGGCGGTGGATGCTACGAATAATGATTTGACTTATCGTATTATCGGTGCGGCGGCGGTGCACAATTTCATTGGCCCCGGGTATAAGGAGGAGATTTATGAGCGGGCCTTAGCCGTAGAGTTAGGCGATCGGGATATTGGCGTGGCGCGACAATTTTCAGTGAATGTTCATTATGAAGATGTTCAGGTTGGGCAGTTTTACTTGGATTTGTTTGTTGAGGGGACTGTGGTGGTGGAAGTTAAAGCTGTGTCTCATCTATTGACCGATGATGAACGTGCACAAGTGATTAACTATCTCAAGGCAACTGAAGCGCCTGTAGGATTGCTTTTCAACTTTGGTCGCCGCCGGCTGGAGTGGGTGCGTGTTTTCCCTTCCAGGGATGCCGGTCCGGTACAGCGTATTGGTCGGGATGATGTGCGTAAATCTCATCGGCGCGAGGGCGGGCCGCCTGAGTATATCCCATTATCGAAGCGTGGTTGACGCGGGTGGCCATCCACGAATGGAGCCACGAATACACGAATAAGAGAGCGATGCCATTCGTGTATTCGTGAAGGGATTCGTAGATGGCGGCATACGGGGCCATCCACGAATGGAGCCACGAATATACGAATAAGAGTACGGCGCCATTCGTGTATTCGTGAAGGGATTCGTGGATGGCGGCATACGGGCGAGCCATTAGCATCGCCTTGGATTTGCCGTTCCGCCATTTTTGATATATCCTCAAGGTGTCAGGCTATGTGATATTTCTGCCGGAGGGCCATGAATGTCTAAAGACGTGCAGACAATCCTCGACGCTTATTTTTCGTAACTGTTGGCTCATCACTGCCACTCTCTGGTACTGATTTCCGATTTCCGATTTCCAATTACTCATAACCATTCTTGCAGGAGGCTTTTCATGTTCGAACATCTAACAAGTCCCATTCAGATCGGCTCTATGAAGCTCAAGAATCGTATGGTGCAGCCCGGCATGGGCACGAATCTGGCGGCGGCGGACGGGACGGTGTCCGACAATATTGCCGATTATTACGTGACCCGCGCGCACGGCGGCGTCGGTCTGATCATCACCGAGGTCTGTTGCCCCGAGCCGGGCGGGCGCGTGATCCCCGGCGAACTGGAAGTCTCCAGTTACGCTTTCCTTCCCGGTTTGGCGCGGCTGGCGACGGGGGCGCACGCGGGCGGCGCCAAGATTGCGCTGCAACTGGCCCACGGCGGATGTTTCGCCAGCGAGTCGGTCACGGGCAGGCGCCCGATCACGCCGTCAGGCGTCGGCACGGTGTTGTTGCCCGGCGAAACCCCCCACGTCATGACCACCGACGAGGTCAAGGCGCTGATCGAAGCCTACGGTCTGGCGGCGCAGCGGGCGCGCATCGCTCAATTTGACGCGGTCGAGATTCACGGCGCGCACGGTTACATGCCGCTGCAATTCCTCTCCGGTTACACCAACCATCGCGATGACGAGTACGGCGGCAGCTTCGAGAACCGCGCGCGCTTCGGCCTTGAGGTCATCCGCGCCGTCAAGCGTCTGGCCGGCGCCGATTTCCCCGTCATCTATCGCCTCTCCGCCGAAGAAGACGCCCCCGGCGGCGTGACGCTGGATGAGGCGATCGCGTTCGCCAAACTGGCGGAGGAAGCCGGCGCCGATGCGATGCACATCAGCGTCGGCACCTGGGATTCGCGCATGGCGACGTTCTTCGGGGCGCTGCAAGGCAAGGTGAATCCCGATGGGAAGCGCCTGGGCGAGGGGGTGAGCATCGCGATGTGGGTGCCGCCGCTCTACGTGCCGCGCGGTCATCTGGTGCCGCTGGCGGCGGCGATCAAGCAGGCCGTGAGCATCCCGGTGATCACCGTGTGC
The DNA here is from genome assembly GCA_034429675.1 of Anaerolineae bacterium. GTDB lineage: Bacteria > Chloroflexota > Anaerolineae > B4-G1 > SLSP01 > JAKQHY01. Next base: position 8,197 of record DAOUFX010000266.1, on the reverse strand, counting down.
GGCATTTCGCCGGAGATGGCCGAGGACATCGTCGCGACCGGCAAAGCCGATCTGGTGGCGATGGGGCGGCAGATCATCGCCGACCCGGAGTACCCGCACAAAGTGATGGCGGGCAAGCCCGCCGAGATTCGCCGTTGTGTGCGCTGCAACGAGTGCCTGGGCTCGGTGATGAGTTATCGCGGCTTCGACTGCGCCGTCAACGCGCAGGCGGCCAAGGAGCACGAAATCTACGGCAAGTTGACGCCGGCAACCTGGTCACGCCACGTGATGGTGGTGGGCGGCGGCCCGGCGGGGATGGAAGCGGCGCGCGTCGCGGCGCAGCGCGGGCACAAGGTGGTTCTTTACGAGCGCACTCCCAAACTCGGCGGGATGCTGCGCTATGCGGCGCACCCGGAGTTCAAGAAGGATTATCGCGACTTCCTGGCGTGGCAGATTGCCGAGCTGGAACGGCAAGGGGTGATGGTCAGAACCGGCGTCACGGTCACGCGCGAGCTTGTGCAGAAGGAGGCGCCGGACGTGGTGATTGTCGCCACGGGCGCCAAACCGGCGAATCCGCCTATCGAAGGCGCGGATGCGGCGAGCCTCTATCCGGCGCTGGCGGTGCTCGAAGGGCGCATCCCGGAGGGAAAGCGCGTGGTGGTCTGCGGCGCGGGCATGGTTGGCACGGAAGTGGCGATGTTCCTGGCCGAGCAACACGGCAAAGAGGTCACGCTGGTGGATCAGGTGGCCGAGGTGGTGCCGGAGATTGATCCGTTCACCCGTTGGGTCGTTCAGGGCCGGTTGCTCGAAGATCACATCACGGTCAAACTGAACCATTGCATCGAGTGCATCATGCCCGACAGCGTGAGCTGCACCTGTGGCGAGGATGAGGCCTCGCTCGAAGGCGACGCGATTGTGCTGGCGCTGGGGATGAAATCCGACACGACTCTGCTGGACTCGCTGGCCGGCTTGCCGGTCGAAGTGATCGCCATCGGCGACGCGGTCAAGCCGCGCCGGGTCATGCAGGCCGTTCACGAGGGGTTCCACGCCGGACGGCGGATCTAGCGCGAACAGGGTTCGAGACGAAGCGATAAAGGAGTGAGACTCGCAGATTTTGAATGAAGCCGATTAAACCTGAATGGTTAACCCTTGTGCACAGGGTTCTTAGCTCTTTTGCCGAGATCCCCGATGATGAATGGGATAGGGGCGTCTTGACTCTGCGCCATCTCCACCTGAGAAAGAACGAGTACTTTATTCGGGCGGGGGCCGTCCCTGACAAAATGGCCTTTATTGTCTCCGGGATATTCCGGGTATTTTACGTCGCCGAATCCGGCGAGGAGAGGATACTCGCTATCCGCGACGAGGGACGGATGCTTTCCGCCTTCAGCGCTATATTGGAGAATACGACTTCCTGGTATGACATTCAAGCACTCGAAGATTCAGATCTGCTTTATATTAGTTTGGATCAGTACGTTGGGGGACTTCAGGGGCATCCTTGTTGGCGGGCGATTACTGCAAGATATACCCAGTTACTTTTTGTGGAAAAGGAACGGCGGGAGAGTGAGTTCCTTTCGGATGACGCCGAGACGCGGTACAGAAAGTTTAGAGAGCGTTTTCCGGGGGTGGAAGACAGAATTCGCCAGTATCATGTCGCTTCATATCTGGGGATTACACCCGTCGCCCTGAGCCGCATCCGGAGGAAATTGCGGGAAAGTGAATCTTGTTAACCTAGGTTATTGAAATGTTGCGCTGCGGATGTTAAAGTAGGTGAAATACCTTAAAGGAGTTTTACAATGCAGCGAACAGCTTTTGTAACAGGGGCTACAGGATTTCTCGGCCTCAATCTTGTCCGGGAACTTTCGCAGCAAAATTGGAGCATTGTTGCGCTCCATCTCCCTTCAGATAATTTGCACTATCTCTCGAAATATGCGGAGACGATGGTAGCGGGCAACCTGAGCGACGCCGATTTGCTAGATCGCGCTATTCCTGAGGGTGCAGATGCAGTCTTTCATCTGGCGGCCAATACCAGTGCCTGGTCCAGGAATAATGCCCAACAATATCTCGACAACGTTGACGGCACCCGGAATGTCGTAAATGCCGCTATGAAGAAGCATGTACGGCGTTTCATTTATACTTCCTCCATTTCTGCTTTCGGCCATCACCCCCACGAATGCATCAATGAGCAAACTGTATCCAATGCTCCGACTTGTGGCATGCAATATCACCGGACCAAATTTCTGGCGGAGTCTATTGTCAAGGATGCCGTCGGACGTGGATTGAGCGCCGTCATTCTGAATCCGTGCAACATCATCGGCCCGTACGACACTAACAATTGGGCGCGACAGTTTATCAGGCCGATTTATAGTGGCCGGCTTCTCGCTGCGCCTCCCGGAAAGGCAATGTGGTGTTACGTGAAGGATGTTGTGGATGCACATATCAGCGCCGTTGACAAGGGAATCCCCGGTGAGAATTATTTGTTGGGGGGGACAGAAGCCCGTTTCATTGATGTGATCAACGAGGTGGAGCGTTTACTCGGAAAACCGGAAACGCACCAGGTACAACCCGCGTGGTTGCTCAGGCTGATGGTCGGTGTATTTTTCCTGAAGTCGAAAATTGACGGCAAGGAACCGGTGCTTACTCCTGAGAAGTATAACCGCGCCGTTTCCCATATTCGTTGCGATTACAGCAAGGCCACGGACGTTCTGGGCTACCACACCTCTCCCTTGAGTGTAATGATCAAGGATTCGGTTGCCTGGTTGCAGAGCGAGGACCTTCTATGAGCCACCTTACGAACTCCGCAACCTCGGACAATACTGCTGCGTCTGCCTATGTTGAAGTGGCCGACGAGCCTTTGCATAAGGAAGTGTATGCCGACGGGTATTTCCGAGTCTATGGCGTGACTCTGTCGCCGGGGCAGGCCACCGATTATCACCGGCATTCAGAAGACACGCTTTATGTCGTGATAAAGGGCGGCGCCATGCGCACGATTGGTTTCAGGGGCGCGCGGCGTAGCCCTATGGTTTTCCCACGCAGTTTCCCTCTTTACCGGCAGTTGTGGCTTGCTCTACAAAATGCGTTCACCGGTGCGGGGTACCTGCCGGATGGGTTGTCTTTCTTCATGCCTACCAGAAGCCGCCCAACTGTTCATCGTGCCATAGCCTCGCCGCGTAATCGGGATGAAGTGTGTCTCATGGGAATTGAAATACGCCGTAGTCCCGCTGCCCGGCCATCTCCTGCTCGTGATGCCCTCTCCTGGCCGCCGGAATATGCACACCCCTCGTTCAGTGCCTTCGCTCGCATCCTTGCTCCGGGGGCCACGGCGAGAATTGCGGCGCCGGGCCATCATCTTCTTGTGATGTGCAAAAGGGGTTTGCTTGAAATCGCACCCGAACGCACACATCAAGAAGATGAAGCGCCCCGCCATCTTGCCGCCGGGGGATATTGGAGTTTCCCCGGCGACGACATCATTCTGGCAAGAAATGCGAATGGCGCAACTTCGGAGTTGATGGTGATTGCCGTTCCTGTGCAGCTCGCGGATTCCAGGACAGATTTTTGACCATCAGCAACTCATTGATCAATTTCTCTGGTTGCTGTACTGGAGGATAACGCTCCCGTAGCCGGGCAGCACGTCAATCGGGCGGCTTGGCTCCAACCCCCCGGCGTCGTTGATGACCAGCGGGTGGGTCTGCCCGGCGCCCAGCAGCAGCGCCGGTTGCATGGTGTCCTTGAACGGCCCCTCGCCGAGGGTGATGCTGTACCCTTCCAGCGGGTTCTTGCTCAGATTGACCAACACCAGGATGATTTCATCGTCGTTGGCGCGCACGTAGCCGTAGACCTGGGTGCGATCAGAGCCGATGATCCAGGTGTTGCCGGTGCGCAGGGCGGTGTGTGTGTTGCGCAGTTGGATGAGCGCGTCGTAGTGCTGCCACACCGAGTTGGCGTCCTGCTGCTGCGCGGCGACGTTGCGTTCCTGGTAATCCTCAAAATAGCCGCGCCAGGGCGTCCCGGTCGAGAAGCCGCCGTCCGCAGTCCACTGCATCGGGCGGCGGATGTTCTCGTCAGGTTTTGCGCCCTGCATGGCGATTTCTTCGCCGTAGTAGATGAAGGGCACGCCGGGGAAGGCCAGTTGCAGCGTCGCCGCGAGCTTGGCCTGTTCGTCGTTCATCAGGGACGAGCGCGCGCGGTTCTGGTCGTGGTTGGCGAGGAAGGTGGCGAACTGGTTGGGCGGGTAGGTGCGCAGGACGGTTTTCTGCGCCATCTTCAGGCTTGAGGTTTGCCCGGTGCCGGCAGCGCCCAGAATCGCGTCGGCCATGTCGAACTCGAAGGCCAGATCCAACTCGTCGCCGATGTACTCTACGACGGCGCTGGAGGGGCTCCAGACTTCGCCGACGGTGAGGGCGTCGGGGTTGATGCCTTTGTAGAAAGTGCGGAAGCCTTCCAGCCACGTGTGGGTGGCGTCGGTGTTTTCCAGCCGGCCATCTACTTCGATCAGGTGTTTGATCGCATCCAGCCGGAAGCCATCCACGCCCATCTCTTCCAGCCAAAAGCGGATGACATTGTGCATCTCGGCGGTGACTTCGGGATTGTCGTAGTTCAGGTCGGGCATTTGATCCCAGAAAAGGCCGTAGTAGTACTCGTTCCTCGTCCCGTTCTTGTGCCATCCTTTGATTCCCGGGCTGTCGGCCCACAGATACCAATCGCGGTATTCGGAATTCGCGTCGCTGCGAGCGCCCTCGAACCAGGGGTGCTGCGCCGAGGTGTGGTTGAGCACCATATCCACGATAACGCGGATGCCGCGCTGGTGCGCCGCGTTGATCAGCCGTTTAAAATCCTCGTTGGTGCCGTATTCGTCGTCCACTTTGTAGTAATCGGTCACGTCGTAGCCGTGGTAGCTGGGCGACTGGGCGATGGGCATCAGCCAGATGCCGGTGACGCCCAGGTCGTCGGCGGTGGCGGGGTCGCCGTCGTTGAGGTAGTCCAGGCGTTCGATGAGGCCGTTGATGTCGCCCACGCCGTCGCCGTCGCTGTCGTAGAAGCTGCGGACGAAGATTTCGTAGAAGACCGTGTCATTCCACCAGGGCGCGCCGTCCGTTCCGGCGACGAGGACGCCGTCCATGCCCACCGGCGCGAAGGCGACCGGCTCGCGCGGCTGCACGATGGCGAGATCCGTCTCGACGGTCGGCAGCGGCGTTGCCGTGGGTCGAACCGTCGGCGCCGGAGTGCCGGTGGGGGTGGCGGTCGGAGCCACGGTGGGGGCGCCGCACGCCGTCAGGATTACCGTCAAAACGAGCCAGAGTTTTTTCATGAGATGTCTCCTGGGAGAGTTTCAAGTTTCAAGTTGCAAGTTAAGATGCGAGTCAGAGCGAATCGGCGGGTCAGCGAATTACGGATTACGGATTTCACGTTTCACGCATCACCCTTCACGCCCCCCCTGTTTACCGTCTACTGTCTACTGTCTACTGTCTACCGTCTACTTTTTGCCGGCGACGTTCATATCCTCCAGCAGGATGTATGGCAGGTTGAAGTTGGTGTAGATCCATTCCGTTTCTTTGCTGACGGCGGCAACGTGCGCTCCCTGGAGCACTTCGTAGACATTGCCGGCGATAGAGACATCCTTGACACGCCCCACGATTTCGCCTTTTTCGATTTTGAAGCCCAGGGCGAGCGGGTTGGAGAACGCGCCGGAGATGGTGTTACCCTGTCCCAGTCCCAGGACGTTTTCGACCAACAGCCCCTCGTCAATGCCGGCAATCATCTCGGCCAGCGGCGTTGCTCCGGGCCGGATCAGCAGATTGGTGGGCGCCGGGTTGGGGCGGTTGAACAATCCCCGCGCGCCGTTGCCGGTGGATTCGACGCCGGATTGCGCGGCGGTCTTGAGATCGTAGAGGAAGCCGTTGAGCACGCCATCGCCGATGAGAACGTTGCGCCGGTGCGGCACGCCTTCATCGTCGTAGGTTGCGCTGCCGAATTTGCCGTTGATTGTCGGGTCATCTACCAGGGTGATTCTCTCGTCAAACAACTTTTCGCCCACCTTGCCCGTCATCGGCGAGATGTCTTTGTAGACATTTTTGCCGTTGACGCCCTCCATCAAGGGTAAGGTCAGGGTCACTGCGCCGGTCGGCGAGAAAAGGACGGGCATTCGCCCCGGTTTGAGCGTGGTGATTTGCTGGGCCAGCCGCAATTTCTCACCCAATTTTCGGACGAAGGCCATATAATCGGCTTGCCAAACCGTCGTGCCGAGCATGTCGTAGATGGAGAGAACGTCATCGCCTTTGACGCGCTCGATGCTGGCCATGAGGAAAAACGGCGAGCGTTCGAAACTGACGTCGGCGCCGGCCTGGTTGCGGATAGTCGCGCGTTGGATGCCGCGATTGATACTCACACTGATCAGCACTTCCGGGTCAATGTCGCGAAGATAGGCCACGATTTCTTTCCCGATCTCCACCATGCGGGCTACCGGCAATTCGACAATGGTGGGGTCGAAGGTGACGACGCGCGGCCCGGGCTGCGGCCCGGGAAATGCCAACGGCGTTTTTTCGCTGTATTGCGCTGATTCCATGACATTTCGCACCAGCTTATCCAGCGCCGTCATATCGCCGGATGCGGCGAACCCGACACGTCCATTTTTGACCACTCTTACTGCAATGCCGCTGGTCTCCTCAACGGAACTGCTTTTCAGCTGATTGGCTTCAAATTCTATCTTGGTGGCTTCGTAGTGGGAAAGCAACACTTCTGCCTGTTCGACCTGGGGTATTAAGTGCGCCAACACATCCATGGTTATTTTCCTCCGATCACAACGTTTTGAATCCGCACGTGCGGCGCGCCGAAGGTGACGGGTAACGGCGCCTGACCGCCTTTGCCGCAGCCGCCGGCTTCTTGAATCCATTTGAAGTCATTGCCGATGGCGTCAATGTTCATCAAAGTGCTGAACAGATTCCCGGCCAGGATCACGTCTTTGACCATTTCGGCGATTTGCCCGTCGCGGATCATATAAGCGTAGCCGGAACTGAACGAGAAGGTTTCCAGATAGGTGTTGCCGCCATAAGCGTCGCAGGCGTAAATTCCCAGCTTGATGTCTTTGATCAGGTCTTCAAATGATGATGTCCCATTTTCGATGGCCGTGTTGGTCATTCGCACGATGGGGGGATGGCGGTAGTGGATGGCGCGAGCGTTGCCGGTGGGTGTCTCGCTCAGTTTGGCCGCCGTCTCGCGGGAGTGCAGTCGCCCGACCAGGACGCCGTTCTTGAGCAGGTCGTTGCGCCGGGTAGGGGTACCTTCGTCGTCATATTTGTGCGTGCCGCGCAGACCGGGGGCGGCGCCGTCGTCGAAGACATTGAGAAACTCCTGTCCGAATCGCCGTCCCAGCACCATCATCTCTTGCGCCTGAGGATTCTGGTAGATGAAATCCGATTCGGAAAGATGGCCGAAGGCTTCGTGGATGAAAACGCCGGCCAACTTCGGGTTAATGATGACGGGATACTGCCCGCCGGCGACCGTTTCGGCGCCTAGCAACTCCACCGCGTGACGAGCGGCGGTGCGCGCCAGCTCTTCACAGTTTTGGACGTGTTCGAACCCCCGTTGCGCTGCACGGCTTTCGTAGCATTGCTGGACGTTGTCGCCGTCGCGGGCGATGGCAAACAGATAGAGTCCGATTTCCGGGCGCTCCTCCTCAATCCACGTTCCTTCGGAAGTAGCGAAGTGGACCCGGCTGAACCTGTCGTAGTACCCGGCAATCGTGTCCACGATTTTGGCGTCGTATCCCAGCAAAATGGCGTTGTAATTTTCGATGAGGGCTTTCTTTTCGGACAACGAGACGTCGCGGAAGTCACGTTCCAGCGCGACCGTCAGGCGTTCCTCGACCACAGGAACCGGCGCCAGCTTGATAGGCTCTTCGACTTGAACGGCTTTGGCGCACTGGTAAGCTTGTTCGACTTTGGCGACAAGATCGTCGCGATCGTTGAATGTGGCGATGCCCCACCCGCCATCTTTGCAGAGGCAGCGCACGATACCGCCGGCGTCAATCAGGATGTTGGCGTCTTCCAGTTCCGCCCCGCGAAAGGTGACCTGGGACGATTCTCTCTCTTCCAGGCGGATTTCGGTGTAATCCGCGCGGCTGCTTTTCAGGGCAACTTCGATTTTTTCTCTCATTAAGGACCTCCTTCGAAAATAGCCCGCTTACGCGGGGGTAAAAAGGGGTTTTCGCGGGCGGGTACCCCCG
>DAOUFX010000265.1:0-4861 GCA_034429675.1 Anaerolineae bacterium | reverse complement strand
CTTACTTCGCGCCGCCCGCAACGTCGTGGGACTGCCGGGTGCATTTCAAGATGGGAGCAAAACCCGTATTTTCGTAGAGACGCAAAATTTTGCGTCTTCTTGCGTCTTCTTGCGTCTTCTTGCGTCTTCTTGCGTCTTCTTCTGTGCGGAGAAAGACGCAAAATTTTGCGTCTCTACGTTTTTCTTCGCCCCGAAATTAGAATGCACCCCATTCGTAGATTGCATTTGCAGGTTACGCCGGGCCGCGTATAATCAGCGTATGAAAAGTCTCACGCGCCTCGAAAGCTGGATCGAACAACTGGTCGAAGAGCCCTTCGTGCGGTTGTTCGCCGGACGGCTGCTCCCGCACGAAGTAGCCCGCCACCTGGTGCGCGCGCTGGAAGACGGCGAGCGCGTCGGAGCCGACGGCGTTCTTGAGGTGCCCGGACGTTACCGCATCGCCCTGGCGCCCGATGACCTGGCAGCGTTGACCCGGCATCACCCCGACCTGGAATCCCAACTGGCGCAGGCTTTACAGAGGCTGGCCGAACGCATGCACGTGCGGCTCAAGGAAGTCCCGGCCATCTTGCTCACGGCAGATGCAACCCTGGCGCTCCATGCCGTGCAAATCACTCCGGCAGACCGCACACCGCGCAACGACGAGCAAACTCACGAGATCAAGCCCGAACCACCGCCGGCATCGCTTATCCACGAAGAGCCCCCTGCCATACGCGCCTATCTCATCATCGGAGGTGAACGCACCTTCGATCTGCAAGAAGCGATCGTGCGTCTGGGACGCGCCCTGGACAACGACCTGATCATCGAAGATCGCCGCGTTTCCCGCCACCACGCGCAATTGCGCCGCCGCTACGGACGCTATATCTTGCAGGATTTGGGCAGCAGCGGCGGCACGACCGTCAATGGATTCCCCGTGCGGGAAATTGTCCTGCGGCCAGGGGACCTGATCTCACTTTCGGGAGTGGAATTGATCTACGCAGAAGAAGAACCGGGGCGGCGAGAACAGGCCGGCACGACACAACCCTATCCCCCAACCGGATGACGAGGCAGTAATGGGAGAATCGCTCTTAGTGCTACGGCTGATCCTGGCAGTTTTGCTCTATCTTTTTTTGAGCGTCGCCTTCTATATTTTGTGGAAGGGGTTGCAGCGGAATGAACAGCAATCCGATGTGCGCCCGATTCCGGCCAAACTGACCATAGAAGAAGGCGTCGGCGCCGGGCAAAGCATCGCCCTACGCCCGGTCACCACGGCAGGCCGCGCCGATAACAATCCGATGATTCTGGACGACCCCTTCGCCTCCACCCATCACGCGATGTTTCTGTGGCGCGAGAATGCCTGGTGGCTGGAAGATCTTGAGAGCCACAACGGGACCTTCCTCAACGGGGAACGTATCCTCAAACCCACATCCCTGGCCTCCGGGGATCGCATCCGCATTGGACAAACCACGTTGCGCTTCGACGCCTTCGATGAGAGCGTCATCCCGGCGCCGGATCACTTCGATCTAACCGATGCCGCCGGGGATGAAGAAAACGAGTCGGAAGTCGTTCGTCAAATAGTCGAATAATCGCGGATGGCAGACCTTATTCGCGCCGCCCATCCAAAATCCAACTTCAAAAATCTAAAATTCCACCCATGACTCCGGTACTATTTGCGCAGGTTTTATCTCCTGGTATAATATAGTTAAATTTCGGTTAGTTAAGGTGGAGAAAAATGGAATTACTGGTTATTCTTCTCATTGGAATAGGAATACTGTTTAGCCTCCAACCAAAACCGGCAGCAGCGCCGGTAAGAATATCTCGCCGGCGCATCTACCGGCGACGTGAATAACGACGGAGAACCGGTCAGACAAATTGCCGTCGGGTGGGTCGGTCGGCGCGTGTGAAGTCTTCTTTAAAAATGCATAGCTGCGTGATACCATACGGGTCAAGCGACCTACCGTTAAACAGCAGCGGGCAAAGCCTCTTTGCCCGCTGCTTTCATGTACCCGAATTTCGCTTTGACACTTACCGTGGTTGCACTATACTTAAAACGTCGAGCAATTTTCTAAAGGATTCGTCGTACAACGGCAACGTACCAATCGAACCTTCGACCGCGAACTTTCGACTTTAGACGATTGAGGAGGAGAGTGCATGAGCCAGTTTCCCCCGCCTGGATTCATCCCAACAGAATCGGCCATTTCCGGCATTGAACTGTACATGCCTGCCCCACAAGAATTACCTCACCAACCGGATGTTTTGGATTTCAAGTGCCCGCAGTGTCAGGCCACCACCGCCTATAGCATCAGCGATGGCGGGCTGAAATGCGCGCATTGCGGTTACTACGAGCCCCCCAGCCAGCCCGTCGTCGGCAAAGGCGCCGAGGAATTCGAGTTCACCGTTGAAACCCTGGAAGCGTCCGTCTATGCGCACGGATGGGGCGAAACGCGCAAGGAACTGCAATGTCAAAGCTGCGGTTCGCGCACCACGCTTCCCGAAGGCCACTTGACCCATACCTGCCCCTTTTGCGCCTCGAACCGTGTGTTACAACAGGAAGCGCCCCAGGATAGCCTGCGCCCACGCTTTCTCATCCCTTTCCAGGTCGAGGCCGACGAATGCGCGACGTTAGCGCGCGCCTGGCTCGGCAGCAGTTGGATGACGCCCCAGGCCTTGAAAGAGGTCGCCGCAGTCGCCCGCTTCAACGCGATCTACGTGCCCTTCTGGACCTTCGACGCCACTGCCGAGGCGGATTGGAAAGCCGAAGTTGGCCACCAACAAGTCCAACACTATTACAGCAACGGCGAACGGAAAACGCGCACGGTTACCGTCTGGCGCTGGGAATCCGGCCACGTTCAACAAACTTTTGACGACGAGCTGGTTCCCGGCACGGCGCGCCTGAGCAGCGTCTTGATGTCGCGCATCAAAAACTACAACACCGGCCAACTTGTCGAATACGATCCCCAATTCCTGGCCGGGTTTATGGCACAAGCTTACGACGTCCAGCTTCCCGCAGCTTGGGAGATCGGACGGCGCGAAATGCGCGAACAAACCAAAGTGACCTGCCGCAGACAGGCCAGCACTTCGCAGATTCGCAACTTCAGTATGACGTTGGACTTCAGCAACGAAAGCTGGCGCTATGTGCTGTTGCCGCTTTACCTCTCGGTCTACAAATACGAAGACAATACGTACCAGGTGATGATCAACGGTCAGACCGGTCACGTCGCCGGACAACGCCCCGTGGATTGGCTCAAGATCTGGCTGGCGATCGCTGCCATGCTGGCGCCGGGGCTGCTACTGGGATTGATCGGATTGCCGGCGCTTATTCTTGGCCCCCTCGGCGTCTTCCTGATCGTCCTGGCGGCGTTTGCGCTGATCATCGGCCTGGTCCTAGCCGCCGCTACCTACAAAAAAGCAAAGGAGATGGGGGATGTCTAAAGAGCTGGCGTCAACCCACGCAAACTCCGCCTGGGGTCTGGCTGCGCAGACTCTGTATTGCCCTCGCTGTGGGTGGCGCTACCTCGTGCCGCAAAGCCATCCCGACCAGGGGAATACGCCCAACCCATGCCCCCATTGCTTCCAGGCCGATTGGGTTCCCCTGGAAGACCCGCAGAACCAACCCTACACCCAGCCGCCGGAGTTATTGTTGCCGTTCAACGTGGATCCGGCGGCCATTGACCAACACATCGAGACCTTTGCCGAGAAAATCCCCTTTGCCCCGAAAGACCTGGAAGCCAAAACGCTGCGCGCCCGCATCCGGCGACTCTATCTGCCGATGTGGCTGGTGGATGGCGACGTGAGCGCCGCCTGGGACGCCGAGGTAGGCTTCGATTATCAGGTCGTCAGCCACCGTGAGCGTTACGGCGAGGAAGAATGGGACACCGAGGAAACCCGTGAAACCCGCACCCGCTGGGAGCCGCGCGTGGGACGGCTCCAACGACACTACGACAACATCATCGCGCCGGCCCTGGAAGACCATGCCGCGCTCAGCCACGCCCTGGGACGGTACCCGCATCAGAACGCCCAGCCCTACGACGCCGGCGCCATTGACGGCGCGCCGGTGCGCCTGCCCGATCGCGCCCCCGAGGCGGCCTGGGCCGACGCTGTCCCCGGCTTTCAACAGGCGGCGACAGAGGAATGCCGGCAGGCGGCGCAGTCGGATCGCATCCAGCGCTTTCGTTGGTCGCCCGCGTATGCCAACCTGCGCTGGACGTTGCTGTTGCTCCCCATCTATACCACCTACTACCTCGACGACCACCAACAACCCCAACGAATTTTGGTGAACGGGCAAACCGGCAAAGTGACCGGTTCCCGCCGCGCCTCGCTGCGCCGGGCGCAACGCGCTTCGCTCGTCATCGGCGCCATCGCCGCCGTCTTCTTTGTGCTCGGCCTGGCGCTGAGTCTACTGGGGCTGGCCATGCCGCCGCTGATTGTCGCCGGACTCGCCATCATCGTCGTCGCCTTTGGCGGCGGACTGACCGGCGCGCTCATCCCCATCCTCATCGCCTCGCGCTTCAATCGCCGGCAATCAGGGAAACAGTAGATGGTGGATGGTGGATGGCAGGCGTGAAGTAAAACGCGAAACGCAATCTTCATCTTAACTTGCAACTTTGAACTTTCAACTTTGTTACTGTCATAAAGTATTCGCCACAGTTTTTCTCAGCGTACTTGAGCGAGTTCCCCCCCTTTAATTCCCCCCCAATGGGGGGGGGGAAGAAAGACTCTATCGCGTGCATTCCCTCCCGTTGGGGGGAGGGAAGACTCTATCGCGCGCATTCCCTCCCGTTGGGGGGAGGGAAGACTCTATCGCGCGCATTCCCCCCCCGTTGGGGGGAGGGAAGACTCTATCGCGCGCATTCCCTCCCGTTGGGGGGAGGGAAGACTCTATCGC
>DAOUFX010000264.1:0-21258 GCA_034429675.1 Anaerolineae bacterium | reverse complement strand
AGCGAGTGGGCCGCCTTGCAAAACCAGTCTACCATCCAGGCGGGCGCGCTCGACCCGCTGTTGCAAGACCTGGAAGCCACGCTGAAACATGTGGCCGAATGGCCCGATCTGCGCGCCGACCTGGATGCGCTTCACAAGACGTTGCGCGGCGCGCGCGACGCCTGGCAGTCTTATGACGACGCCCATACCCGCGCCGCGCAGAGCCGCGACCAGGGCGAGTGGGCAACGGCGGTGGAGACGTTGCAAAAGGCGGTTGACGCGCTGGGCGATGCAGCGCCCTCCGGCGCGCGCCGGGAACTGCAGAGTTGGCGCGAGATTACCGAATCTCTTGAAAGCCTCCGCAACACCGCCGGGGATGCGCTGACGCAGGCGCAGGCGGCCTACGCCGCCGCAGCCGACGGCGAGACGCCTCAGACTATCGCCGACGCACTGGATGACGCCGCGCTCCGCCACATTGAGCCGGCGCGCAAACGCCTGGAAGACGCCGAAACTCGCGCGGTAGATATCGGCGGACGCCTACCCGCTGACCTGGCGACGCTGCGCCAGCAACTCAAAGACCTGGACGAGCGCGCTACCGCCGCCGCCGACGCCGCCCGGAATCTCACCGCCTCCGATGGCCTGCTCAGGATTCAGGAAGTCATCAAGATGCGGGGCGGCGATGCGACCCTGGAAGCGGTCCGCGCGCAATTGGAAGACAACGCGCGAGGACGGATTAACACGCTCAAACTCGAAGCGCAGACTGCCATCCAATCTGGCGATCTTACCGAGGCGGAGGATAAGCTGCGTTTGGTGCGCGAGTTGGATCCTACAGATACGGAAACCGCCAAACTCTACGCGGAGATTCGCCAGCGACGCTCGCTGGAGGATAAACTGCGCGCGGTGGAGTGCGAGGCCGAAGGCAAGCAGGCCAGCAGCCCGGTGGACGCGATGAATACCTGGCGTCGCGGCCTCAATCTATTGTTGGAGCCGGATGTAGCGCTGCCACAGGAAGTGCGTGAAATCCTCAACGAATTGACTCAGATGGGCGACCGTGCGGATGGGTTGGCGTTGGGCCAGGTGGATAACTGGCAGACTGCACAAGAGCGCCTGGCCGTATTGGGCAATTTGCGTCAGGAGAGTTGGGCCGCCGGGCGCGCGCAGGCCTTTGCCGAACAATGGGCGCGCCTGGCGCGCGACAACGCGCTGCGCGGCGTGATGGCGTCGGCGGCGCAATTGGGCAATCTCATTGATGCCTATCGCGCAGCCGCCGAATACGTCAAAAGACACCCCATAGATGCATATGCCATCCAACAATTGACCGAATGTACTGAGGCGCTCATTCATCGGGCCAATGAAGCTGCCAATAAGCGCGTGCAACGCGCCGAAAGTGCGTTGCATGCCGGTGAATATCAGGCGGCACTGTATAACCTGCAAGATATCGAGCGGGACTTCTTTCACCAGATTGACGAAGAATTTCCGGGACTACTGGAAGATCGCTATGAAGTCCGTATGGTACGCAATACCATTGCCGAATTGCAAGAGAGGGCAGAAAATCTTCAAAGTCTGTCCGAAAGAGCGCGACCGGAGATTGAGAAGGCGCGCCAAGCCTATTTGAATAATGAATGGGGCGCTGCCGAGAGAGTTTTGGAAACGTTGCCGACTCTGATGGAACTCCCCAATCTGGACGCGGAAGTGCAGAAACTGCGTGAGCAGATTGCTAACGCTCGTGTCGCGGCCACCCGTCAAAAATTGCACGAGGTGCTGAGCCAGGTTGAAACAGGATGCCACTTGGCGACCACTGTAGAGCAGTTGAGCGAGTACCTCGACCGATTGAATAAGCTCCAGAAGGAAATCAACCTGCAAGTGTTGGACGTGGACGAACGCAACCGCTACTTCCAGGTCTTGAGCGACGTGCGCCAGCAGCGCGAGGATTGGGCCGCCGATGCTGTGTGGGAAGAACAGGTTGAGATTTGTATACAAAAGAAAGACTATGTTGGGGCCTTGAAAGCCATTAACAAGCGATTGGAAATCCTGCGAGAAGGGAGCAAACGTCCCCATCTGGAAATGCTCCGGGATGAACTGGAGAAGCTGGCCGCCGAGCAGCAAGAACGCGACGCTGCCTTGAAAGATGGGCAGGCTGCCTTGGATGCGCAGCGGTATGCCGAGGCGCGAGCATTGTTCGAAAAGGCTATCCGCCTGGGCGCAGAGACGGTGGAGGTGGGCGACCTGGTGCGCGCTGCCCGTGCGGGAACCAAGCTACAAAGCGCACGACACTGGTGGGACGATGCCCGTGATGCCAACAATGCTCTGCTAGACCTGGACGATTTAGTGCGGCTTGCCGAGAATAACCGTTACGCCGAACGCATCGCCGAGGAGGCCGATTACTTGTATCAGCGCATCGAGAAGGCTCAACAGAGCGCGCTTGAAATGCATCGCGCGCTGGCTGAAGCGCGACAGTACCTGTCTTATGGTCAATTCACCGAAGCGCAGGAAAGTGTCCAAAAAATATTAGAACGAGATCCGGCTTTCAAAGGAGCGCAGACGCTGCAAACGCAAATCCGTGAGCGGCGCATCCTTCAGGAAATGCTGGAGAAAGCCCGCGCGGCGCAGCAGGCCGGCAAATTCAAGGAGGCGCTGCAACTGGTGGAGACCGTCCTTGAAAAGCAGCCTGACGCCTCCGAAGCGCGCCTGCTCAAGCGGCAGGTGGAGGCGGTGATCAATGCGGACAAGACGTTCTTGCAGGTGGAGACCCTGGCCAGGCAGATGCGCTTCAAAGAAGCACGCGAACTTTTGACCACGCTTTCACAGCAGGATGCAGACCCGGAAAAGTCACGGCAGATGCAACAACTGGTGGACGAGCTGGAAAAGGAGCAGTGGACGCGCGTGGTCCATCCCATCCAGGAGTTATACCGCGACGGCGAATATGCCGAAGCGTGGACTCGCTGCAAGCAAGCCTCCGGACGCACCGCTGCGCCGGACTTGCTGGACGAACTCCAAACTTTGCAAAATTTGATCGTCAACCGCTGGGCGGAAAAGCAGGCGCAAACGGCCCGCGCACAGCTGCAAAAGCGGCTGGAACAGGAGCAATTGCGCGATCTTGAGGCGCAGTTAAAGCCGTTCCTGCTCCTCGATCCGCCGCCGGAAGGCCATTGGGTGCGGCAGTTTGAAGATCTGTTGCGCGAAACGCGCACCCGTCGCTTGCGACTGCGATTGACAGAGGCACGAGACCACTTCGAGAACTGGCGAGTGGACGGAATGAAGGGCGCGCCGCAGGCGGCGCTGGACATCGTCAAGGCGGTGCAGGAAGAGGTCGAGGTGTTGGGCGCACAGGTGGAGTTCGACATTACCCTGGATGCCACGTCTCTGACCGCCGAAATTCACGAGGCCCACCGCCAATCCATCAGCGACCGGCTAGAAGAGGATTACAAGCAGAGGATGGCCGATGCGCGCGCTTTGCAAGCTCAACTGGAGGATGCCGGGTATATTGCTCAGAAATCGCCAGGTCGAACGGACCTGGAACGGCTTGAGGAGGCCGTCAAAGAGGTCTTCCTTATCAAGGGCTACGAGAACGATGGGCCGGCGCGCGAACTGGCGACCTGGACGCGCAATGCGTTGGATGCCTTTGACCGCACGCAGCGCGCGATGGAAGAGGCGCAACGTCTGGTTCGTCAACGACACTTCCGCGATGCCGAACATGAACTGCAGGGAACTGGAGTCTCGCTCTTGCTCAAAACCGCACATGAGCGGCTGCGGGAAGTGATGAGTGCCTTGTATCGCGCGGAAGGCCAGCAAAACAATGAGGCCTGGGATTCGGCTCTGCAAGAATATCGCAATGCCCTGAACCTGGATGCCAGCTACGAACCGTTCCTGGAAAAAGAAATGGAACGTTGTTACCAACGACTGCGCGAGCGCGTGACTGCCGAGGTGACGGATGCGCTCAATCAGACGCCGCCGGATACCGATACCGCCCGTGCCAGCATGACGCGCGCCGAGGACGCCGGTTGGATCACGCCGCTGGTGAGCCGCGATTATGACCGGCTGCGCAACTGGCTGGCCAGTCAAGAATACGTGGCGCAGGCTGCCGCGCTTCTGCAAGCGCAGGATGGCGACTTGGGCGAGGCCAAAAAGGCGCTGGATGAGGCCAAACGGCTGCTCCCCAGCGATCAACCGGACACGGCCATCCGCCAATGGGAATCGCTGTTGGAAGCGTTGTATGCCTGGGAAGCCTATCAACTACAGTCCTCCTTACTACTCCGCACGTTGGCGGTTTTCAAAGCATTGGAACCGCCCATCTCCGGGTTGATGCGCGCGCAAACTCTGTGCCAGACTCTGGAGGAAGAAGCGGAACGCCGGCGCGTCCAGGGTGAAAGAGACGCGGCGGAAGCGCAGCGCCTGGCTGAAGAAGCGGCCGAGCGACGGCGGTTGGAGGGGGAGCTGGCGCAGAAAATCGGCGCGACCCTGGGAACGCCCAAAGATTACGATGGCGCGCTCCAGGCTTTGGAGCACGCTTCTCCCAAAATCACGACCGAGGCTGCCTTTGCGGCGCAGTGCCACCGGGTGCGGGATGACATCAAAATTACCATCGAGGGCGCGATCAAAGAACTGAATTACGCTCAGGCGTTAGGAGTTGCCGACACCCTCAAGCGGCTGCCGCTGCTGGATGTGGAAACCCGCACATGGGCCACCGGCTTGCCCGGTGCGCAGACGGCGGCATTCAACGAGCAGTTACAGGCAGCGGAAGCCGCGTTGCAACGTCTCGACGAACAGGGTGTACACTCCGCGCTGGCGGACGCAGCCAAGATTATCGCGCCGGAAGCGGATCGGATGGGGCGCATCGCCGACTTGCGCACGCGCTTGCAGAATGCCAAATTGGATATTGCCATCCGCGAAGCGGAGAAAGCGCTGGATACTTATGAGTTGGACCGCGCCACGATCGCGCTGGAGACGGCCAGGATTGCGGCGACACATCCAGATAAGCGCCTGGACGATTTGGCGGAACGCATCGCCGATGTACGTAAGCGATTGCGGGATGCCAATCTAGCTGCTGCTATCACTGAAGCAGGAAAAGCAGTGGAAGCCTATGATCCCTCTAATGTTGAGATTATATTAGGGGAAGCTAGGCAGATTACTTCAGATCAAGATGCGATTACTCGGTTAAGGGATTTGGAAGAGCAAGCTCAGGTTGCAATTAGATATGCCGAACTGATCGCAGCACCGGATGGAGATCCACGTATAGGTGGGTTGTATAGCGAATTTGTTATTCGGCTGTTGAGAGAAGCCCAACTGCTCAGAAGACAATGGGAAAATCCTGATGTCTCATGTGTAGTAGTTCTTGAGCCTACTAATCTACTGGAACGTATCTATGAACTAGCGGATCGCGTACTCAATTTCTCAGGATATGAAAGTGATGACCAGGCGAAAGAGTTGCTGGGTTGGGTGGATCAAGAGCGTACACTTTATGGACAAGCGCGACGATTTTTCCGCCAGGCCCATTATGATGTACAAACTTTAGCGAATGACGCTTGGTTACTTTCTCCTCAAGGTGCCGAACATCCCCAACAACAATATGGTGAAGTCTATTTGCGATTAGTGGCTGGCAAAATGCCGACCGGCGATGATTTCTCCGAAGTTCGTGATGCTGTTTGTGAGCATTATGGCACTTCTGCCGTTGATGTTGATATGGCTCATCGTATCGCACTCATTGTCAGCGACCGGAGACCAGTGCCAACAGCAAACCTGCGTTTCCACGAAATCCTGCAAGAAAGTGGTTTGACAATTGTAACCCTGGATAGCGCATTATTCTCTCAGGTTGCAACCGAACATACTGCTAATGATATTCTGTCCACAGAAATTCATCCGGCAATAGGACAGGAAGACCTCTATGCAATCAGCTATCCAGTTAGTGATGACCTTTCTTTCTTTGGACGCGAGCAGGTCTTACAAACGTTGATAGACCGATTAGGTGATGGGCAAATGGTGGGATTGTTCGGGTTACGCAAAGTGGGCAAAACTTCACTCTTGCAACGGTTGCAACGGCGGCTTGCTCCTCGTCGCGCAATAGCAACAGTGGATATGCAGAGCACCGCTAAGGAGCTAGGTGTTTGGTCCCTGTACCCCGCTATTATCGGAACCTTTGCAGGTGAAATATGTAGACTGTGCCCCGGCATTGTGTTGCCACCATTGCATTTATATCCGTTTGCGGGTGAAATCACACCTGAGGTAGCAGCTTTCTTTTTGGATGATTTATTTACTTTGTACACAGCTTTGGATTTCACGGGCGAACATCAGCGTTTATTGTTGATCATTGATGAAGTAGATAGGTTACTCCCGGTTGATGGTAGTTCAGGCTACGCCGGTTTTAGCACTTTATTAGGACAACTGCGCGCAGCCTACCAGCACAGGAAAATTTTGGATATTCTTGTTGTAGGGGTCAATGCTTCTCTTAATCGTGTTGGACGGTGGGATATGCAGGATAATGAGTTCCAAAATGCGCTGTATGAAGTGTGGATGCCGCCGATGGTGCCAGAGGATGTTGAGAAGATGATCAGCACTCTAGGGCGACAAATGGGAGTGAAATATACACCAGATGCTCTGGCCATCCTAGTTACGGAAGGTGGCGGGCACCCTTTTATTACCCGACAATTATGCAGTCGAGTTATCACGGGGCGTTTTGGGCATGGTGTATTGGAGATCACTGCGGAAGAGGCTAATATCGCGGTAGAAGAATTTGTATCCCATGATGAATATTTAACAGAGTTATGGAATCAACGTTTAAATGAAAGCCAACGCGAAATACTGCGATTGCTGGCCCAAACGGAAGAGCCAGTAGCTCGCACACAATTATTACCTGAAAAACAACGCCAAGCAGCATCAGTTGACCTAAACGCATTGGAGGACTATATGCTTGTGCATCGTGAGGGCAAGAATTACTCAATTGGGTGGGACATATTCCATAAATGGATCCGTTGGGAAGAATTAGGTTTGGAGGAATAGAGTGAATAACCCGTATGAATACAACCTCGCCGTACGTGATGATGCAATGTTTTTTGGACAGCAAGAATTGCTAGAAAAACTGGTAACCAGGTTAAGCGGTCCGACACCACACTCCGCCGCGCTTTTTGGTGGGCGACGTTGCGGGAAAACTAGTTTGCTTAGCAAACTCGGCCGGATTCTTAGCAAATCACAGGCAGTCGGCAAACGTCGCTTCGTGCTGTGCAACCTCGATTTACAGCGTGGTCGTCCTTTAACATGTAGTGATGATTTTTTCTTGTGGGTTTTAGAAGAATTGGGAGAAATTTGGGAGGCACAGCGGAAACTGCCGCCGGGAAGTATGGTGGACATTTTGCAAGACCGCTATCGAGACACCGCGAAATTTGGCCCGGTAAAGGCTTTTGAACAAGCCTTCTCATTGGGTACACAGGGTAAGCGATTACGATTGGTCATCTTGCTTGATGAATCCGAACAAATCCTCACAGTGGAGTGGTGCGATGACCTGCGCCCTAATTTGCGGGCATTGTTGGGTAATAGCTCCATTATGGATGATATTGCACTTGTGATGGCCGGGGCAACTCAAATGTACTTGAAAGTGATGGAAAGGGATTCCCCTCTAGAGAATATTCTAGATAAGCACAAATTACTGCCTTTGACACGTGAAGCCACTTTGCTATTAGCACAGCGACCAAACGGAGAGCGTCTGCCACAAGCTGTTGCCGAAGCCGTTTGGGAGCAAAGTGGTGGACAACCTTGTCTGACGCAATTTATCCTTTACACACTATGGGAAAACTTGAACGGCTTGTTGGAGAAAGCAACTTGCAGTGATGTACAAGCGGTAGTCGATACCTTTGATGAAGTCACACATCATTTTACTAGTTGGACTCATAGACTTGGTATGTATGGTCAGGACATGTACAGATTTTTGGCACAAAGTACAGCGCCACTTTCGCGCATTGAACTTCGTCAGCAGTTCCAGACTTGGCCAGAAGATGCCTTTCGTAAAACTTGGGATGCCTTACTCTATCATGGGATGCTTCATTGTACAGGTCGGGGAAAACAACAACGATATGCATCGTCCGGTTATGCATACCGTGAATGGTTCCTTTCTGCTGGTCAATTCCAAGAATCACCAGAGTTATCTGAATCTGCCTTAGAAATGGCCCGGCGCGCTTTAAATATTCTCGAAGAGCAAGCTTCTGGATATACATCGTTGACCATACCAGCGGCATTGAAAATTCAACTTGAAGACCAACGCAACGAAGTCGCCCGCCGGGAAGCGGAGTTGAAATGCATCTGATTCAGGAGGTTCCCCATGTCCACCCGTAGACCCGCTCCCCCCACTCGTTCTCCCTCTCGTACGCCCGCGCCGCGCCGCAGCCGCAGCGCGCCCAACATCCCCTGGCTCACCATCCTGGGCGGCATCCTGATCGTGGCGGCGCTGTTCATCGTGGGCGGCATCCTCGTGCGTCCGCTGCTGATTTCGCGAACCAACTCCACGCCACGCTCCACCGTCGCTAGTGCAACGGCCACGGTTGCTGGCGCAACGCCGTCTGCCGCTACTCCATCCGGTCCTGGCGTCACTTCGTCGCCCGTCGCTACCGCGATTCCCGCACCCACCGCGCTTTTTTCCGACGATTTCAACGTCGGCCTCAGCCCTGCCTGGGAAATCGGCTTTGGCGAATGGCGCATGGTCAACGAGCGGATGAAGGTGCTCAGTTTTGTGAATGGCAAGGCGCAGATTTTTACAGGCGATTCCGAATGGCAGGATTATGCGGTGGACCTGGACACCGGTTCATTTACTCACGACTGGATCGCCGGCGATGATAACAGTGTCGCCGTCTACGTGCGTTTGCAGGATCGCAGCAACGCCATGTGGTTCCAAATTGCGGCCTACGGCGCGGCCTGCGGCTTCAAACGCGAGGGGGAAGACACGGTCATTCACCAGTTGGAAGAAGCTATTGGCAAAGGAGACCATCACCTGCGGGTTGAAGCTCAAGGGAACAAGTACGAATTCCTGGTGGATGGTCAACGTATTTGCTTTTTTGAGGATGATACCTTCTCTTCCGGCAGCGTCGGCATCTGGGCTGCGCAGGGTCAGGAGGAAAACGAAGTCTGGATAGATAACTTCAAAGTGACGCAATTGCCATAGGAGGCTAGTTATGACGATTCGTTCAAAACCACCACAATCACCGCGCCAAGCGCTGGGCCGTTCGCCATCGGACAAATCCGACAGAAAAAGTAGCCTGCCGTCACCGCGCCGCCCAGAGATGTCAGGGCGCTCGCGCGTTACCGCTTCTGGCTTTGCTTGGCAAGGGTTGGTTGCTGGTGTAGGGGGATTACTGCTCATTCTTGTGCTCATTCTCGGTGGTCGCGCGCTATTTACCTCCAAACCTGCGCCTGTTGTTCCATCTCCTACCTTCTCATCTGCAACGCCGGATACGGTTGCCACTTCTGTTGCGGCGACGCTTCAGGCCATAGCAACATCATCCGCTGGAACGACGCCTGCACCGACCAGTTCTTCCGCTACACTTGGCATAACGTCAACTGTCATACCTGACGTCACTGCTCCCACATCTGTGCCGGCAACGCTAATACCTGACCTTACCATCGCCCCGGCCATCCAGGTGGATGTGCAACGCGATTCCGAAGTGGATGCCGTGACGGGCATTGCTACGTGGACTGAAGCCGCCGCTCAATCTGAACTCAGTGTGCTGTTCCGCCGCGCCGATGGGACGCCACTGGACAAATACGTGAGGGGCTATCATCAAGGCTCAGATGTGAGTGGTAACCCAGTGCCGGAAGGGAGCTATATTTTTGCTAAATGGACCGGCGACGATGGGATAGTTACCGTTCCCTTGCCGCCAGATACTTACATTCTCAAATTAGACGTTGCCGGCTGGCCCTGGACGACGCAAGTTGCCAACCACATCGTCGCTGCCGGGCAACGCACCAATATTTTGTTCGATATGAGCTTGCTTACTGTGGGTGTGCGCTATGCGGATGGCAGTCCCGCCGATAAATTCATTCAGGTATATTTGCAGACCACCGATGTCAGCGGTATGCCGGTTGAAGGCGATTCCGTTGAAGATGGCTGGACGGGCGAAGATGGCTTACGAACCTTTGAAGTGACACCCGGCATGTATGCGTTGAAAGCTTCAGGGGTTGCGGGTTATGATACCTGGGGACGCTTTGACCACGACGTGCCGGGCGGGGGGAATTATACTGTCATCTTGACTCTGGGGCGATTAAGCGTCGAAACCTGGGCTGCCGATGGCTCCCTGGCTACTGATGTGTATGTGCAAGTATATGAACTGGCGCCGGATAGCCGTGGTATTTCGGTATTGGCCGATTCTGTTGAAAATCAACGTAGCGACAATACCGGCAAAGCCACTTTCGATCTGGCGCCAGGCCTATACGGCGTCCAGGTCGGCCGCGATCTTGAGTTTGTAGATGTGCCGGTGCAACCTGGCCAGACAACGACTGTCAACCGCAGCGGTTACGTTGTGCCTTAACCGGTACAGAGATCCATGTAAGGAGATTATTAACAATGAGAAATCCTTCCAAACCTACCCGTCCCCGTTCACCTTCAAGACCAGGATCGCGTATGCCGGCGCCGCGCCGTCCGGGGACACCGGGCCGCGCACGTACTGCCGCCCCCGCTTTCCCCTGGATGTGGCCTGCCATCGGCGCGGGCGGATTGCTACTTATTGCCGTTCTCATCTTTGGCGGACGGGCGCTGTTTACGCATAAACTCACGCCTACTGCGCTGCCGCCCACGGCCACGACCGCCGCTGTGCTCCCTACGGAGACGCCTACTGCGACCATCGCTGCGCTTGCTCCTACAGCTACGCTCGCGCCTACGGTGGATGTAACCGCCTTTGTTGCGCCGGATATTCCCACGCTGCAACGGCTGATGCTCCAGCGAATCAACGAAGATCGCCGCGCCAACGGCCTGGAAGAAGTCGTCTGGGATGAAACCGCTGCGCTCGCCGGGACACAGCACGCGAAGGAGATGGCGCAGTATGGCTACATCAGCCATCGCAATCTCGACGGTTACGGCCCGGACTATCGCTATTCGATGGCTGGCGGGGCGCACTATGTTATGGAAAATGTGTATGCCACGTGGCATGCACCCGGCGATGCCCCTCAATCGGCGGCGGAATGGGAGCAATGGGTGCGCGACGCGCAGCAGGCTTTTATGGACAGTGAAGGGCATCGCGCCAACATCTTAAAACCTGAGCGCACGCATGTCGGCATCGGGATGGCATACGAGCCGGACACCGGTTACTTTGTCATTGCTCAAGAATTCGTCAATCAGTATGTCACTGTGCAGCCGCTGCTGCGGCGGGCTACTTTGGGAGATGCTGTCACCCTGTCTGGATGGCTGGGGGCGGGCGCGTCCGATCCGTTGTTGAATATCGCCTACGAACCGCAGCCTACCCCGTTGAGTTTAGACGCTCTCACGGACGGAACCTATACTTCTCCAGCCGAGAACTACGATATTCCTGATATTACCACTACTGACGAAGGCCAGTTCACCGCAACTTTCATACTCAACAACCAAAATCAGCCGGGCTTGTATCACATCCGTCTGTGGGTCGAGACGAAATTTGGGCAAGTGCCAGTGATGGATACTGTCATTCAGGTGCAATAGGGGGGCGCGATGGCAAACACACAACGACGCTATCTGCTTGTGGGGATTGTGGGATTTCTGTTCGCTGCTTTGCTGGGTGTGCCGCATAGCGCGTTAGCCCATCACGGGGCGGTCAGTCCGGCTCAAACCGGCACCGTTATCACAGATGTGGTAGTGCTCACCGGGACGACCATGGATTCACTGGTGGTGGCCGATGGCGGCGTATTGGTGCTCTTAGGTGTTGGCGGACAGGATGTAGTGGTTCAGCCGGGGGGTGAAGCCTACATTTATGGGCTGATCCTCGGCAATGCGCTGAACTATGGCGGTTACCTGGAAGTCTACGGCATCGTGGGCGGCTACATTTACCCCGACAGCGGCACGACGCTGGCTGACCCGGAATCCATCATTGTTGCCACGCCGCCGGCGATGACGCTTACACCATTTCCCACTCCTATACCGGGCACGCCAACACCTACACCGGCGCCAGTCACCCCCACGCCTGCGCTCACCGCTACGCCAGTGCCGTCTGCTAATGGCATTGACCTCAGCATCTCCCTTTATAAATCCGCCACTACACCCCCCGAACGAGAGGTGTATGAGGAGATACTGGGGCATTTTGCCGACGCCATCTACGAGATGACCAACGGTGTACACAAAGTCCGCAACGTCACTATCTATCAAAATGGTCGCCACACACGGACGGCGGATGTGGTGTGGATAGCGCAGGAGTGGCCTTGCGCTTACGTCAACGGATATGGCGTGCCGGGGTACAACGTTTCTATGGGTGATTTCTTCAATTTTACTGACTTCACGGTGGATCGCCGGTGCGGCGGGTACGTTTTGGCGCACGAGTGGGGGCATTATTATTATGGTGTTTATGATGAGTATCAGTCCGGGCCGGGTAATTCTTGTCCTGCCAGTGAGAAAGATTGTCCCCATCCAGATGATGATCCTGTACGCAACTCGGTGATGAATGATAATTGGCGGGCGTGTGTTGACGGCGACTTCAACTGGCTGAACTTTTCCATCCCCAAAAATCAGACGCGCAACAATGCCCAATACCGTATCTTTAACGCCAGCGCGTGGGAAACACTGGCGCGCCCCACGTCCCAAGATCCACGCCAGGCTAAACGGTCTGCCGTCCGTGAGCGCAGTTATTACGCGGAATTGGAAGCGGCGGCGCCTATCGGCAACGATGACGCTTCGTTGGAATTGACCGCCGCAGATGCCAGCGCCCAGGCGCGCAGCCTGCTTACTATCATTTGGGCCGACGATGTGGCCGCTGCGCCAGACGTATCTGCGCCTGCTGCTCAGGCTGTGCCCACTTCCGGAGGGATTGATCTGGCTTATCAGGGTCATATCGAATCTGCATTAGGGAATATGTTGGATTACCCCAAACCATTGATGCTGGTCGCCAGCGTCGCCAATAGCATCCCCATTGCCAAAGCGGGCATCCACGCCGGCGTGATTTCGCCGGATGGCAAGATGTTCAAGGTGTCCTTGAAAGACGACGGTCTCGCCCCGGACGTTTTGGCCGACGACGGCCTCTACTCCGGCTTTGTGGCCTACGCCCAGGCCGGCACGTACTATGCTTTTGCCTACTTTGACAACCGCGCCGGGCTGGCCGAGTTTACCGAAGCGAGCATGGAACACGTCACCGGTCCGAATGGTGAGTCGGATTATCCCGCGCCCCGTCTGGTTGGCGAGGAGTTCTTCGCCGTCGCTAACGCCGCCATCACTGTGGGCAACGTGCGCGCCGACGACCACGGCAACGTCGCGGCGGAGGCTACATCCCTGACAACGGACAATGTGGATATGGCCGGGCGTATAGATTTTGCCGGGGATGTGGATGTCTTTGAAGTCATTCCCGTTGCCAACGGCAAGCTGGTGTTGCGGCTCAGTGGTTTTGCCTTTGCGATGGCTCCGCGCGTGCAAATTCTGCGCGCTGATGGCGTCACAGCGGTCAAAACTTTCAAGTTCACACCGGAGGATGACGAATACTTCTTTGCCTCACTGCGCAGCAAAACCAACGAAGCATTTTACGTGGCCATCCAACATCAGGACGCCAACGCGGTCGGTGGCCTCTACGATATCAGCGTTGGCCCTGCACTACCCAACGCTATCGAGTCGCCGTCGTTGAACTGGCTATGGATCGTGCTTCCCCTCATCGCTGCTGCACTGCTGGCGCTGTATTTGTTAATGCGCCGTCGTCCCGTAGCGCGCCAAGTCGCCGCGCCGCGTCGCAGAGACTACATTTCCACGCCGCCGCGCCGCCCGCGGTCCAAAGAAACGCCCGGAGAATCCATCTACAAGCGCGCGGATGAAAAGCCTGATGAGAATAATGCGCCTTAGCGTCAACTTTTTCATTTTCTTGAAAATGGCATAAATAATGATATACTTGTAAAAATGCATTTCTGGGAGGACAAATGGCAAACGAGTTCAAAACCGGTTTCGCACTGACGATAGGGATCGGAGCTTACCAGCACTTATCCCCCTTGACCAAATCCCCCACCGACGCGCAGGATATCGCCGACCTTTTGGTGCAACAATGTGGTTATCCCGCTGCGCAAGTGGCGGCTCTGACCGACGCGGAGGCCACGAAAGCCGCCATCAATGCAAAGCTGGAATGGCTAGCGCGCCGGGCGACGGAAAACGACACCGTTGTCATCTTCTTCTCCGGCCACGGTGCGCAGCGTCTCGGCGGCTTTGATCCCGGTGAGTATCTATGTCCGGTGGAGACAGACTCCTACAATCTCCGCGCCTCAGCCATTTCCAACGACGAATTCAGTACGGCCCTGCGCGCCCTTAGAGCCAAAAAAATCGTCGTGTTCTTCGACGCCTGTCATTCCGGCGGGGTGGGTGACATCAAGGACGCCGAATATCAAATGAAAGGCGGGCTTTCGTCGCAACAATACGAGCAATTGGCAAAAGGCGAAGGGCGCGTCATCATCGCCTCGTGCAAGCCAGACGAGGTCTCGTGGGAACTGAAGGGTATGCGCAATGGCCTGTTTACGCACTATTTGCTGGAAGGCCTGCGCGGCGCGGCTGCCGATGATGTGGGCGAGGTAAGTATCCTGGACTTGTTCCAATATACGGCAAAGCAGATGAAGGCGCGTGGAAAAGAACTGGACGGCACGCAGACGCCGTGGATCAAGGCCGAGACGGAGGATTTTGTGGTAGCGATCAAAACACAAGAAACGCCGCCGCCAGTACCAACGCCGCCAATCACTGAAGATCCGACGACGAAGGACGGTAGTGGAACGAACGAGTGTGAGAGTCTCAAACAACAACTGGCGATGGCGCGCCGGTCGCTGAATATCCTGGAGGTGCAGTCTGCCGGTTATACTGCGCTGACCATTCCCGCGCATTTGCAGATTGAGGTTGAGGAGCAGCGGCGGAAGGTGGAGCGGTTGGAGCAGAAATTCCAAGACCGTCGACCAAATGAATCACTCAATCTTAAACGTAAATACGCAATATTGTTAGAGTGCCTAATGAAACTCACTGAGGCTGAATTTACCACTTTACTTAATTTAATATTACTTCCCCGACAAAGAACTCGATTGACAATGCCAGTTAATAGACCGAATTTTTTGGCCGATCTTGAAATATGGGGAAAATTGGATGATTTGGAAAATGCTCTGAGAAATGACCCAGATTGGTCTATGCGATTGAGCAATTTATTAGAACAACTAGGTAGGTAGATAAACAATGAATCAAAAGCACGAATTATGGCTTGAATGTCTTGAGAAGTTAAATGATATCGAGTTCGGTGAATTGCAAAATCTTATCTTGGGACCAACAGAGAAACAGAAACTTTCTCCTCCCGGTGATAGATCTTCATTTATATCCGATATTGAGACTTGGAGAAAAACGCCCGACTTGCTGAAGGCGTTTATTGATAATGTTGTATGGGCTGACCGGTGTAGAGAACACTTACAGCAATTACAACAATATCCCTCGATATTTTCTGAACTGGCTACGTCGTCTGTAACGTCTGATGTTATTCCTTTTACCAATCGAGAGGATGAACTCCGAAGATTACTTGATTCCTTTGCGCCTCCCTATACGCTAATCGATGCCCCGGCCCGATATGGCAAAACCCAACTCCTAAAACGACTCAATGAAAGTTTTAATAACGATGGTTGGTTGAGCGCCTATGTACAAGTAGGTAGAAATACATCTCTGGATAAACTTATTCAGGGATTAGGCCAAACATTAGACCTTAAGCTGGATGAAACCCAGAGTTGTATAAAACGTTTGGGAAGTGCATTGACACAATTGCCCAATTGGAGCATAGCGGAATCGTCAGAAAGTCTTAAAGACTCGAAAAAAGGAATTGTATTATTGATTGATTTTGAGGGGCGGCCAACCTTGACTCTTGTAAGGGATGTCATTCATGATTTAATACCGGTTACTCAAAACTATTTGAGTACGTTGCCATATTTTCAGGGGGCTAATTTTCGGGTAGTGATTGCTGGTCGCTATTTGGCTGCATGTGACGAGACAAAAACAGGCCCCATATTGTTTTCTGAGCCATATCTACTCCAACCCTTTAGTTATAAAGTGATTTGCGACACAATGCAAAAATTCCATAAGACGATGAACCGCACAAAAAATGTTATCGAACAACTCGCGGCGCACCTTCTACATATAACGGGTGGGCATCCTGGTTGTATTGCTCAAGCATTACAACTTTATGATGGTTCGCCTCCCGACGAATTCATCATGGATTTCGGGGATAAGATCCAAGGGGAAATAGTATCTCGCGTTACTGATGCGGTATTACTTGAATTGCCTCCGCAGTTTTCTCATTTACAGAACATTATGCTTAACCGACTTTGCGTTTTTCGTTATCTAGATAGCAGTCTTCTAAATATTATTCTTGAAGAATGCGAAGTTCCGGGAATAACGAAGGGATATGAATTAGGAGATGAGTTGGTATCAACCTATCTATTTACACGTAAGAAGACAATTATTCGTGATGATGTTGTGCGGCGTCTGTTAGTAATTCGGTTACGCGAAGAATTATCAGGAGAAAAACGCCCCCAAGATTTCTCAGATTTATGTCTTCAAGCGCAGGAAATGTATGTTTCTCGTATGAGAGACGGTAAGCGTCAGCCCGAATTATGGGCTATTGAATACCTTTTTCAATTTCTTCAGCAACATGCCAGTAATGTCCAACATAAGGATTTAAGACAGAAACTGCGAGAAGATTTCTTCAATGTCGCCGTTCCCAGGATACTAAAGGATTTTGTTTCTGAACCAGATTTAACCAATCAGGATAGAAGAAACCTACTGCTTGAAACATTAAGAGACGATTGGGAATTTCAGTTTGTAGTCAATTATTACTTGCGTATCTTACAGTATGACAATACACCCTATCAAGAGCTACAAAGAAAAATCATGAATTTCTTTAAGTGAAACTAACGGGGGGAACAATGGCAAATGTTATTCCTTTCATTGACCGCGAAAAAGAACTGATTCTTGTAGATCAAGTAATCCACGCCCGAAATGTTCGTTATATCATTGGCGTCCAGGCTGATGGAGGCGTCGGCAAGACGCGACTATTGCAAGAAATCCAACATCGTTACAGAAATACGGCTATAGGCCGTGAGTTAAACCTATGCGTTACCGATATCCTGGATTTCGACGACCGCGCCAACCTCATCCCGCAAAATGTTGGACGTCGCATTGCACAAATGTTAGGAGTGCAGTTTTTTAAACC
This sequence comes from Anaerolineae bacterium, assembly GCA_034429675.1. Lineage (GTDB taxonomy): Bacteria > Chloroflexota > Anaerolineae > B4-G1 > SLSP01 > JAKQHY01. Next base: position 3,928 of record DAOUFX010000264.1, on the reverse strand, counting down.
CTATCTGCGGGGATTGCTTAACTATCAGCAGTACGAAAAGGCTGGCGTCCATTACGCGCGATTGCAGGAAGTTGAAAAAGACAATAATGAAGTGTTTGTGAAATGTATCAACGAAGCTACCCGGCAGCGGCGCGCGATTATGCTGGTAGACACTACCGAGAAGCTGCAATTGAACGTTGGGTATTTATTTGATTGGATACAACAAAGCAAAAATATAGTCTGGATTTTAGTTGGACGTGACAACTCAGCCTTGCTCCGATGGATATCGTCGAACCAAAGCGATGAAATTCGGTTTCTTGAACTCAAAGACTTATCGCCAGAGTCAAGTGCGCAATATTTGGAAATCAAACAACAATCTTTGCATATTACTTTGGCACCGGATCTAGCGGATAACTTGCTGCTTCTCGCTCAGGGACGCCCCATTTTAATAGACCTGGCCGTTGAATGGCTCGCGCGCAATATCCCTTTGCCATGGTTGAAAGAATATGATGCGACGCAACTCATCCACTTGTCCGTTGATGAGAAACAGCAGGAATTTGAATGCCAATTAGTCCTTTCTATTGCCGACATGCGCCGTCGGATGGATCGGTTGATCCTGGCGATGGCATACATACACTATCCTTTTTCGACAGAACTGGTGTCCTGCTTATTACATCTGTCCCTGATGGATGCTGAAAGCCTGTTTAAGGATGCTAAGACCTATGTTTTTGTTAAGCAGTTGTCAGATGGTCAGATTACACTACACGATGAAATGCGCCGGATGGTTGAAAAATACGTCTGGCCTGAAATAGACCCGGATGATGAGCGTCGTCGAGAATATAGTGAGATTTTTATCACCTATGCTATGCAAAAAGAGCAATCTCTTAGGGCACAAATCGCACAATTACAACCTTCTCCGGAAGTACAAGTGTTGCAAACACAGGATGCAGAAACCGAACTCACTAACTCCTTGTACTGCCAAACCCTGGAGCGCGAACTGGGCGTAGTCCAGGAAAGCCTCTTGCAACACACCGTATTTGTGGACATCGCGCAAGGAATAGAGACTTTTGCTCGCCTGTTTGACGAGGCTACCCGCATCTACAATTTTGACCGGCGAGAGCTGTTTTACCGGCAAATGCTGGCTTACGTATTCGATGCCATTACATTAGATCTCCAATATACTTTCTACAGCCGCAAAATCCGTTACCTTAACGATGTCGGACAATTCGACGAAGCTCAGATGTTGGCTACGATGCTGTTGGCCCGCGAACTGAAAATCGGACAACGTCTGGATCTGCTGACACTCTCAGGTCGAAGCTATGAATTGGCCCATTCCCTCCTGGACGCGCTCAAACAATATGAGAAGGCTCTGGGTATATGTGAATGTTACCCAGATGAGTTGGGGCAGTGGAAAGGTCAGATGTTGAGCAACTTGGGGCGCGTCACCCGCGAGATGCGCCGTGTTGACGATGCTTTCAAATATTACAAACAGGCCCTGTTTGTCGCCGAAAAACCGGAACAGATCGCGGCGATTTTGAACAGTATGGGCTATGTATGGTCCATACAAGGTCGGTATCGAGGAGCGTTGGAGTATTGCAATAAGGCATTGAGCATATATAAAGAATTGCAACAGCAGCGCGCTATTGGCACAACCCTTACCACCATCGGTGAAGTCTATCGTAATCAGGGACATTATCCTCAAGCAATAGACCAATACGATCAAGCACAGCGGTATTTTGAACGCGAAAACGATCTCATCTGGTTGGCTCGCCTGCGAAGTTTTCGCGGCGCCGTATACAGGTTGCAGAGCAGATTCCCGGAAGCCGAGCATGATTTGAATGAAAGTCTTCGCTGTAAAATCAAGGCCATCCAACCCTGGACCTACCACGTCCTGGGATGTGTCTACTGGAATCAACAAAAATGGGATGACGCCGAAACGCAATTTCGCATCAGCGATCAACTGGCATTGGAGATTCACGATGTGCGCTCGCAAGTGAATAACCTGGTTGGCTATGCTGAACTTTATTTCGATCGTTGGGTGTCTACCGGACTTCAGGACCCGACCTATCCACCAAAAATCCGCGCAAAAGCCGAGGCATTGGATAGTCTGCTCGACCAAGGATACGGTTTTGAACACCATTACGGGCGTATGCTGCGCACATTGGCCGATGTAGCTTTCTATGAGAAACAATATGAACAGGCCTTTGCACGATACAGAGAAGCTTACACCATGTTAGGGAGTCGCCTGGGAGGTTATGCGCGTATCACGAATTTCCAGGGTGAGGTAGACTGGTTAGCCGAACGTATTATTGAATTGGACACTATCGGCCAATCGGAGCTCGCTCTGACATGGTGCCAGGCTTTCCGCGAACACTGGCAGAATGAGAGCCTGCACATGATGCAAGCGGACTTGCTCGCCAGTATGTGTGATATATGCGAAATCGAGATTAAACTGAAGGATTAAAAACTATGCCTGATATTCTCGCCGCTCTTCTCAATGCGCTCACCGACCAATGCGACTGCGATTGTGACTGCGCCTGCGCCGTGGCTTTGCCGGCAACCTGGCTGCCCACGCTTGGACAGGTCGCGCCCGCTGCGCCGGTCGAAACGCCGCTGCTGCTCTCTGCCTGGCTTCACATCACCGATCGGTGTAACCTGCGCTGCGATTATTGCTATACTGCGCATGCTGCCGCCGATATGTCTGCTGCCATTGGTCGCGCCGCCATTGACGCGACTTTCCGTTCGGCTGTGAAGCATGGTTATCGCGCCGTCAAGTTAAAGTACGCGGGTGGGGAGCCGCTACTGCGCTTTCCGCTCGTCTTGGAACTACACCGCTATGCCCAGATCCAGGCCGAGCAGCACAAGATCGCTCTGGCGGGCATCGTGTTGAGCAATGGGACGCTGCTGACGGCAGACATGGTGACGCAGCTGCAGTCTGCGGGCCTGCGGTTGATGCTCTCGCTGGATGGTCTTGGCGCAAGCCACGACTGCCAGCGTCATTACATTGACGGACGCGGCTCGTTTACGGAGGTTGCACACGCTATTGATATTGCGTTGGCATGCAGTCTTAAGCCGGAAATTTCCATTACCGTCAGTAACCGCAGTGCGGCTGGTCTGGCAGAGACAGTAGCCTGGATATTGGAGCGCGACTTGCCGTTCAGCCTTAACTTTTACAGGGAATACAGTAAATCGGATTGTCAACCCGACTTACATTTAGAGGATGAATGCATCATTGCCGGAATGTTGGCGGCATATAAGGTTATTGAGGACAACTTGCCTGACCGTAGTTTGTTAGCTTCACTGGCGGACCGAGCCAATCTGTCAGGCCCGCATTTCCGTACATGCGGCGCCGGGCAAAGTTACCTGGCATTTGATGTCCAGGGGCGTGTCGCTAAGTGTCAGATGGATATGGCAAATTTGGTTACGGATTGTTATGACCACGATCCACTGGCGACCTGTCGCACCAGCGATGTCGGACTATGTAATTTGATCGTAGACGCAAAAGAAGAATGTCGCGATTGCGATTGGCGTTACGCCTGTGGTGGTGGATGCGCGTTGGAAAATTATCGAACTACTGGGCGGTATGACGCGAAATCTCCTCATTGCAATATCTATAAGGCCCTTTATCCACAGGTAGTCAGGCTTGAAGGTTTGCGACTACTAAAGCGTATTGAAAATGTGCCAGGCGAGGTGCCCCAAAAGACGAGACCATGAATGCCGCTCCTGAAAGCGGAGTCTTTCCGGGCTTCTGCACGTTGTTCCTGCCTATATCGCCAAATGCGGCGTAGATTGACCATAAACCCGGAGGCGATGATCAACATTGATACGCGGGCTTGCCCGCGTACCGGGAGTTGGTCGCTAAAAGGATGCTTGATACTTCTGCACGAAAATCACAGTTTACATATCAGAGGTAAAAGGAAGTGTTTGCGCGGGCGGGTACTCCCGCCCG
>DAOUFX010000263.1:0-12830 GCA_034429675.1 Anaerolineae bacterium | reverse complement strand
GGGCGAGGGTACCCGCCCGCGCAAACCCTGCCTTACCCCCGCGTAAGCGGGCTATTTTGAAAGGAGATAGAAATGGCTTTGTACAAAAAGGGAATTAGAGTTGCAACACAAGGAATGCGGATGCTTGTGTTATGCGCATTGTTGATCAACATCATCGCGCCAGTGGCGCCTATCATTTCTCCGGTAACCGCTGTGGCGGCATCCGCCGATAACACTGTTGAAATCACGACGCCGCCTGATGAAGCAACTTCCCCAACGGACGTCGTGAGGGCCGCTGATGCGCCGGCGGTACAACTAACGTTCCACACCATTTACCTGCCCTTCATCGGGCGCGACCACGTCCCGGCGCAGGCCAAAGCCGACCTGGAAGCCTACGTCACGCCGATGCTGGCTTTCCCCGGCGACATCGTCACCCACACGTTGACGGTGCACAGCGCCGGCGGCGTCCCGCTCGCGGAGGGCGACCTCTACGGCAGCGTGCCGGTCTCGCTGACCGTACTCGAAAATACGCTGAACGGCGGGGTTTACGACGCGCAAAACCGGACCATTCGCTGGGCGTCGCCGCAACTGGCGCCCGACGCGACGCTCACGGTGACGTTCCAAACGAAAATTGAGGCGCCGGCGATGACGGCGTTGCAAAGTCGCGCGGATTATGCGTCCTCCTCCTTCGGGTTCCCCGATGCGCCCGCCGTGGCGGAGGTCTACACGGCGACTTTGCTGGTGGGAGAATCCATGACCGCCACGTTGAGCGCGACCGGCGGGGAATTAAACACGCCGAACGGACAGGTGCGCCTTGTGGCGCCCGCCGGCGCGGTGGCGCAGACGACGTCCGTGCGGGTCGCGGATTTCCCGATGCCGCCGTTGGAACCCGGCGCCCCACAATATCTGGCCATCTTTGACATCCAGGCGGTGGAGCAGGCCGGGGCGGCATTGCGCGATGGGCAGGGTCACACCACCTTCTTGCAGCCGCTCAGCGTGACGCTGTCGCTGACGGGCAGCGTGCTGGGCTGGCGACACGTTCACTTGCTGCACTTTGCCGATAGCGCCGGTCGAACGCAGACTCCCGTAACCTCCACGTTCGACGCGAAGACCGGAGAGCTTTTTGCGGAACGAAAGACCTTCTCCGGCCACGCCGCCGTGGCGCAGAACCCCTTCCCGACGGACAATTCATACTACCTTTTCCACAGCTGGCCCAGCGCAGATCTGTACAGCGGCGCGGTCAGTTACCAGATTCCGTTGGAGACGCCCTCAGGCAACGGCGGGATTGGGCCGGGACTGTCGTTGAACTACAGCAGCCGCAGCATTGATGGAATGCTGGGGCTGGTGCAGTCGGCGGACGTGGGGCTGGGCTGGACGTTGGGCGGCGCGGCGAAGATCGCGCGCAGCGTCACCACCCACCAGGAAGACGGCGTCCCCCACGGCGAGACGGCCTGGGAATACAAGGACGAATTCACGCTGCACATCAACGGCTCGGCCTACCAGCTGATCTGGCGCGAAGGCGAAGAACCCGACGCGACGCCGGGCTGCGCTTACTACACCGAAGAATGGTCGGCGCTCCGGGTCATGCGCTACAACAAGCGGTGTAAATACGAAAGCGGCGTCCCCCTGACCGATGGCGTCTATACAGGAAACGCCGCCGGCGAGTATTGGGTCGTGACCACGCCGGATGGCGCGGTCTACCGGATCGGCGAGAGCACAGACTCCGAGCAATTAGTCTTTATGCGCTCCTATAACCCTGATAACTGTGAGTTGCACGGATGTCAATGGGATTATTGGCATCGCTTTGGCGGCTACGCCGGCGAGCGGCCTGGATTCATCGCGGCGACGTGGTCGGTGAACAGCGTGCAAGACACCCACGGAAACGTGATGCAGTATTCCTATATGGAAACGCAGGCTTACGCCGAAGGTGGACAATACTACGACAAGGAATCCCACCTGGCGACGATCATCTACGGCGGTAACGCCGTCACCGGCGCGCCCTCACGCTATCGCGTGGAGGTGAATTTCGAGGAACGCCGCTCGGCTACCGGCGCCTGGCACGACGATGGGCCGCCGCCCTATCTCACCCGCTCCTACTCGCTCTATGACACCTACCGCGTGCGCGCAATCAAGGTCTGCGTGGACAATTGCACAGGCGACAATATCCTGCGCGAATACGTGCTTCACTACGATCTCCAAACCTTGCCCTGGCCCGGCTACGAGTGGGTGCACCACGACTATCCCCCGGAGTACACCCTGCTGGCGTCGCTGGCGACTTACGGGCGCGGCGGCGTCGCCGGGGGCGCGCTGCTGCCGTTGACCACCTTCGGCTACCAGGAAGACAATCAAATGGAAGAAAAGGCCGATCCGCGGGGCGGTTGGTTCGGCGAAAGATTGCAGTATTTCCGCCTTGAGAAGGTCAATAACGGCTACGGCGCAGAGATGGCGATTGCATACGAACCACAGCAGTCGCACGACATCCGCAGCTACCGGGTCAAGAAAATCACCCAGCAAGATGGCGTAGGAAACACCGCGACCCATGAATACGAGTACGGCGCGCCGTGCTTCGTCGAAAACAAAGGCTGCCGTCGCAACCAACCCGAAAGTCACATCCTTGCCGGTCACGCCTGGACCACGATGAAAGTCTCCGATTACGATGAGACGCTGCTCTCCAACATACAGCACTACTTCAGCCAGGACCCGAACGGCGCGCTGGGACGCGAGTACGAAACGCGGGTCTACGGCCCCACCGGCGAGATCACGCAGACCACGGTGATGACGTGGAACACGCAGACGGACTACAACGGCCTGACCGGGCAATACCACACCGAATTGCGCGCAAAGTCTGACTGTCTGAACGGAATCGCGTGCACGCTCACCGAATATACTTACGATGCCTACGGCAACGTCAGCCGCGAGGATTCTTATGGCGACATTGGCGTCAACGGCGACGAATTGAGCGTCCACCGCGCCTTTGCGCCCAACACAACCCGCTGGATTCTGAACAAGCCGGCGACCGAGGATGTGCGCGCCGGCGTGGGCGCGGGCGCGACGCCGATCCTCAGAAGCACGCGCTACTTCTACGATGGATCGCAGACGTTGGGGACGCCGCCCGAACGCGGCGACCTGACCCGATCGCAGGCCGGTCGCGACGACTGGGGCTGGGTGACGACAGAATCCGCTTTCAACACCTACGGCAACCCCACCCGCATCACCGATACTCTCGGCTACACCAGCACCGTCGTCTACGATACAGCATTCCATCAATTCCCGGTGGAAACTTGCAACGCGCTAAATCAGTGCGCACACACCGAATATTACGGCGTCAACGTCACGCTGAGGCCGGAAGATCAGATCGGCATGTACTTCGGCGCCGTCTATCGCGCGTGGGGGCCCAACGGCGAAGCCACGGCGACGGCCACGCGCTACGACGCATTCGGGCGAACCATCGCCGTCGTGAATCCGGGCGATAACTGGGCTTACCCCTCGCTGACCTTCGAGTATCACGACGGCGCCCAGCCGGGCTTGTGGGCGGTCGCGCGCCAGCGCGAGCAACACCGGCAAGAGGGAACCCTGGATTACTACGTCTATCACGACGGCCTGGGCCGTCTGATTCAGACGTGGGCCGAAATTGAAGGGGGCTTTTCCGTCAGCGGCCAGACGTACAACGCGCTGGGAGCGGTGGTCAAGAGCTATCTGCCGATCACGGGCGCAACCGCCCCGGCCTACACCCCGCCCTCCGGCGCGCACACCGCGACGACTTACGATGCCTTGGGCCGCGCCACGCAGGTGCAGAACCCCGACGGGAGCACGGTAAGGACACAGTATCTCGGCTGGGAGACGACCATCATTGACGCCAACGCGCATTACCGCACTTCGACCCTGGACGCCTACGGCAGAACGGCGCAGGTGGATGAATTCCTCAACGAATATCCCACGGTTCCGTTGACGCCCTATGCCACCACCCGTTACACCTACGATCTCTTGGGCAACCTGCTCCAGGTCGAGGATGATCTGAGCCACGTCACCGCGATGGAGTACGATCCGCTGGGGCGCAAGACGGCCATGCACGATCCCGATATGGGGGATTGGGTCTACGGCTATGACGCCGCCGGCAACCTGACCTACCAGATTGACGCAAAAGCGCAGGTTATCAACTTCTACTACGATCCGCTCTCACGGCTGAAGGGTAAAACCTACGGCGCCGGCATACTGAATCCGGCCGCATACACCCGTCCTGCCGATCCGGGGACGTACGCCGTCGCCTACACCTACGACGACTACGCCCCCGCCCCCAACGACGGGCAATACGGGCGCGGGCAGCGCACCGGCATGACCTACCCCGGCGGCGTGGTCACTTACCGCTATGACGAACGCGGGCGACTGACGGCGGAAGCGCAGGCAATTGAGACGCTGGATACGTACACCACCACCTATCTGTACGACGCCCTGAACCGCGTCGTCGAAATGGGCCATCCCAACGGCGAAACCATCCTGCAGAACTACAACGCCGGCGGGCAGCCTAACGCGATCACCAGCACCTGGGGCGACGTCCCCCTGGTAAAATCAGCAACGTACAACGCGATGGGGCAGATGACGAGCATGGCCCTGGGGAACAACCTGACCACAGCCTACGCCTACTACCCGGCTGACGAACACAGCTACCTGCTCCGCTCGATCCAGATTCCCGGCCTTATGGACCTGTCGTACGACTACGACCCCACCGGCAACATTGACAGCATCAACGACGGCATCCTGTCGCAACAACAACAATTCACCTACGATGCGTTAAATCGTCTGACCGACGCGCACACCACCGGCGCGGCCACCGGCAGCTACAGCGAGACCTACCGCTACGACAAAACCGGCAACCTGATGACGATGGGAGAACGTGAATACGCCTACGGAAACGCAAACCACGTTCACGCCGTAACCGCAGTGACCCACAGCCTGGACGTCAACCGGTATGCCTACGACGCCAACGGCAACATGATCAGGCGCGAGGAGACAGACGAAAGCGGCGTGACCAGCACGTACACCCAAACCTTCGACCTGGAGAATCGCCTGGCGTCCGTCACCATGACCAACGCCCTCACACAGACGGTCACACGCTTCATCTACGACGGCGACGGGCGGCGGCTGGCGCAGGTCACAGGCGCCGGCACCACGCTCTACGTCGGCGACCACTACGAAGAATTCTGGCAGGAGATCTTCCTGGACGTTCCCGACCTGCTCGCGGCGCGGAATCTTCACGCGAGCGCAGCGCCAACGGCGCCGTCTGGCGCAAGCCAGAGCCGCAAAGCCGCAGTTGCGGCGGGCATAGCGCCCGCGCCGGAATCTTTCCAGGCCCCGGCCCGGATTGCGCCGCCCCCAACGGCGAAGTCGCCGGCGCAGCCCAACGCCGGAGCGGATATGATCGTCAGCCTCGGCGGGGATTACGAGTTCAAAATCATTGACATATCTGATCTTAGCGTCTGCACACATGACAGAGTCCGTATGGTTTCTCCGTCCGTGAATATGCTCTTCAATGATGTTTGGCAACAGTGGGAAAATAATGATCGCACCCGACAGAGCTACATTTCCACCGGCGAAAGCATTCGACTGGAGTTCTATCACTATCAAGGAAATTGGAGCGAAACATGCGGTCTGGCCGAGCAACCTGTAAATTCCTGGAATCCAAATACTGACAAGGTCAATGTCATTGTATTAGGAAACAATCACTGGCGCGTGGAGTTTGAAGATCACGATTCAACTGGCGGTGAACGGGACGTCATTCTGGAAATCTACCCGGTCGCCCAAGTCACGCCGCCCACGTGGGTGGACACGGGCGCGGCCTGCGTCGCCGACAGCAGCCGCGCCGTCACCTGGAACAGCTACGCGGAATGGTGGTACCGCGTGCAGCGCGCCGACAACATGGAGTTCACGCAGAACGTCGTCAGCGTAGACGTGCAGGCAAGCGGCGCCACGGCGACGCACACCTTCACCGACCATACAACCCAGCGTTACTACTACCGGGTGCAAACCCTCGGACGCACCGGCGCCGACCCGTCGGGCTGGAGCGAAACGCGGTACCACGAACACGACCGAACCCCGCCCGTAAGCAGTGTAACGCTCAAAGGGTTGAAAAATGGAGACTGGTACGTCGCGCTGGTGGGGGTGACGCTGCTGGCGAGCGACAACGACTGCGCGGGGGTTGCGGCGAGTTACTATCGCCTCAACGGCGGGGCGTGGGAAACCTACCAGAATTCGTTCAACGTCACCGAAGTGGGCACCCACACCCTCGAATACTACACCGCCGACCTGGTCGGCAACGTCGAGGACTCGCGCAGCCTCACCTTCCAGCTCGATCCCAGCCGGCGCGCCGCCAAAATCACCCAATACTACTACCTCGGCGGGCAGCGCGTCGCCATGCGCTCGCCCGACGGAACCATCACCTACCTCCACCCCGACCACCTGGACAGCGCCAGCCTGAGCACCGACGCCGCCGGCGCCGTCGTCGCGCGGCAACGCTACTACCCCTTCGGCGCAATTCGCGACGAGACGGGAAATTCCCCCACCGACTTCGGCTTCACCGGGCAACGGCTGGACGCCAGCACCGGGCTGATGTACTACCGCGCGCGGTATTACGCGCCGGGGTTGGGGCGGTTTGTGCAGGCGGATACGATGGTGCCGAATCCGGGGAACCCGCAGAGTTTTAATCGCTACGCGTATGTAATGAATAACCCGCTTAGATATACTGACCCGTCGGGTTATTTTAGTGAAGATCAAATCAGAGAATATTTGACATATCAATATGGGACAGAGGCGGACAATATATTGGAAAGTTGGAAAAAGATTTCGGAGTGGTGGAATATTTTGTCAGAGGCTGTGGTCGGCGATTACTTGGAAGGGGAGATACTAAAGTACAGCTTCTTAAGTGGCGGCGAGGCGCATTATAGGGCTGGGAAGTTCCTCGATAGAGGCGTTGATAGCGCGGGTGTGCGTAGGTTCGATTTTCATTGGACAGAAAAAGATACAGAATACTCAATGCTTGCTTTTGAGCAAGGAAACACTGTGTATGATAGCGCCTTATCGTATAGAAGCGGTCTTCGTGAATTCTACTGTTGGGGACCCAATCGAGGAGATCGTATGAACGACATGATCTTAAGTCGCCCGGAACAAAACATAGGTATGGTTAACCCGCGGCCAGATAAGTTCGTATATATAGCGGGTGCCGGCCACTATGGCGGAAACTTAACCTTTGTTGTGGCAGATATTGCCAAGCTTATTGAGGACGGAGAGACTCTTGGCGGAGATACATTTTCGTTCTCTGTCATGGTAAGTCTCGCCCTTGAGACAACAAAAACGGCAAATGTTGCTCTTAAACGACGTGATATAGGAACGTTTAAAGGATATAGTATGTACTATCATCCCCCCTTTAGTGCGGCTGACGAATAGGAGTAATCTATGGTTTCACGATAATTTTTCACCGCGCGGACTCTCGCACACTGAGAGCCGCGCGGTGTTTTGTGCTATACTAACAGCACCAACCGCGAGGACTTTCACCGCAAAACACACAAAGCACAAATCCTTCTCTGCGCCCTCTGTGGCAAAAACAAAGGAGAAACTCATGCGATTTCTCTACGGAGTCGAAGGCTGGCTGGCGCGCCGGCGCGCCAGACGCGATTGGCGCGCATTCCGAATAATCCTTTTCCTGGCCCTGCTGTTGATGCTGTGCAACGTGTTCACCTGCATCGGCGGCGTCGCCGTCTACAATTTGCAACGCCTGGGGCTGCTGCCGACCACGGCCCCCACCCCAACCGGGCTGTATCCCACCGTCACCATGACCCCGCTCGCGCCGCCGCCGACCTTCACTCCCGCCCCAGAGCTTTGACAAAATCGCCATTGCCGAAAGCAAAGGTTATGGTATAATGCACTCTGTAAGCGGGCGTGGCTTAATGGTAAAGCCTTGGCCTTCCAAGTCAATGATACGGGTTCGATCCCCGTCGCCCGCTCTGTTTCTGGGCCTATAGCTCAAGGGTTAGAGCAGCCGGCTTAACTTAGAAATCTATGTCCTCATCACATCACCAGGATAGGATCTTCTAAAAAGGGCTGCCCGGAGAGAAATTTCCGGGTGAATCCTGTCAAATTCGGGGAAGCCTGTTCCTGCTCCAGGATGGTAATCCCGAGCCAAGCCCGCAAGGGAAGGTGTAGAGACTAGACGGCAGGCGCCCCACGGGGCGAAGGGATAGTCCAGCTCACAAACTCGCAAGGGGCAGCGAAAGCTGCGGTGAGACGCATAACCGGTCGGTTCCAGGTTCAAATCCTGGTAGGCCCACACTCATACAAAACGGCCTGGTGAACAACCACAGGCCGTTTGTTTTGTCACAAAGAAGGTAGAGTCCGATGGAAAGCGAACAAATGCTGAAAAGATTGAATGCTTTGGAACAGCGGTTCGAAGAGCTGAATCACCTGATGGCCGACCCCAAAGTGATGCAGAGTTACGAAAAGATCAACGAATACGCCAAAGAGCGCGCCGACCTGGAAGAGACGGTGAGTCTGTACCAGCGCTACAAGTCCGTGCTCGCCGAACTAATCTCAACTCGCCAGATGCTGTCCGAAGAAACGGACCCGGATCTGTGCGATATGGCGAGAGAAGAATTGGCCCGCATCGAAACGGAAACGCCGGAACTCGAAGAGAAACTGCGCCAACTGCTCATCCCCAAAGACCCCCGCGATGAGAAAGACATCATTGTGGAAATCCGCGCCGGCGCCGGCGGCGACGAAGCCGGGCTGTTTGCCGCCGAGCTCTTCCGCATGTACACCCGCTACGCCGAGCGGCAGGGCGGCTGGAAAACGGATATCATCAGCGAAAGCCACACCGGCATTGGCGGATACAAAGAAATGATTTTCTCCGTGCGCGGCAAGGGCGCCTATTCCCGCCTCAAGTATGAGAGCGGTGTGCATCGCGTGCAGCGCGTGCCGGTGACCGAATCCAGCGGGCGCATCCACACCTCCACCGTCACCGTAGCCGTATTGCCCGAAGTGGACGAAGTCGAAGTAGCGATTGACCCAAGAGACCTGGAAATTTCCAACTACTGTTCTTCGGGCCCCGGCGGGCAGCACATGCAGAAGAACGAGACGGCCGTGCGCATTTTGCACAAGCCATCGGGGATGGTGGTGACCTGCGAAAACGAGCGATCGTTGACGCAGAACCGGCTGCGCGCGATGGCCGTGTTGCGCGCCCGCATCTACGAAATGGAACGCGCCAAGCAAGAAGCCGAGATCGAACAAGCGCGCCGTTCGCAGGTGGGCACGGGCGAACGCAGCGAGAAAATTCGCACGTACAATTACCCGCAAAACCGGGTGACGGATCACCGCGTCGGGGTGAACTCGTACAATCTGCCAGCGGTAATGGAAGGCGACCTGGATATGTTCATCGAGGCCTTGACGACCGACGAACAAACCCGGCGACTGACGGCAGAATAAGCCGATGATCTCTAATCGCAGCGCCCCCGAGAACGGGGGCGCTGTTTTTTGTCACTGGTGAGGTTAGTCGGGGATAACCGGCAGCTCGTTCATGGCAGCGGCGAGCTTGTCCTCTTCCAACTCGTAGTCAGGCAACGCCTGGCGATGATAAGCGTCATAAGCAGCGAGGTCGAAATGGCCGTGGCCGCTGGCGTTGAACAGAATAACTTTGGATTCGCCGGATTCTTTGCAGGCCATGGCTTCTTCGTAGGCAGAGCGGACGGCATGCGCCGTTTCTGGCGCCACGATGGTGCCCTCGGCGCGCGCAAAGCTATGAGCGGCGTCCATGATGTCGTTCTGATAGTAGGCGCGCGCTTCGGCGTAGCCCTGGTCCAGCAGCGAGCAAATAATCGGCGCCATGCCGTGATAGCGCAACCCGCCGGCGTGCACCGGCGCCGGCATGAAGCCGTGCCCCACGGTGTGCATCTTCGCGACCGGGCCGGTTTTGGCGGTGTCGCCCCAGTCGTAGGCGTACTTACCGCGCGTCATGCTGGGGCAGGCAGTGGATTCGACAAAGAGCGCGCGCAAATTGGGCTTCTGCCCCGTCAGTTTGTCGCGCATAAAGGGGAAAATCAACCCGGCAGCGTTGCTGCCGCCGCCCGCGCAGCCGATGACCACGTCGGGGTAATCGCCGGCCATCTCCATCTGCCGGATGGTTTCCAGGCCGATCACCGTCTGGTGCAGCAACACGAAGTTGACGACGCTGCCCAAAGAATACTTGTACCCCTCGTGCGTCATCGCATATTCCAGCGCCTCACTGATAGCAAGCCCTAAACTGCCCGCCGATTCCGGATCTTTCGCCAGGACTGCGCGCCCGGCATTGGTTTCGCTGCTGGGGCTGGGGACGACCTGGCCGCCCCACGTTTCCATCATCACGCGACGATAGGGCTTTTGCTGGTAGCTGATCGCGACCATGAAAACTTTGCACTTCAAGCCGAAAAGATTGGCCGCGAAACTCAACGCGCTCCCCCACTGTCCGGCGCCGGTCTCGGTCGCCAGACCGACCAACCCCTCTTTTTTGGCGTAGTAGCATTGGGCCACGGCCGTGTTGGGCTTATGGCTGCCCGCCGGGCTGACGCCTTCCCACTTGTAATAAATTTTCGCCGGCGTGTCCAGCGCCTTTTCCCAGCGATGCGCCCGGATCAGCGGCGAGGGTCGCCACATCTTGAGCACATCCTGCACCTCGTCGGGGATTTCGATCCAACGCTCTTTGCTAAACTCCTGTTCGATCAACTCCACCGGAAAGACGGGCGGGGGCATCGGCGGATCCTGCATCAGTTCGAGGGTAGCCGGATGGCGATAGTGCGGCGGCGGTGTGGTCATATCGGCCAGGATGTTGTACCATTGCGTCGGCATATCTTTTTCATCTAAAAAATACTTGTATTGCACCATTTCACTTTTCCTCCTTGGTATGATGATGGGACCGGTTGTAAGCTGGCCTTCACGGCTCAACTTCTAACACCTGCTTGAAATGCGCCGGGATCGGCAAAAAACTGCTTATAAACTTTGTAATGCAGCGTATCTTCGTAAGCGGTTTCTCGAATCAGCTCGTCAAAGCTAAAAATCTGCGCATCGGGAAGCGCCAACAGAATGGGAGAATGCGTGGCAATCACAAATTGCGCACGTCCTTCCGCCACCACCTGTTGCAGGATCGCCGCAAACTTGATCTGGCTGGTCGGCGACAGAGCGGCTTCAGGTTCGTCCAGGAAATACAAGCCGCTCAGTCCATAACGGCCGCTGAAATAACTCAACATGCCCTCGCCGTGGGACAACGTATTGAGCAAATGCCCGCCGTAGTATGGGAGCCGGCCCGGGTCACACAGCGCCACATCGTCAAGGAAATCGGCCAACTCGTGGAAGGTCTCGGCGCGAAACAACGCTCCCGGCGCGCGTTCGCCGGCCCAGGTCACGTCAATGTATTCGGAAAGGCGCGTCTCGTAAGGATTCTGATGCGCCAGATGCCGTTTGGGTTTGTCCCAGGCCTGAATGCCGCACTTGCGAGTGATGGCTTCGAGCAGGGTGGACTTGCCCGACCCGTTCTCCCCGACAAAGAAAACCACCGGCCGGTTGAAATTCAGCACGGGGGTCAGGCGCAACGCGGGGATGTTGAACGGATAATAACGCGCGGTCGGGTAACGTTCGGCGTGTAACGCAACCTGGGTAATGTACATAGCACACCTCCTACTGCAAACGGAACGGTTCCTCGTTGTCCAACGCCCGGCGCAAGCGCGCTCCGGGCAAACACATGGCATCAAAGACCAGGGCCATCGTCTCGCGGGCAGTCTGCCGCATCCGGCGCGTTCCCTCGACCAGAACTTCTTCGACAAAGCCGGGACGGGACTCGTAGTGCGCGCGTCGCTCGCGGATAGGATCGAGGAAGGCGTTGATGGCGCGGGCGAGTTTGCGCTTCACCTCCACATCGCCAACCTTGCCCTGAAGATAGCGCTCCTTGAGGTCGTTCACTTCGGACGTATCTGGATTGAAAGCATCGTGGTAGATGAAGACGGGGTTGCCTTCGACGCGACCGGGAATGTCAGCGCGGATGCGGTTGGGATCGGTGTACATCGTGCGGACCTTCTCCTCGACGGTTTTGGCGTCGTCGGAGAGCATGATCGCATTGCCCAGGGATTTGCTCATCTTGGCCTGGCCGTCGGTGCCCACCAGCGTCGGGACGTCGCCCACCATCACTTCGGGCAGCGGGAAGACCTCGGCCTCGTAGATGCGGTTGAAACGGCGCGCAATCTCGCGGGTGATCTCGACGTGCGCCTCGTTGTCCTTGCCGACCGGCACCAGATGCGCGCGCGGCAGCAGGATGTCGGCGGCCTGGAGCACCGGGTAACCGATGAGACCAAAAGGCACCGTCTCATCGTCGAGATTGGCCGCGCGGGCCATATCCTTGATACTCGGCAGCCGCGAAAGGCGCGGCAGGGTCACGAGCATTTCCAGCACCAGATTGAGCTCGTAGGTCTCAGGCAACGCCGACTGCAAGAAAATTGTACTCTTCTCCGGGTCAATCCCCACGGCCAGATAATCCAGCACCACCTCGTAGGAATTTCGGGCCAATTCCCGGACGTACTCTTTTTCCGGTCGAGTGGTCAACGTGTGCAAATCGGCAACAATAAAAAAGCAGTCGTAGGCGTCCTGCAACGCCACACGGTTCTGCAAACTGCCCACATAGTGCCCCAGATGCAACTTGCCGGTGGGGCGATCCCCAGTCAAAATCCGTTTTTTGTTGCTCATTGTTCCTCCTCGGGAAATAGTCGAAAGTCAAAAAGTCGAAAGTTTATAGCCGTCTCTGATGTCCAGGGTAAAGGGGGGTATTTTTTGCACACGGTGTACCGTGT
>DAOUFX010000262.1:0-33366 GCA_034429675.1 Anaerolineae bacterium | reverse complement strand
CACATGTGGGAGCTGATCAACGCCAAGCACGCCGCCCAACGCGCCGTCTTCGACAAAATCGCCCAATTCAAAACCACCGAAGACGTCCTGGCCGAGGCCGCCAGCGCCAACGTCCAACTCCAGATCGCCCGCGCCATCGTCGAAACCCCTCGATTGCAGTCCCAACCCCAACCTGTGCCGGCGCCGCTCCCCCTGGCAACCCTGGTACAGGCCGCCCTCACCGCCCAACCGCTCCCGGAACTGCCGGCAGCGTCGGCGCCGGCGACAGCCCCGGTGCAGCTCACCATCGCGGACCTGCTCCAACTCCAACCCGTCATCAAAACCAAACAACGTCGCGTCGCCAAACCCGTCCCCCAGGAGCAGCAGAACTTCTTCGCCCTGCTCTCTTGAGTACGCGCGTACTCAAAACAAGAGGCCCCTCACATCGAGGGGCCTTTTTTTATTGCTGGCACGGGAACAACTTTGCATACCCGCAAATCGGTTGTTCAACTCTGCGGCGCTTCTTCCGGCGCAACCTCTTCCAACGTCAGCACCAGGTGATAACTCGAATGGTCCAACGTCGTCACATCAAACTTCTGTCTTGCCGGGTAGTAGCCGTCAACTTGCGCAATCACTTCCAACATCTCGTGGTCTTCTTCGCCCCCAATGTATTTCATAGGTATGGCAAGAAAGTTCTGCGTTGCCGGGTCTTTTGTTGAACATTGCGCATTTCCATAGCCGTAATTCACGGTCACTGTTGCAACTAATGGGTTCCCTTGCCCATCCACGATGTCCACGGTTAGGAAGAACTTGGGACTTACCACAGCCTTCGCTCCCGGTTCAGGTCGAATCACCACAGTCTCCGGGCTTGCGGTAGATGGCGGTGGAATGTAGACCTGTTCGGGCGGCGTCCCTGATGCATATAAGTTCCACGACACCCACGCCCATTCCCCCAATTTCACCAACAGTCCCCCCGATATCAGGCTTACGACAGCCATCATTATCATCAGTATGATGCGTCGGGATGTCCACAACTTTTCTTCTTGCATGCGAAACCTCCTTTTCTTGGCGGGGTGTTTCTTTGATTGTACTCATCTTTCGCTTGCAACACAAAGAACCTCAGCCCCCTCACAAAAATTTAAGGTTTCTCATCCCCACGAGAGAACACTCTTCTATAATTCATGTACTCTCTACGGAGTTTTTCACCGGGGAATTTTGTCTCGGCGCAACTCCCAAAAATAGTTGTGTGGTAAAATGGGTCTTGACAAGTCAGGATACAGACTTATTATTGGAAGTGTCGAATTACAGACATTTGGAGGCAAAGATGATTTGGACGGTCACTGAAATCGCACAAGCAACCGGATTGACGCAGAGGCATGTTGCGCGACTCATCAGCAAGGGGGTCATCAAAGGCGAAAGAAAAGCGGCCGGATGGTTTGTTGAGGATGAGGAAGCACAGAAGTTCATTCAGGAACGGAAATCTGCGAAAGACTCGAAGAAAGAGTCAACGAAGCCTTAGTCCAAATCAAAAGGGGCACCCCAGCTCGCAACTGTTTGTGCCCCTTTCTACCTAATGCACCTTAACAGGTACATAGTTTCACTGTATAGCAATCCACGAAATATGTGAGTTTAGCCCCTCACAAACCCGATTAAAAGATGGGTGATAGAGGACTTGAACCTCTGACCTCTGCGATGTCAACGCAGCGCTCTAACCAACTGAGCTAACCACCCGCAACGATGCAGATTATAGCACGGTTTTTCTTTTGTGCAAGAGTTACATCGTCGGGATTCTGATCCGGAGGTTGTCGGCGCCCACCAGGCGTGCAACACGTTCCCGTAGGCTGGGAGTGTCACACGTGCTCTCATTGGGGAAGGAAAGTTCCACTCGATGTTGGCCGTCGCCTTCTAACACCACCACAAATTGATCCCGCCCCACCTGCGCTTTGAGCATACGATGAATTTGCGCCAGTTTGGCGAAGTCGTCGGCGTTGTTGCCGGTGCGCTGCAATGTGATGTAAAGCACCGATGGCCGGTAGAGCGGCTCGTCCGGCGGGATGGTTGCGGCTGATGCGGAGGCGCCTTGCTGAGGATAGGCGCCCGCTGTCGGCGCGGGTTCCCAGGGCGGGCTCTCGTCGTCTTCTGGGAGCGGCGCCTCCGGCGGCGCGGGAACGTAGACGGCGTCCGGCGCACTGTCGTACACCAGAGATTTTCCGCCCAGAATAAAATCCCCTTGCTCCTCCGCGCCAAATCCTGACGCGGCATAAGGCGAGTCGTTGACCGGGTGCAGCAATTCGTGCGGCTCTTTGAACCAGTCGGCCAGCAACGAATGCTCTTCACGGTCGGGGCGCGCGTCCAGTTTGCCGCTGATCACCACCACCCGTCCGGGCGCCAGAATGTCCTTGCAGCGTTCATACGTGCGCGGGAACGCGATCGCGTCCACCGCGCCGCTGGAGCCCTCAAGGGTGACGAAGGCCATCATATCTCCCTTCTTGGTGGTGATACGCCGCACCCGTTGCACCATCCCCACCAGCGTCAGTTGTTGCCCTGAAGATTCCATGGCGACCTGCCCCACAGTAGTATTGACCATGTTCTGCGCCATCAACTCGTTTTCTGTGTCGGTCAGCGGATGCTTGGAAAGGTAGGTCCCCAACAATTCTTTCTCCCATTCTAACAATTTGCGGTCGGGAATGGGCATAAATGTCGTGGGCAATTGTACTTTGGTCATCGCAATATCCGGCATACTGTCGAAAAGCGTAAACTGCCCCACATCCCGCGCGCCATGAACCTGGGCGCTGGCGCCGATCAAAGCGTCCACGATAGCCAGCAATGCGCTGCGCTCGCCAAAGTCGTCCAGAGCGCCGGTTTGAATGAGACATTCAAGGGACTTGCGGTTGACTTTGCGCAAATCCACCCGCTCGGCCAGCTCATCCAATGACTTGAACACCCCGCCTTTCTGGCGAGCCTCCACTACCAGCCGCATGGCGTCGTCGCCTACATTCTTGATGGCGCCCAGGCCGATGCGAATATAGCGCTTCGCCGAATCTGTCCGATCGTGTCCAATCGTGCATTCAACTTGTGAGTCGTTGATGCAAGGCCGGCGCACGTCCAGCCCGGTGCGGCGCGCGTCGGTGATCAGGAACCCCAGTTTTTCGGTGTTGTGACATTCTGTGGTCATCAAGGCCGTCATGAATTCCAGGGGATAATGCGCTTTGAGATAAGCGGTCTGTGTGGTGATGACGGCGTAGTCGGTGGCGTGGGCGCGGTTGAAGCCGTAGCGCGCAAAGAATTCGATGTCGGCCCAGACGCGCTCGGAGACTTCGCGGGCGATGCCGCGTTGAGCGGCGCCATCGCAGAAGATTTGCTTGTGCTTGTCCATCAGATCGCGTTTTTTCTTGGCCACGGCTTTGCGGATCATATCGGCTTCGCCGGGCTTGTATCCCGCCATCGCTACCGCGATCTGCATAATTTGCTCCTGGTAGACGATGATACCGTAGGTGTCATCCAAAATTTCGGCCAGGAGCGGGTGATGATATTGGACTTCCTCGTCGCCGTGCATGCGGCGAATGAACGTGGGAATGTTCTCCAGCGGCCCAGGGCGATACAGCGCCAACACCGCAATAATTTGCTGGAATTGCGTGGGGCGCATGTCGCGCAACACGCGTCGCATTCCCGCGCCTTCCACCTGGAACACGCCGGTGGTCTCACCGGTCGCCAGCAGCTCGTACAACTTCAGCACGTCGGCGTCCGTTTCCGGGTCGTCGGGGACGCGCTCGTAGGGAATGCTCATCAGATTGAGCTTGCGTCCATGCTCGCGTTCGATCCACTCGCAGGTTTTCCGCATATGCGTGAGGGTGCGCAGGCCCAGGAAATCCACCTTGAGCATCCCCAGCGCATCCACAATTTCCATCGCCCACTGCGAAACCCGATCCACCGGGCTGTCCTCGCCGTCGCCTTTGGTCGGGCGGTTGAGCGGTAGATAAGTCTCCAACGGCTCGTCCGAGATCAGGATGCCGGCGGCGTGGGTGCTGGCATGGCGGGTCACGCCCTCCACCTGCTTGGCCATATCCAACAGGGTGCGAATGTAGGGTGTACCGTCGTAAATCTCTTTCAGATCGGGGACGGTGTCCAGTGCCTCGGCGATGGACACCGGTTTGCCGGGTACGTTGGGCACCAGGCGCGTCACGCGATCCACCTCGCCGAGCGGAATATCCAGCGCGCGGCCCACGTCGCGGATGGCGGCGCGCGCCCCCAGCGTTCCGAAGGTGATGATGGCCGAAACGTGGTCCGCGCCGTAGCGATCTTTGGTGTAGGCGATCAGTTCTGCGCGACGGTCATCGGGATAGTCCAGGTCAATATCCGGCATGGAAATACGACCGGGATTTAGAAACCGCTCGAACATCAGCCGGTTCTTGAAGGGATCAACGTTGGTGATTCCCAGCGTGTACGCCACCACACTGCCGGCGCCGGAACCGCGCACGTTCCACCAGATGTCCATGCGCTGCGCCGCCTCGCACAAATCCCACACGATGAGGAAATAATCGTCGAACCCCATTTCGTGGATGATACCCATCTCGTATTCCAGGCGTTCGACGTACTCCGGCTTCTCCGCGTCCGCGCCATAGCGCCATTGCATCCCTTTGTGGCACAGATGCCGCAAATAGACTTCCGAATTTCCTTCCTCTTTGGGCACGGGGAATTTTGGCAGGTGATAGGGAGGGGCGAACTGTATGGTCACGTCGCATTGGTCGGCGATCTTGACCGTGTTGGTTAGCGCTTCGGGGATTTCGCGGTAAAGATCCCACATCTCCTGTGGCGAACGCATATAATAGGAAGGATCGCTCATCCGCAAGCGGTTCGGTTCGTTGACCGTTTTGGCGGTGCCGATGCACAGCAACACGTCGTGCGCGTCGGCCTGATCGCGACGGGCGTAATGGATGTCGTTGGTGGCCACCATCGGCACGCTCATTTCACGGGCCAACAGGACGAGCTTGCGGTAAGTCTCCTCAAATTCCGGCAGCGTGTGACTCTGCAACTCGATGTAGAAACGATCAGGGAATCGTTCTTGATACCAGCGCACTGCCTCGCGCGCCTTGTCGTCCTGACCGGCGTAGAGCAATTGCAGGACCTCGCCCTGAGCGCACGCCGAGAGCACGATGAGCCCTTCAGCGTGGCGTTCGAGCACCGCTTTGTCAATACGCGGCTTGTAGTAGAACCCCTCCAGTTGCGCGATGCTCGCCAGTTTGAGCAAGTTCTGGTACCCGGCCTGGTTTTGCGCCAGTAGAACGATGTGATAGGGTTTACCATCGTCCCGGTCGCGGCTGCTGAGGTTGGTGCGGGCCATGTAAGCTTCGAGCCCGATCACCGGTTTGATGCCGGCGGCCTTGCAGGATTTGTAGAAATCCACAACGCCATACATCACCCCGTGGTCGGTAATCGCCAGCGCTTTCATCCCAAGCTCAGCGGCATATTGCGCCAGCGCAGAGCATGAGCTCAGGCCATCCAAAAGCGAATATTCAGTGTGAGTGTGCAAATGCACAAAGTCCGGCATTGATAACTCCTGAAAGAAATTGAGTGCTTTTTTGAGGAAAAACAATGAGGCGGGTACCCTGCCTGTTACCCTGATTATACTCCAGGAAAGTGAGATTTCAAATCGAATTTTCTCGTATAGTACTGCGTATGGTTGACGAAGCGTGGGTTGTTTTCATTTCCATTGACAGATTGGTTTGAATAAGGTATAATAATGAACGGGCGTTCAGTAAGCTGAATAAACGTTCAGGAGTCATTATGACAAATTGGCAAGGAGAATTACGTGAAAAGCGGCGCGAGGTCATCTTGAAAGCCGCCGCCGCGATTTTTGCGCGCAAGGGATACCAACGCGCGACCATGAAGGACATTGCCGATGAAGCCGGGATCGCGCCGAGCACCATCTACTTGTATTTTGAGAACAAACACACGTTGTTGGTCAATATCTTTGAACAACTCACCCGGTTGATGCCCCAGGAACTCCCCACTACCGCTACGCCTGACGAGGAGCGCAGTTTTATCCACGCTGTGATGGACGAACAACTGCGCATGATCGTTGAATATCGCCCCTTTTTCCGCGCCGTCGCCGCCGAAATCTGGACAGACCACGAGCTCTGGACACAATTCTGGAATCAGTTTTTTTCCCCGATCCTGAACACAATAGAGCTTTTCTTGCGAATCGGGATGGACACCGGGGTGGCGCGTGAGTTCGACCCTGGCATCATTGCCCGGGCGATGGTGGGCGCGGTGTACTTGTTTGCCGTCACTTCGGATATGCCTCCTGGCGATTATCTGAGCGCGCCCCATCGCGAGGGACTGGTAAAGGAATTGACCGATTTTTTTCTCTACGGAATTCGCCGCCCCCTCCAAGAGGCTTGAATATAGAAAGGATTGTAGAATGGAACCGACTTCTGAATCTGTGATTACCGCAAAGGAATTGACCCGCAATTTTGGCAAATACGCGGCCGTCAACCATGTGTCCCTGGCCATTGATCGGGGGGAAATTTTTGGTCTGGTCGGCCCCGACGGCGCCGGCAAGACGACAACGCTGCGATTGTTGGCCGGGATTCTGCGGCCGACCGCCGGCGACGCCTCGGTGGCCGGTTACGATGTCCGCACGAACCCCGAAGCCATCAAAAATCGCATCGGATACATGGCGCAGCAGTTCAGCCTCTATGGCGATTTGACCGTGATGGAAAACCTGCGCTTCTTTGCCGATATCTATCAGGTTTCCGCTGCCGACCGCCAGGCGCGTATCCCCCGGTTGCTGCAATTCTCGCGCATGGAGCGTTTCGTCAACCGCCGGGCCGGCCAATTGTCCGGCGGCATGCAGAAGAAGTTGGGACTCGCCTGTACCTTGATTCACCAACCGGAGGTGATCTACCTGGATGAACCGACCACCGGCGTGGATCCGGTCTCGCGGCGAGAGTTCTGGGACATCCTTACCGAGCTGCACATGGATGGCATCAGCATTGTGGTCAGCACGCCGTATATGGACGAGGCGGAGCGTTGCTCGCGCATCGGCCTGATGTTCGACGGCAAATTGATCGCCTGCGATACGCCCGTTGCCATTCAGAGCATGGTTCAGGGCGAAATGTTGGAAATTCAACCCGCCGAGCTGAACGGGTCGGCCAAGCTTGTGGCGACTGTGCCGGGCGTGCAGGAAGTGCAGACGTATGGCGATCTGTTGCACGTCTTTGTGGACAGCGCCAAGCGGCGCATTGATGCCGTGCGCGCCGCTCTCGAAAACGCCGGACATGCCGTGCTCTGGATGCGCACAGCCTCTCCCAGGATGGAGGAAGCTTTCATTCACCTCATCCGCAAACAGCAGGGAGCCAGATAGCAGGGATTTTTTGGCACGATGACAGCAGAAAAAGCGGACATTTCACAAAACAACGCGATTGTTGTTAAGGATCTTGTCAAGCGCTTTGGCAGCTTTGCCGCCGTCGGCGGCGTCAATTTCACGGTGCAGCGCGGCACGATCTTTGGTTTTCTAGGCCCGAACGGCGCCGGGAAAACCACGACGATTCGCATGTTGTTGGGGCTTCTCAAGCCGACCGATGGGACAATCCTTATTCTGGGTTACGATGTGGTCCGCGAACTGCATTCGATGCGGCGTAACATCGGGTATATGTCTCAGAAGTTCAGCCTCTACGGCGATCTGACCGTCGAGGAAAACCTCGAATTCTACGGGCGGGTCTATGGGTTGCGGCGGGAACGCTTGGCGACTCGCAAAGCTTATGCTATCGAGATGGCCGGATTGCAGGATCGTCGTCGCACTCTCACCCGCGAACTGGCCGGCGGCTGGAAGCAACGATTGGCCCTGGGATGCGCCATCCTCCACGAACCACAAGTGCTCTTCCTCGATGAACCCACCGCCGGGGTTGACCCCATTTCCCGGCGCACTTTTTGGGACCTGTTGTACGAACTGGCGAGCAAGGGCGCCACAATTTTTGTCACCACCCACTACATGGATGAAGCGGAACGGTGCCAGGACCTGGCCTTCATTTTGGATGGAAAGCTTATCGCCCAGGGCTCTCCCCAAGAGATCAAGCGTACCAAGATGCACGGGCAGGTGCTTGAGCTCAACTGCGACGAAGCGCGGCAGGCGGTTCCCATCTTGCGTGAAATGCAACTCTTTGACGAGGTGGCGCTTTATGGTGCGCGAATTCATCTTGTGGCGCAGAACGCCGCAACGCACATTCCGGCGCTGCGCCAGCATTTCAATGACGCCGGAATTGCGCTCCACGCGGTGGATGAGGTGCTGCCTTCATTAGAAGATGTCTTTATTTCCCAGGTGCGGGCGCGCATTGACGCCGGCGGAGACCTGGTGAAAACGGCGGAATGACCCATGAAACAAAATTTCAGAACTCTCATTTTGAGTGTATTGGCGGCCGGATCGTTGTTGAGTGCATGCGCTAACTCTGCCGCGATCCCGGACGCAACGCCGGTTGGACCGTTAACGGCCTCCGGGTTTATCGAGGCGGAGGAAATCTCGGTCGCGCCGCAAGGCGGTGGGCGCATTGTTTCGATCACGGCCAACGTCGGCGACGAGGTGACGGCAGGGCAGATTTTGGTGCAGCTCGACGACCGCATCGCGCAGGCTCAGGTATTGTTGGCTCAAGGCAAAGCGGATGAGGCGCACGCCAAACTGGCTTTCGCGCAAACAGCCGTGA
The DNA here is from genome assembly GCA_034429675.1 of Anaerolineae bacterium. Lineage (GTDB taxonomy): Bacteria > Chloroflexota > Anaerolineae > B4-G1 > SLSP01 > JAKQHY01. The sequence continues at coordinate 24,688 of DAOUFX010000262.1, read as the reverse complement.
CCGAGGCCGATCTGCGCGTGGCTGAAGCCACCCTGGCTCAAGCGCAAGCGGGACATATCGGCGCGTGCCAGGCGTGGACGGATACGCTCGCCATTTTGGAAGACCCCCAGGACATTGATCGACAGATTGCCGTAGCTCAGGCGCAATTGCGCGCCGCCGACGCCGGACGCAACATCGCCGGGAATTACCGAGACGTGGCGCAGAGCGGCGCCGAGCAATTTTGGGACGCTCAGGGCTTGATGATGAATGTCCCCGAAAAGGTCGAGGTTTATCGCGGCGGGATTGCAAATGCTCCGGGCGACTTGCCTCAGGAGATTAAAGATTTTCTCAACGATAACCCGCCTCCGGACGGCACCTACCGCATTGGTAACGTAGAAGTCAGCGTTCAGGGCGGACAACTGGTCGTGAACTATTTCACCAACGTCAGCATGCCGGTTGACGCACACTTCGCCCCCAACAAATATTGGAAAGCGCGCGTCGGCGCGGATAGCGCGCAAGCGGCTTACGATGGGCTGCGCAACATCCTTGGCGTGCTCTACACCCTGCGGAAAAACCCGGCGCAAATTCAGGAACAGGTTGACCTGGCGGAAGCACGTTGCCGGGAAGCTGCGGCTCAAGAAACGATGGCCCAGGCTCAGGTGGACGGCTTGCACAAAGGCGCCACTACCGAAGAAATTGCTGCATTGGCGGCTCTGGATCGGCAGGCGCAGGCGGAACTGGCGCAGGCTCAAGAAATTCTCGCCCGGCAGACGCTCACCGCGCCGGCGCACGGAATCGTGTTAGCGCGCCCGCTTGAACCGGGAGAACTGGCGGCGCCCAACACGTCGCTGTTGGTGCTGGCCGATCTCGACGCCGTCTATTTGACGCTTTATTTGCCCGTCCGCGATCTGGGACGGGTCCGTTTGGATCAAGTCGTTTCGGTTCAGGTAGCCAGTTTCCCAGGAACGACGTTTGTGGGGCGAGTGACCTACATCGGCGCCGAGGCGGAATTCCCTCCCCGCAACGTGCCGCAACCGGATGATCGCGCCGGGTTGATCTTTGCCGTGCGGGTACGTATCGCAAACACCGAGCACGCGCTTAAACCCGGAGTGCTGGCCGATGCCATCTTTGAGGAGTAGCGGTGTGTTGAGAACTGATCTGCGAATTCAAAGGAGATCTGCGTTTTCCACCCTTGTCCGGTGGGTATCTGGAGCTTCGTTGGCTATCGCGTTGACTGCGTGCGCTGCTTCTCAGGCGCAAACGCCTGCGGAGATTGCTCCGCTCTCCGGCACCGGCACGTTGGAAGGGCGTGAAGTGACGATCGCTTCGGAATTGGGGGGGCGAATCGTTGCATTGACCGTGAATGAAGGGGACACGGTCGTCGCCGGCGCGGCGCTGGTGCGCCTGGATGAAGATGCGGCTCTCACTCAAATCGCTCAGGCCGAAGCGGCGCTTGGCGCGGCAGAGGCCAATGTGGCCCGTCTGAAAGCGAATGCGCGTCCCGAAGAGGTGACTGCGATGAAAGCCGCGTTGGAGTTGGCGCAGGTTCAAGCGCAAGGCGCCGAGACGACGTTGTTGTACGCGCGAGAAACCCTGAGCAATCCGACGGAACTAAACCTTGAAATTGCCCAGGCGCGGATGAAGCTCGACCTGGCCGAACTGGCTATCGAAGACGCCAAAGTGCAGCTGGATGCGGAGCAGCTCAATTACCACATTTACGTAGATTTGAAGGACAATGTTAGCGACACCACCCGCAGGATGTGGGATTTGCGCATTCAGGCCGCCAACACCGCCATCACGCGCGCCGAAGCTGAGCGTGACGCCGCGCGCGCCGATCTGTATGCGCTTTACGATTTGCGCAAGAATCCTTTGAGATCCCTCGCGGAACTGCACGGCGCCGAAGCGGCTTATACGGCAACGTTGGCAGCGGTGGATGCGGCCCAGGCGAAGCTGGACAAACTGCACGAAGGCGCACACCCCGAAGAAATTGCCGTCGCCGAAGCGCTGGTCACACAGGCGCGGGCCGGCTTATCCATGGCGCTCACGCAACAGACGATGCTCACGCTCACCGCTCCCATCAGTGGCATCGTCACCACGCGCAGTTACTACACCGGGGAGCTGGTTCCGGCGGGATACCCTATCCTGACCCTGTCCAATCTGGACACCATTCATCTCACGCTCTATGTGTCCGAAAGCCGCATCGGCGAGGTACACGCAGGCCAGAGTGTGGATGTCACTGCCGAGTCTCTACCCGGCGAGACCTTCATCGGGACGGTAGAGCGCATCGCCACCGAAGCCGAATACACTCCTGGCAGCGTCGAGACCAGCGGCGACCGCGCCCGGCGCGTCTTTGCGGTGCGCATAGCCATTCCTAATTCCGATCATCGTCTATTCCCCGGCGTGCCGGCGCGCGGTACTTTTCATCCCTAGTTTTCCCTCTCTGTTTAATTAAATTCTAACCTGATTCCCCCGCTTTTCCAACCAATCTGTGGATAACTGTGGGAAAACTGTGGAGAATTCCTCATTTCTGTGGAGAAACGAATCACCAGATGATTTTGTCTTGAATGATTTCCGGGTGTAAACTATGATCTTGAAATCATTTTTTCAGGAGTAACCATGACAGAGAAACGCCGTTTAGCCGTGAATATGCGTGATTTGATCACTCTCTTTTCGCTGCGCGCCAATGAAGTTCAAGTTTACTTTGATATCGAGACCGGAAAAACCCTGGAAGTCAGGGCTGAAACGCGGCAATTGCTAGAAGAACTCAACGAAGAGTTATCTACGTTTGGCGCTGAGCAGAGCATGTCATTAGAGACTTTGCTCGTGCGGCATCCTGAAATTCCAGGCTGGCAAAAAAGGGCACTGTTGGAAGCCAATCGTCTAAAACAGAACGCCGGGCAGCGGGTCATTGCCATTACGCCAGATCCACAGGACGACTACCGGGATATGGAGCAGTTCATCGCCGCTTTGGAGGACAAACCGCTTGCCGATGAATTACTAACCCTCATCCGTAAGCGAGGAGCGTTTCACAATTTCAAGGATATACTCGCCCATAATTTGCAACTACAAAAGGCTTGGCACGTTTTTAGAGAAGCGCGTGTGGAAGAACGTGTGCGCGTCTGGCTGGATGCTAACGACATTGAGCCGGTTAGGTGATTCCGAAAAACCGCCATTTCATCGGCTCTCCGTGCCTTGTATGTACGTAAGCGTCGCGCCTGGGTGACGGGCTCACCCATTGAAACTTAACTTAGAAATTACCACCCACTAACAAGGAAGATATCAAAATGAAACCCGGACAATTTGCTTATGATTCTGAAAATCGCATGCAACTCAATGACGAGAGTATGGTGCTGTTGGATACAATCAAACAAAGATTCCCGCCGGCCGTGCCGGAAAGGGCAAGACTCCTGTTAATTGATAAGATGGTCATGCACGGCGTGGGCATAGCCAGACGGCGTGGGGATACTCACGTTGCCGTTGACGATATCCTGATAGGAGTTCAGCAATTCTTGTGGCCGGAGGAACTGGACTTAGTCCGTATGGCACTCGGGATAAGTCCGGAGAAAATGGAGAGATACCGGCAAGTGCGCCGCGATCTGGATTATGTGCCGGTGGACGCCTTTGTAAGTAATCTCAAAGCAATCGCCAAAACGTGCGGGGTTACAATCCAGGAAGAGAAACTGCTCCCCGCCCTCAATGGCTACAAAGATGCCCTGGAATACGAGACGGTCTATATCAAAACGACGGATAGAGACTTAACCCCCAGGGAATTCTTCATCCGTCCTGGGAGCGCTGGCAAGTGGTTTGATCTGGCAGCAATGGCCAAAAGTCACGGGCTGGCAGACTTCTATGATAATCCATTGTACAAGGTGTATTTGTCCATTTGCCAGGAGGCGGGTGCGGTCGGTTCAATGGTGGACATAAGCGTAGAAGGTGAGATCAAGAAGTTCTATGCTTATCTTGCCCACAAGCCTCAACCTATGGATCGAATACTGACGTGTGAGAATCTGCCGGAGTCCATATTCAAAAACCTGACCCTTCTAAAATCGTTAGGGTTTGAGCGTTTTGCAATTTTCGGGGTTGACTTTCAGCACAATTCGATCAATCTCTACTATCAGAATATGTCGGGGCTTAACCGGGCCAGATTGGAGGCCATATTCACAGCGCTCAGTTTCCCGATGCCCGCCGAAGCCACGCTTAAAGAGTTGGAGAGCGCCGCGTCCATATATTTCACTTTCACGTACACCAGCGACCGGATCGAAAGGGTATGTTTTACGCGGATTTTTGAAGATTCGACGGAAAAACCGGTGAAGTTTGCTCCGGCTCTCAGGGAATTTATTGAAGAGGCGCCCGTCAAAGCCACAGAACGGAATATTCTCATGGGATTTACTTTCGACAAAAAGGGAAGCTATCTGAAAGTAGAACTGGACTACAAAGCTGCTTTGTACATCCCGAAACACTCGAAATACAGCGGTCTGTATTGCAGCCCGGACAAATTCTAAAAAACAGTGTAATAGCTCAAGTGGGACGCACTTTCGCTGCTCAAACGACAGATTCGTCAATAGAGCGCTACGGGTATAGCCAGTGCGCCCACCTTTAGCTAATACTTGTTGGAGGAAAATCACCCGGTAGCCGACCGGGAGGGTGTCTCTGTCAAGAACCGCGTAATAGCGCGCAACGCCGATTTGAGAATAGCATCGCCGAGGGGCGCCATCCTGATGTCAATAAACAGCTTTTCTTCGGGGATCTCATCGTCCAGACGTTGCAGTTCTTCGTGAAAAATGACCAACATATCCGCCTGGTGATCCTGCAAAAACGTCGCCAGGTCGCGGCGTACTATGTTAAAGATGCTTTCACGAATCCATTTGCGAATTCCCATACCACACCTCATCTAATTCAGAGCCGCCTGAACATCATACCATCCAGGCGGCTCTTATCTTTTTTGGGGTGGGGTCAGCCCGCCCCCCCCCACTTCTCCCCTTCATATTGAGATGATACCTACAACAATCTCTCCAGATTTTGAAAAGGGACCAGCGCGGTTTCTTTACCGCCGAAATCCACCTGAACACCGGGGAAACGCCCCTCGGTTTCCAACAGCAACAATCCCTTAGGCATATCGCTGACCGTCCCGGACGCACCGTTATATGCGCCGCGCAAAACCCGGACGCGGCTGCCAATACTCAATGGCGCTTCGGGATTGATCGGATTCCCGGCTTGCGAGGGCATCGGCACGACAATGTATGGGCGTCGCACTCCCCACTGGCGTTTGAGTTGCCCGCTGACCGAAGCATCGCGTCCACTCAACGAACGCAACAGGTCAAAGATGGCCTGACACATCGGAATGTCGCCAATGCCTTCGGTGGCGATAACGGGAAAGGTCAACTGCTCCAGCCGCGGCAACATCGCCTCCGGCACCCCACCCACGACGATCCCACGGACTTGCATTTCGATGGCGTGATCTAAAGTTTCATCATCAATGCACGACCCGCCGACGAGAATAGCGCCCTGCGCCGAAGCGTCAATGTGTTTGGGGCGGATGGGATGGCGTGGCGCGCGCACCACGACGCGCAAGACGCCGTGAGATTCCTGACCATTTCCCCAAATAGCCTGAACATGAGCGCCTACCGTTTCAATCACGACACCCTGTGTAGGAATCACTTCCACCACCGTACCGGGGATCAATGCATTCAAACGCACTGGTGTGGGCTGCGCTTCCAACAAAATGCGTCCGCGTCCACGCCCGACGACAGTGCCGGTGATGGGAGAACGCAGGTTCTGTCCGCCAAGGCCCCCACGTGAGGCAACGATATCGCCCTCAGCAACCATATCGCCTTTATCAACCCGAATGCAATCCTTGACACGCTTCATCGAGACGTCCAGCTCACGCGCGACGTCCACAATGCGGAAATCGGCCGGCAGCAAGGTTTGCGCCACAATATGGGCCGGTTCCACCGCTTCGCCCGGACGAACCAGCACGTCCCCAACGCGCGGCAAAACGCGCCGCACGCGCACAATGGTCAAGGGATTGACAATAGTATACGGCACAAACATCCTAGCCTCCCACGCCCCATAACCAATGTTTGAGAATCTCATGGCGCGCGTCTATATCATCCGGCAACGTCAACGGACGACCGCGGGCATCTACTACCAGGCCAACCAATCCGCCGATGGCCTGGACTTTCCCCCCACGCCCCATGCCCAATCCGATATCGAAACGCCGACCGGGTCGCAGCTCAAGGGTGGCATGTTGCCCCGGCAGCAATGGCCAGATCTCGATTTGACCGTAATGCGCTTCAACATCCAGCTTGCCGCCATCGTCATACGTGATCCGCACACGCAAAATGACCTCATTGTTTCGGCCTTTTCCAACGGGCGAAATGACCGTTCCCAACGAAACCAACGCTCCAGATTCCACCGCCGACGCAGCGGCTAACGGTTTGATGCCGGCCACCGCCCCCAACGCCGGAGCGGCGCGGTTGAGGTCCAACAAGATCGTCGAAATTCCCATCGGCTGCAAACCATCCAACACCGTCAACAGGGCCTGTCCAGGGCGCGGCATGTAAATCGTCCCGCCCCCTGAAATCAAGATCGGATCAAGCCGCGGCATTGCCCCCAATTCTTGCCGGGCAATGCCGGTGTCCCAGGTGGGAATTGCCAAATCCAGCGCAGAACGTAACATCGCACGCACAACAGCCTGTTCTACCAGCAATTCGCGCTTATCCTGTGGCGTCGTCCAGGGACGGAACTCACGGTTGTACAACATCTGGTACAACTCCTCTTTCTCCATCTCTTCCGGAATCCAACGCAGCAGAGGTTCAAGCCCGTGCGCCTTCACCCACTCGATCGGTCCATTAGCGATGCCTTGTTCGTAGATGGTGACGTAAGGGCGTCCGGCAAAGGTCGCGGCTACCGTTGTGGTCGCCGCGCCGATGTCTACGCCCAGCACCCCGCGGTCGGGGTTGCCTTCGCGATGCCAGAGAAAATCTACCACCCGAGAGAAAGCTGTCGCCGTGGGAATGATTGGCAAACGGCTCCACTGCATCAACGTATCCGCACCGGGAGCCTTGTTCATGCGTCGCTCGATGTAGAGCTGCTCCAAAACTTCCTGCGACGGCCCCAAATGCTCCGTTGTGATGGTAGGACGAACATTGTCCGCGACTTTGAGCTCGGTAATGTCGCCCATTTGCTTGGTCAGGTTGGGGCGCAAATCGGAATTGCCGGCATACAACACGACGGGGCGCTGCTCTCGCTCCATCATCGAGGCGGCCAGCGCGATGGCATCGGCCAACTCCAATACGGGACGACTTGCGCCGCCATCTACGCCCCCCACCAGAAATACCACGTCAGGAGCCATATCGCGCACCTGACGCGCCCAGATTTCTTGAGGAGATCGTGTCGAATTGCCCTCGCGGGCCAAAATCGCCTGGATTTCCGAATACGTGCCGGTCGCCGCCCGGCGCGCGCTCTCCAGGCTCATCTCGCGCACTAACCCGGCCAGCACCAGGCGCAACGGTTCCGCCGCGCTGAGAATAACCACAAAAGCATCCACACCCTCGGCGCCGTGCCGCGGTGTCACCAATCGCCCATGGCTAAAGAAGATGCGGTCAGTAATTTGTTCTATCTCGCCCAGCGCATGCACAACACCGATGCTGATGTCATTCCAGGGGGGATCGGCGGTAGTGGGAGTTTCGGCCTGTGCAACAAAACGATAACTGCTCTCAACCTTTTCCAGCAACAGGAGCTTGGTCGTCACGGCGCCGCAATCGGCAACAAGGATAGATTCAATGCTTTGTTCGTCTGACATCCATCAGCTCCCGCGTAAGGCAAGTACCCGCTCCAGGATCTGCCATATTCGCATCACCAGGGTGGTCAACGCTGAAGTAAGCGCCCCGGAAAAGGCAACTGCCAGGGCCACCGTGATGAAAACCCAACCGAAACGTTGCACCCAACGCATGACCATGTTCAGTTTGTTTTCCCGGCCAGCATAGGATCGCGGTGAGAAAACCAACAAGGCCGTGATCGTGCCAACCACTACAAGCAACCCCCGCACCAATCCCCAGGGCATGTCTGCCACTGTCAATGCAGAGCCGGCGGCCCACATTTGCGGGATTGCCGTTCCCAATATTGCCCCGGCTATAGCGACGGCAACACCAACGCCGATCATGTAAGCCATAGCAATATTGCCCAAGAAGGCAATACGACCCAGGCTATTGGAATAGAACCCCTTCAGAATCAAAAGCGCCCCCAAGATCAAAGGAATAATATGAATGAGTCTTTCTTGTGGCGATTTGGCATTAAAAACTTTGGCGATGACTCCATCCTGTATCAGATACCACAGTACCACGCCTGTAATATATCCAACACTGCTTCCGACCAAAATCGCCAGCGCCCAGCGATAAAGCACGTTATCTCCCAGCAAATAACTAAAAATCAGCAGAGTAAAGACGGCGCCTACAAGCAAGGATATGATTTCCAGTGTCATGGCTTGGTTTCCTGTTTACCGGCAGCAAGAGAATAGAGAGAACCGAAAATAATCAAGCAAATAGCAGCCCAGTGTGCTAACATCAACGAATCGAGAACCTGACCATATTCAAAAAGTTGTGCCTCCGGCCTGTCGAGAGCGCCGCGTGAGGTACGGTAGGTCATGGTGTCGGCAAATCCCACAACCCATCCCTTGACTTCGTTGGCGGCAAAGTACGGCTTCATGACCGCCCCGGTGGTCGCATTGACACCCAATGCCAGAGGGACGGCATGTGGACGAATCGCATTTTGCTCTATCCACCAGCGAGTTCGCTCGCTGCGTCCTGATACCACCAACAATAACGCCGGGGATTGTTTCTCGATGTCGCTCAGGAATGCAGCGATTCCGTTGTATGTCCCCGGCAGGTACGTTGATATCGTCAGGCCGTCGCCAGTTGATAGCGTCTGTTTGTTGTCAAAGGTGATCTGGTTGGTGATGGCGTTCGTCCGCAAAATACTAGATGCCAGCCCTACGCCTTCAGGCAACGAACTGACGGCGGTGACTCTGACCTGGCGTTCTTTGAGATGGCCCAACAGTGTGTCAACCATCACTTGCATTTCCGGCGCCTCAGCCGGGCCATACTCCACCGCTAAAATGACCAGAGAATCAGGTTCCAGAGCATCAATGGTCTTGATCATGCCCACGACACCGGGGCGAGCCGTATCAGGAGGCGGTTGGGAGATGCGGTCGCCGCTCAGGAACAACCCGGCCAGAATGGCGAGGAAAAGGACGACAACACTAAAGAGCCGCACGGCAATGATTCCCCACCCGGGGCGCAGACGTTCCTGCGAAACCGTGTGTGCCTTGCCTCGTGGCTGCTCTAACAACTGCTGCCAGAGTTGCGCCTGCTGAACAATAATGTCTGAGGGTTGCGGAGAGGGTTGAGGTTGGAAATCATCAGGGATGTCTATGCCGGCCTTCGGGAAAATGAGGCCAGAAAGACCGGCCAGAGGGCCCTCCTCCTCAATAGCCGCGGCAGAAGGCAAAACTTCGCCATCAGCCGTAACGGTAGGGCGCAGTTTTTGCACCCAATCGGGAATTTCCGCACGGATCAGTCCTTCGGCTTCGCCGGCCATTAACTCAGCATCAGGAACACTGACCGGTGCTCCTTCAGGCAACGGCGGCAACGGGCCGGTGCCCGACGGGCGCAGCCCTTGGAGCCAGACCGGCACCTCGGCCCGCGCCAGATTTTCGTCCGCCGGAGCGAGTCCTTCCTCGCCCTCTGTCGCCGCAGGGGAAAGGTTATTGAGCCAATCGGGGATCTCGGCCATGGCCGGCGACTCTGCCCCTTCCGCCTCCAGGGAGAGTTCTTCTTCCTCTTTCTCCGGTTCGACAGCGAGCGGCGCCTTCTGAGAGACGGCGGCCAGCCTGTCAGGCGCTTTGTCACGCGCAGACGCCGGTTCCTTGTGGACTTCACGTCTGGCGTCTGGTACTTCAGCGCGTGCCGACGCCCCAGTATCCAACCCAGAAAGCCAATCCGGGAGTTCACTTGCTTCTTCCGGCTCACCTGCAACTTCGCCCAAACCGGAGGCAGACACCGCTGCGGGCTCTGCTCCCTGCAACCAGTCAGGAATCTCAGCCTCTTTGGAGGATTCCGGAGCAGCAACCGCCGAAAGCCAGTCTGCCTCGGCAGCTACCGGCGTTTCTTTTTGAGATGCAGAGGGGGCGCCTTCTATGCCGCGCAGCCAATCGGGCAACCCTGCCTCTTTTGTTGCAGCTTGAGGAATACTTCGTGCGGCAGGGACATGTTTTGGGGTAGATGGGGCCTCTTCGGCTTCCAAACCGCGCAGCCAGTCGGGCAGTTCTTCTTCTTCGAGCTCCAGCCCTGCATCCGCCGCGCCCGACATAGGTTCCTGAGCCTTTTCTTCGACTTCTTCTACTCCACTCAACCAGTCAGGGAGTTCCTCACTTTCTTCCGCCTCTGGTTCTGCTCCAGCTGAAAGCCAGGACGGCGACATAGACTGGGACGGCTCCTCCAGGACGGCGGCGGGTGCTTCTTCTTCCAATCCGCGTAGCCAATCAGGAAGCTCTTCCTCTTCCGTTGCCGCAGCCTCTTCGACGACTTCTGTCTCGGTCGCACCAATCAGCAACCCTGACGCCCAATCTCCCGGCGCTTCCGGCTGTGTCTTAACAGAAGTCGAACGAGATGGCGCGGCCTCAACTTTCCGTTCAGGAAGCGGCGCGCGCTTTGGTGCTACGGAATCATCCGCATTGGCGGTCAACCATCCGGGCAGCGGCGCCGGGCCGGTTGATTCGAAGTTCAACCCATCCGGGTCGGCGTGCTTGAGCAACCATTCTGGCAATTCACGCGGACCGCCGGGAGTGTAATCTGTCTCCTCATCCGCAATAGCTAACAACCAGTCGGGCAACGCTGCGGCCGGCGCATAGGATTCCGGCGCAGCCTCGAACTCCTCTTCGGTAGGCCAGCCGGCAGGCTGTTCTTCAAAAGCGGGGGCCGCTACCGCAAAGGTTTCTTTGGATGACTCTTGATCAGCGAGTCCTGACATCCAATCCGGCATAGTGGGAGCAACGGTTTCTTCTTCCTCTTCCTCTTCAAACCAACCACCTGACGGATACTCGGCGGAAGCTGACTCTTCACCGGTAATACCTGCCAACCAATCCGGTTGCGCTTCGGTGGATGTGGTTTCCTCTTCGGTCGTCAGACCGGACAGCCAGTCGGGTTGTGTTTCGACAGGCGCCGTTTCCTCTTCGGTCGTCAGACCGGACAGCCAGTCGGGTTGCGCTTCGGCGGGTGCTGTTTCCTCCTCGGAGGCCAACCCCGACATCCAATCCGGCAGTTCAGCAGCTGCAGCCTTTTTACCTGATGTGGGGACGGGAGCAATCGGCGGCTCCGGTGCAGACAACCAATCGGGCAACTCCGATTTCGGTTCTATCGCCTCAACTTCCAACTCCTCGCCAGGGCCAGAAAGCCAGTCGGGCAATGTCTCTGCTTCTTCTATTCCGGGTCGCGCCGACGCAGAGGGCGCGACCTCAGATAACCAATCCGGCAACCCTGTCGCCGCCTCAGATTGCACCGACGGGGTAGCTGGCATATCGGCCTCGGCCAACGCTGAAAGCCAGTCGGGCAACTCCGTTGGAGCAGGTTGCACCGGGGCCGAGCGATGCGCATCAGGCGACGTGACTTCTGCCGGGGCAATGCTAGACAACCAGTCGGGTAAATTCTCGGCGGACGCAGCTTCGGGCGTATGCGGGGCCGATTCACCGGACTCATCGGTCAATTCCAACAACCAGTCAGGCAATTCAGCACGCTCAGGGACCATCTCATCGGGGGATGATTGCCGGGCCGGCAATGAAATTCCCTTAATGCTAGGGGTGGGGGCTTCGGACGGCGTAGGTTTGGTCGCCATAGGAGGGACCATATCTTTTCCAGACAACAAGCGCCCATTGCACTTGTCACAAAATACATTCCCCACCGTATTAAGCGTTCCACAAGCCGGGCAAAGGATTTTGGTGGGCTTCAAGGGTGCGCCGCATTCATTACAAAAGCGACTATTATCGCGATTAATAGTACCACATTTAGAACAGCGAATCATGCTTTATCACTCTTCACTGTGGGGACGATCAATCCCCAAAATAATGCGAATTCCCGTCAAGGTTGTCCCCAACGCCACGCCGATCAGTATCCCCCGCATACCCGCTCCGGCCATGCTGTTAAGAAATTCTGAAATCCACTGTAGTTCTTTAGGATATCCAAAAGGCACGGTGACGAACAACATAATCAACACCACCACGATAAACAGAAAACTGGCTACGTCGCGGCGGACACGAAAAATCCGCATCGCCGCCAAAAGGAGCGTGACGGCTGTCAAAGCCAGCAACGCTGACTCGCCAGGGATTAGAATACTGTTTAATAGATACTGCGGCAGCCGTCCATTGGGGCCTTGCCAGATTACAGAGGCAAAACCGATCGCTGCCGAAACCAGGATCAACACGCTGGCGATTTTGTTCGCGCCATGCATCAGCCGTCCAATGTGAACGGACAAAAGGCTATAGAAGCCCATCAAGAGAGCGACCGAACCCAACACGGCGCCCCAATACACCAAAACCACACGCCAAAATGCCAGAGACACTCCCAAACTGCTTGCAGGCGAGACCGGGAGCAACAACCCCAATAGCACCAGGAAGCATACAAGTAAAGTGACGACGGTAACTACCCGTTTCATATCCTAGCTTCCCAACTTTAGCAATGATAGAAGGGCAGCGGCAAGTACACCACCTACCAACACCCAACGCAATACATCCTGCGCCCATAAACTGGCCCAATAGGCCGGATCGGGTTTCGCCAACGCCGAACCGGCGAACAGATCTTCTCCCATGACCAGACGGTCTTGGGGAAGCGCCGGATAGAGTGCGCTCAAGCTCAACGGCGACACAAGTCCGCCGGTGGATGCAATCCCACGCCGATGTGCAGCATCTGCCAACAAGCTCACTTCCTGATCGAAAGCGCCTAACATAATGTTGGACTGGATCTTGCCGTTCAAGAGGTGGGTAGCGGACATCGCCGCGTAGGTCAAAGGGGAGCTCGCCGTAAATTGCACGAGGCCGGGGCGATACAAATTGGCATTACCAATACGTGTGTATGCGCTGCGCAAACGATCATTGGCGAGCATAAACACGGTGGGGTCGCCGGTGGTGATGAGAGGGGGTGTGTCATAACCGGCCGAAAGTTCCATCAAAAAGCGCAGGCTTTGCAAAGCGGCGAGGGAAACCATCGCGTTTTCGCCCAACAGATTTCCTTGCCCTAGAGTGATGTGAATAGTATTGCCTTCCTCGGCCGCTCGTCCTACCTGACCGGGCAACGTTTCAAAAATGGGAAAAGAACGTATAGCCGGAGTCTTACTGCGGAAGCGGATTCGGAAGTAGATAGACAATACAATGCTGATAACAATACACGCCAGGGCCAGCCATTGGTTCGTCGTTGAGTTTCCCATCGTTAAAGGCTTCCTTCAACCAGGTATTGCCGAAATTGCCGCAGTGCGTTGGGGTCTTCCAGGATTTCGGCAATTTCTGCGCATATATCAGCTTGCGTAAAGGGCATCAGCATCCATACAAGCTGTGCGCCTGCAAATCCCCACACATCCAACACACTCAGAGCCATCAGAGCCGGCCCCGTAAGATTGCGCTCGCGCAGTGTATTGGCCAACTTTTTCAGATTCACGCCAGACTGATCTGCTGATTGCATATTATACTCTTGATTGGATAAATGTATATCTGGCATAATGGCTCAACCGTTAGTAATCTGCTCGACAACTACCCGGTCGAGTCAAGTCGCGCTAAAATCATTGTACTACGGGAAAGCATACGGCGCAAACTGATCATTCAGTCGCTACCGGAGATTCAAAGTGCTCTTTACAGAACCACTTCAGTCGTGACTTTGCCGGCGCGTTCATGTCGCGCGCTAAGTCTTACCGCGCTTCCCTTGGGCGCGCGAATAACCCACTCGACCTTGAGCCTGTCCTCGGTAAAATCGTCCGAGCCGCCGATGGAGGACGCCGTCTTGTAAGCGCGGCCTTCCAGCTGTCCCAGTTCCTCGCGGCATTGGCCAGTTTCCAGAACCGCGCCATCCGGCAATTCGATTTCACAGATTACACCGCGCACGATCTTCTTTTCGACGGCACTCTTGGTGACGTAGGAGGGTAGCCATCCGGTATTGTGAACCACCATACGAATGTGGTGGGCATCCCCTCCCAACGGGGTGGTAGTGACCTCGTATAGTTCCAGCTTGGGCGAAATCCGCGCATGCCAGAGAACCCAATCCACCAAGGGCGCCACTTCTTTCTCCAAAAACTGCGGCGGCGGATTGCGAAACGCATAGAAGCGATTCCATCCCCCAAGTTCAATCGAACCAAGTTGAGGATGGTTGAAGGGGTACCAATCTACGTAACCTTTGCCCTCCAGCGCCGTGTCACTCCACTTGAGCATCGTCAAATCATCTTCGAAAGGATGTTCCCGGTACCAATCTATGAACTTGTAATCCTTAATTCCCGCCTGTCGTTGCGGACTCCAAATCTCAATCGTCCAGCCAAAGATGCCCATGTGATCGTATAGCCAGGTGTCGAATCCTCCAGTGATGACCTCTTTGGGATGATAACGGAAATCGTGGAACACGGAGACGTTTGGGTAGTTGGTCATCTCGGTGCCCTTTGCGCCGATCTTCTGGAACGTCCACAGATCTTCAATCGGCATCTCCTTGTCGTCGCGATCGTCGTAGGGCCTTAACAACACGCCGCTAAAAGTGTGAAAAGCAATGCCGCCGGTAATATTCAAGTGTTGCGCAACAAACTGGACGGTGGCGCGCACCTCCGGCTCAGACGTGGGAAACGCCCCGGCGCCACACTGCTGATATTCCTGCCGCCAGCCGGAAGGGAAATTACGGTTAAGATCAAGCCGCTCTTTGCGCCGTTTGGCCGCAATCATAACGCCGTCATAATCCTCAATCGGGCCTTCAGGCACCATGCGATAATAGCTGCCGCCGGTCTCAGTAGGGTCCCGTCGCGCCATCAGACGCGGCTCCGTTTCGCTCACTTTCCACGCCCCGTTGGGATCGGGGATGCGCATGGTGAGAATGCGTCCATCGCCATCCACGTCTTCTTCCACCAATCCGCCCAAAGGTTCCTCATCGTAAGGATAGGGACGAGTGCTGGAACGAATAAACCGCGGCTTGTCGGCCAGCGCCCACTCAGCGCCGTCGGGGTTGACGCGCGGGCAAATGTAAAAAGCGCGCGTGTCCAGCAGATCGGTAATATCAGAAGCTTCACCATAGCGCGTCGTCAATGTGTTCAAAAGATACAAGCATGCAGTCGAAGCGGAAAGTTCCGTGGCATGGATGTTCCCATCCACCCAGAACGCAGGTTTGTCGGCATCCGCTCCGTTAGAAAAAGCCGTTACCGTCGCCAGCCAGATGTCGCGACCTTCATAGCTCTTGCCGATACTTTCGATGCGCACCAACTGAGGGTAAGCCTCGGCAAAGGTGTTCAAAATACGGGTCAATTCATCGTAGCGATAAAAGCGATCAAAATGTAAATCCGGCATTGTCTTTCCTTTCATGTGAGCTGAATTGGGCATATCGTCATCACGGCATAAAAGCGCGTTCGGTCTCAATCTGAACTGCCTGTCCATCGGTAATAATTTCCACGGCGCCAGCGCGCGCCGTGAGATAGACCGGCACATCTGTCAGGCGCGCCAGAACTACCGGAGAAGGATAGCGAGAATCTTCACCGGTGGTCGCAACCGCAACCTCCGGTTCTACTACTTGCAAGAACGTGGCAGAAGTCGAAGTTTGAGCACCATGCCGGGCCATCAATAAGACGGTGCTGCGCAAGTCGTGGCCGTGCCGGGCGGCAAGGGTCTCTTCGACGAGAGTGGTGGCGGCACCCATAAACAGGAATTGGGTTTCACCGTAGTTCAAGCGCAATACCAATGGCCCGTCGCTGCTACTGTCCGGCCAGAGAGTATGCAGGATAACTGCATCGGAGAGTGGGAGTGTCATCCCCGCCCAAAGCGTCCCCACCGTTTCTGGCGATCGCGCCCGCAACAACTCTTGCCAGCGAGCAAAGATATTCCCCCCTCCAACTTCAGGCCCTTGAATGACGGTGGTCACGGTGTAACGTTCTAAAACCGGGACCAATCCGGCCAGACGCTCCTCTTCTGGCGAAGTAAGAATGACCATATCCAGATCGCGATCCCAAAAGGGCAAAGCACGGCCCAGCGCAGAAAGTAACCGTTTCGGATCGGGCCCGCCATCAATCAGAATTTGGCGGTTGTCAGGGGTCTGGACGAGAATGGCGTCGCCCTGCCCGACGTCCAGAAATCTCACATGCAGACGACCGTCCGGTCGCACAGCCAGATAGACCAGAAATGCGACCAAGCCCCCAAATGCTGCGACGTAGCGCGACGTGTCCTGTTGTTTGATCCAATCCCAGGTCCGGTGACGCTCATCTGGGGATTGTCTGAACCACCAGGTGAGCGCAAACAAGCCCCCGTAGCCGACCCACACCAGTGGCAGGGCCACAGTCCCCAAATCAACCGAGGCGTAAGGAATCTTAGCCGTAAATTGCACACACTGAGTCGTCCAGGCCAGAAAAACCCAGGCCGGCCACGCCAGAATCCGTCCTAAAGGTGGCGCCAACAGACCCGCCAACAGCGACGCTATTCCAAATGCCATAACGTAGGCTTGCGCGGGCAAAATCAGCAGGTTGGTAATCAAAGTGACCAGCGACAAACGATGAAATGTCCCCACCAGAATGCCGGTCGTTGTAATCTGAGCGGCGAGGGTCACGATGAGGGCATCGCTTAAAAAACTTAGGACAAACTTTGTCTTTTCAGAATCCAGCCAATGTCCCAGGAATTTCTCGAAACGGCGCGTTAGAGGTTCGGTATACAAAATCAATCCGAGGGTTGCCATCACACTGAGTTGAAAACCGGCGTCCCACAGATTGTAGGGATTCCACGCCAGCATAAAGACCACCGCTGTTGCCAACGAGGTTGGGCCGTGCACCCGACCCACACTAACATGTTCTCTTGCAATAAGCGCCACCGTCGCCATGACCGCCGCGCGCACAACCGCAGGCGACGCGCCAACGAAGAGCGTGTACACCCAGACGCAAACCAAGGCCGTCGGCACCACGCCGCGCTTTTTGACGACTTTCTTCGTCATGCGTACCACAAAGGCGGAAATGATGGATAGGTTATAGCCCGAAATCGCCACAATGTGGCTGGTGCCGGTAGCGACAAAGGCGGCATTGAGATCGTCAGGAATTCCCGATTCAATCCCTAAAAGGATGCCGGAGAGCAAGGATGCCTGAGGTTCGGGCAAGAGGGAGAGCAGAACGCTATGGGCATGAGCTTTGAAACGCAAGAGACCTTCCCATATCCGGTTGGCCTGGTGTGAAGCCAACACCGTCACATCAGCGTCGCGCAACAAAGCGTGAACATCGCGTCGCGCCAGATACTCCCGGTAAGAGAATTGTGAGAACTCCGGCGGCGATTCCAGCATCCCGCCGGCATGGACGCGATCACCGTACCCGGCAGCTGTATACGGTGGAGCCTTGAGCAGGACCCACCCATGCACCGGTCGGGTCTCACCGTTGGGGAAGGTGATGCTCTCGACATCCAAATAAAGATTCGTTAGATGCGCCCGGCGATCCGGCTCCTCGCGGATGACCCCTTCTAAGAAGACGCGGTTCTCACCCAGTCCCACGCCATTGTAGAAAGCAACGTGATCCGGGGTGATATGCGGATACGCCAGAAGCATTCGCCCGACTCCCAGCAACAATCCGACCAGCGCGAAGCTGAGTTTGGGCGCCCACTTTTCGCTGCCCCACCCGCTATGCACGATCGCCAACGCGGGGACGAGCAACAAGAACCAAACCGGGGAAAAAGAAACGGCCTGGGTCAGGAAAATTCCCGAAGCCCAGGCCAGAGCAAAAATGACAAGGCGCGTCATGCCAATAAACGTCTCAACCGGCCAATGCCGCGGTCAGGGAACGAATATCGTAGAAGGGGCCATCTGCCGGAGTGATACAACGAACGCGCAAAGTCGCCAGGGGATATTCTTTCCCTTCAAACTCGATATACCCTCGCTCACGCTCAAAGAAACCGTAATACGACCCCACTTCCTGTTCAAATTGCTCTTGAGCGATTTTCTCTAATCTAATCGCCTGAGCCTTTCTGGTAACGACTATGAAATCGTCACGCCCGCCATATCCCAGAAAATCTTTCTCAACGTCACTCGCCGCATCTTCCTGGCTCAGCGCATCGGCCAGAACTCGCGCGATTCCACGGATCAAGTCGGCGCCGGCCATAAAACCGTATACTTCACGGAATGGCTCCAGGTTGCCGACGCGAAAACGCACCAGAGCCCACTCCCCCTCCGGCTCTTTGAGCAAGGTGCGCAGTTGATCCTGCACCAGAATACCAGCAGGCAGCCCTGTGGTCGGATCAGTTTGGTTGGCCGTTTGCGCACGGCGCAACGCAGTTCCAACGCGCAAAGCAACTTCTTCGGGATCAAAAGGACAGGTGATAAAATCGTTGGCGCCAACATCCAGCGCTACCAGGCGTTCGTCACGGTTGTCTTCATCTCCGATCATCATCACGAACACATGTCGCGTGCGCTTGATATCACGAAGACGCTTGGCAACCTGCATTCCTGACACGTCTGGCAAGCTGGTGCTCAAAAGAATAACCTGGGGCATCCAACGCACGGCCTGTTTAAGACCTTCATCACCCGTTCTTGCAAAAGAAAGTTCGATTTCTGTATCGGCGAACTGCTTTTCCAGCAATTTCCGATTCCCATCATGATCTTCAATGATTAAAACGCGACCCTCCACGTTTCACCCCTTCTGGAAAAGTTATGTAGCAGGCAGTAAGGCCCAGAAATCCCGTTTTATGCAGCAAGCATGGCTGAGATCAATGATAGAATAGGTCTATACAGCCAACTCAGGCGCTTTCTAAACTATTCCCATTATATGAAGGAAGCCATATCACGTCAAGTTTATTTTCCGAGGCAAACTCGGCTTCGGTGCCATGTGTCATGCTTTTACTCATATTTATTTCGCATATAATAGAAATAGCCATCTGGTCCAGGGAAAAACCGATGAGGAGGTTCATGATGGAAATACCCATAGCGAAGTTACACACGGTAGAGCTGTTTTCAGGATTGACTTCTGAAGAACTTCAATCCATTATCAGCGTGGGGCAGTTGACCACTTATCACCAGGGCGAGGTCATCTTAAACAAGGGGGATCAAAGCACTGATGTATATGTGTTGCTTTCAGGACAGGTAGAAGTTGTTTCCGAACTCTCTGATCAGGCAACCAGTTACGTCATCTTGGGGGCAGGCCAGAGTTTTGGCGAGATGTCGCTCCTGGACGCCGGACCGCGTTCAGCCGCCATCCGGTGTGTCTCGGAAGAAGCACAAATCCTGGCGATGAAGCGCGCTATGTTGTTGGAATTCTGGAAAAAGTACTGCGACGTGGGCTACAAGATGATGTTCAACATTGCCCGTGATTTGGCCTTCAAACTGCGCATCAGGAATTTGACCCAGGAAATGAAGGGGGCATGAGCAATGATTTACAAAGTCAGTTACGTCATTATCGGCATTAAACACCCCGGAGCCGTCATTAACCAGGATCATGCGCCAGAAGTAGGACAGCGGGTGACGTTGGGGAGCCAGAAATTTGAGGTTGTCGAAGTTTCCGATTTGCTCCCCCCGATGGGTGATTTTGCGTTTTTGCACGTCACCTGCCGTCCGGTTGATGAGGCTGCCGAGTAATTCCCCACGGGCACAGATTACCGCGCCAGGAAATGAATGGCAAGCTGGGGCGTAATCTGTGCCTCAATAAAAGCCGCCAGTAAAAGCAACGGTAGGATGACCGTCACGAAAAGTTTGACGAAGTGGCCCAGTTCCCGCATTATTCCCATGACACCACCCCCGGATTCTGGCGGAGAAAGGATGATGTCGCCCATACGCATCGCCTGAGCCGTTGCGATAATGGCGGCGGGCAATTCAATGATCCCGTGCGGCAGAATGGCAACTGCCGTAAACAACCAGGGATTAACGCCTGCGCCGCCAACTTGCATCACAATGTATCCGATGAGCACCACCGGGGCCATCAACAGCAAGATCGCTAAAATTCCCATCGAAAAGATTGCCAGGAAAGCTCCACTCAGCAGGCTGCGCGCATTGTGATACCAAACCGTCCAGGGAGAGAAAGAGGAAATCAGTCCGGTCTGCTTAACAGCGTCCTCGACTGCGGTGGTATCACGAAAGACGCTAAAATCGAAAACTTGAGGCGGCAATGTAAAACGGGCGCTGGCCCAACTCCCGATTCCCAAGCCCCCCACCACAACGGCAATCAAGACCACCCATAGTTCCGGACGGATACCTCGTAAGATAGCCGGGATTTCCTTTAAATAGAGATGTTTGATCCCTTCGCGCGGCCATGCCGCTTCCCAAAACGTCCGCCAGGATTTGCCCACATCAATGGTATCAATATCGCGTCCTAACAGATGTTCCCGGTCAAAAATGCGCAGTCCCATACGAATTAACAGGATATTGAGAACCAGCAAGAAAAGCACCACCGACCACAAAGCGACATAGTTAGCGAATAACAGCATGCTGGCTTCTGCCTGCAACAAGAAAGCCATCGGGATGATGATGAAGCTGGCCAACAGGTTGGCGGCGCGAACGCTGGTAGATTGGCTTGATACAATGATCGCTCCGGCAACCATGACTAATGCTTCGGCTGTGGAAAGCACAAACCCAAGAAACAACAAATAGAGAGTGGGCCACCAGTGCATCGAGATTCCAACCAGAATCACATAGAACAACATCCCCAGATAACTGGCAATCACCGGCGGGATGGTAGCTGCCAACAGTTTGCCGACATAAAGTTGCAAATCGGTCAACTGGGTCGAGAGCAAGGATTCCAGGCTGCGGCGTTCTTTTTCACCGGTAAAAGTTTCCAGCGCAATGACCAATGAGAATGAACTGGGGAAGAATCCTACAACCAGCATCAGAAAAGGTAACATGCGCTCCATCACAATGTTAGCACCATAGCGATTCACAAAGGCAATTCCCCGGCTGGCAGCAAAATTTGCCAGGAATGGGAATCCGAGCACCAACACCGCAATCGGCGCCACAATGCGCCAGTCGCGCAGAGTGTCAATGATTTCTCGACATACAATCACTCCGATTGGGCGCAACTCCTCAAGTATGCCCGTGCCAAACTGTGTCAGACGATCCGCTGAGTTTGTTTGGGTTGTCATTGTTCTGCCTCCCCTACGATGTGCAAATACACCGACTCCAGGCTTTGATTGACCTCGCTCAAAGTCAATACCGGAATATCAGAGTCGGACAAAGCCCGCAACAATGCCGGGTTGACCATTTGTGGATCCGCTGTGCTGTATCGCACCCAGGTCCCATTCATCGCCTCCACCTTGGCAAAATTCTCGATAAGAGGAATCAGTCCATTATGGGGAGGCGTCAACAAGCGCAATTCCATCAGCGGGGGGCCAAGCAGACGGCTCTTGAGTTCCCCAGCCGTGCCGATTTCGATAATTTTCCCCTGGTGAATCACCGCGAGCCGGTCCGCTAACTCCTCGGCTTCCGGCAGGTTATGAGTGCAAATGATGATGGTACGCCGATCATCGTCGCGCATTTGTATGAGGGTATCACGCACCAGACGTGCGCTCTCCGGGTCCATGGCCGACGTCGGTTCATCCAAAAGGAGTACGGGTGGATCGTGCAACAATGTCCGAATCAGGGCAATTTTCTGCGCCATGCCTTTGGAATATCCGCCGAGGCGGCGGTCCAACGCAAAGGTCATCTTGAACCAGTCGGCCAGGTACTCAATGCGTTCTTTGCGTTTAGCCGTACCCAGGCCGCGCACCTGTCCAAAGAAGTCCAGATACTCCCGGCCGGTCATGCGAGTATACAAACCAGGCGCTTCAGTGAGCACTCCCACCAACCCACGCACTTCGCGTGCATCTTGAACAACATCACGGCCAACAACACGTGCATGCCCGGAGGTAGGTGCGAGAATGGCCGAGAGCATACGCACTGTCGTGGTTTTTCCCGCGCCGTTGGGGCCCAACAGCGCCAATACTTCGCCGGGGCGCACCGTCAGGTTAATGTTATTCACTGCAACCACATCGTCAAATCGCTTGGTCAGTTCTTCTATTTCGATCATACCAACGCTCCTCTAACTTTATTGTCATTATAGCACCGGAGCCTCAGTTTGAAGCCATGAATAACGAACCTAAATCTGACCCATCTCTCTGAGGCGACTTATCCTATCCTACACGACTACAACTCCAAAAGGTTAGGAGCAATCTATCCGGCTTGCTCCGAATTCTCGGATAGAAGAAAGGGGACTTCTAACGGCAACCACTGGGGCGTCGGTGAAGAAGAGGCTTTATATTTCGGCAAACGTTTGTAACCACAAACGAGCAACGGCTACATCATTGTGCATTTGAGCGACTAGCTCGGTGGAGGAAGAGAAAGACATCTCGCGACGAAGGTTATGTAAAAAGTCCAATTGGATCGGCACACCATAAATATCGGCCGAAAAATCCAGAAGATGAGCCTCGACCTGAAGAGCGGTGGACTGAAACGTGGGACGCATGCCGACGTTTGTCACTGCGTCAAAACTGCCCTGTGGCAGATGTGCCCGGCAAACATAGACGCCGTTAGCTGGCAACAAACGGCCAATAGGAAAAGCCACATTGGCGGTAGGAAACCCAAGAGTGCGCCCGCGCCCGTCGCCGTGACGTACACTCCCGGCAAGTCGGTAAGGCCGCCCCAGACAGTCCCACGCGGCGGTAACATCCCCAAGTTTAAGCGACTGTCTCACCCGGCTACTGCGGACGGGAGCGCCCTGACACAAAACAGTATGCTGGAACACATGCACCTGAAATCCCAGCGCCGCACCGACATCATGTAAAAAGGCCACATCCCCTTGCCGCCCTCGCCCAAGAGCGAAATCCGGCCCTACCCAAAACCCTTCCAAACAAAGATGATCATTCAATCGCCCTAGAAAGTCGGTAGCAGATGTATGGGCCAACTCGTGATCAAAAGGTAGGACGACGACGCCATCAACGCCAAGAGTCGCGAAAAGCGCAAGGCGTTCCTCAAATGTAGAGAGCAATCCATCGGTTAGTCCTTCAAAAACCTGGCGCGGCAAAGGATCAAAAGTGAGTACCACGGCCTGCAAATTCTGGCGATGCGCCTCTGTGACCAGCCAGTGGATTAACGCCTGATGCCCCAAATGAACGCCGTCAAAGGCCCCAATGGTTATGCCGGTAGGTGTATGTGCGGCGTCATCCAAATCTCTGAAATTCTTGCTGACCCACATGGTCTCTTTGGGCTCACACAAAGTCTGAAAACCTTGCACTTGTAAGAGAGTATGAGGAACCGACCTTAACATATCTTTTCCAATATGAGGGCGCTCTTTCCTTTATTGCGACTACGCTTACGAATCCGCAGCCCTTTTTCTGCTTTTAGGGTTTTCTCCAGGCGGCTGATAGCTGTCGAACTTGCAACGAGAAAAGCGACTCCTCCCGGCGTCAAATGAACTCCGATCTGACGCACCGTCGAAGCGATGCCCACCGTGCCTTCTTCTTCACGTAGAACGCCCAACACAACCTCCGCCAGCTGTTGAAGATTTGATGGCATTCCGGCTTGATGAAGCATGGTGATAGTTTCTGCCGGACAACCGTTCAAGATGAGGTTGTGGCGGGCATACTCCAAACTTAGCAGGTCGCGATCCACCAACGTAATCCACTGAGGGGCGCACAATTCCCATAGCGCGACCGGCACATGACCCTGTCCTGGATTGAGAACCAGGGCAAGGCGCACAGCTTCTGGCGAATGCTTAGACAAAGTACCGAGAAGCAGGTCGCTTTGATAACTTAGCGTGTCAAACTCTGGCAGCCCCTTTGCCGTCTCGATGGGTAACACAGCATCCCCCACGCGAAAGTTTATCCGCGTGCGCCGGTAAAGGGTATCCACCAGCGATGATGTCCCGGTAGGTTTCTCAAACACCGGCGAGAATCGGTAATGAAAGATCGCATGGCCGGAATGAGACTCATGGTAGACGATCTCAATTCCCGGCGCACTGAGCGTTTCGGCGACCAATGGCTCCAATGGCGTGACCACGACGACGGCCACCATCCCTTCTGCCCGAAGATGCAGCGCCGCGTCCAGTAACCAGTTACGAATAACGTCCTGCCCCGCCTTGCCAGGAATATTGGAAACGATCAAGTCGAAATCTGTTTCCTGCACCCGATTGTAATCCAGACTCCCATAAACTTTGAGCCCCTCCTCAATCTGATTGAGAACCGCATTTTGCTCCGTGTAGGCCAGCGCCAGTGCATCGCGATCAACCAGGTGCACGATAGTGGATGGGAACATTTTCTTCAAGGTCAGGCCGATGGGGCCATATCCACAACCAAGATCGAGAACTTTTGCGGACGTTGCAAGGGCTATTTGCGAGAGACTGCGCAAGAGACGCGCCGTCCCAACGTCCACCTGATGGCTACTGAACAAATCTTGCGAAACCCGGAATTGCAGCGCATGGCCGCTATGCCAGAAATCAATCACTTTCTTGAAGTAAATATCTTCTTGCAAAAACCGCTCCTTCGAAAATAGCCCGCTCACACGGGGGG
>DAOUFX010000261.1:0-4562 GCA_034429675.1 Anaerolineae bacterium | reverse complement strand
CGAGCAGACTCGCACGAAAAAACACGCTCCTTTTATCTCTTCCCTATAAATGAGAGGGATTTCATCAAAACGCTTGCTGCATTTCCTGGCGGAAATGGAGCACGGCAAGCAGAGTTTCGACGTTGCTGCGCCAATAGGGGGCGTCCGGCCAGTCGGCGAGCGACTCAGCTGCCAGGGATGGGTGGATGTAGTAAGCAAAATTGGACATGGCGCTAACCCAGTTCCAGGCAGTACCCTGCAACGTCTTGGCCGCCAGATCGCGGCAGATCATAAACACCTCACGGCTCAAGGCCTCGCTCCACGGATATTCGTATGCCTGGAGCATCTCCAGGGCATCCGAATTTCCCTTCACCTGCTTGGCCCCCTTGATCTGCTCACGGAATCCCTTCAGGCGAGCAATCAACCAGGCGTCCATCTGATCGGGAGCGATCAACTGCACCAGCTCCGAGAGGCGATGCGCAATCACCACGTCAGATTTTTCCGCCCAATGTTTCAGGAGCGCCTCGGCCCAGGCGGTATCCCGATAGCGCGCTGCTGCCCATGACCAACCGCCGAGAAGCGCGGGCGCGTGTTCGCCGGGGGGATCGCCGGTGGCGTCGGCCAGGTGGACCAGCTCGGCGGGGGTGAGTTGCCAGGTTTCGACCCAGTAAGAGGGCGGGACGGCGCCGATCAACTGCATCAACCGCCAGACGCGCTTGCCGGTGCCATGCGCCGGCGTATCGTTCATCCCATCGCGCGTCATGTCCGCGGCGCAATCCTTGGGCAACGTCACCTTGAGGGTGAGCGCGCCATCCGCCGCGCGCTGAAATTTGAGATAAGCAGCCAGACGTTGCTTCATCCGCTGCACCAGCGCCGAGCCGGGCAGGCGCGCCAGCAACTCGGCGGCTCTGACCCGAACGGTCTTGCCGCGGTCGTCCAACGCCGCTTCGAGCAACGATTCGTCGTCGGGGCCGAGCCCTATCTCCAGCGCCCCCAAAAATGATTCGCGGTCGTTCGCCCGATCCTGTTTCCAGGTCGTTTGCAGCAACGCCAGGGCGCGGGCGGGATCCGTCCGGCGCAAGGCTTTCAGCAACCCCAGACGGGAACGGCTGTCGGCGGTCTCCCAGGCGACGGGGTCCGCAGCGATCAAAAAGCCCTGCCAATCGGGATGCTGCGCCGCCAGCCAGCGTCCCCGCTCCCCGAGGAGAGGGAGAATGCACGAATACAGCTCCGGCGCCTGCCGCGCCAGATTCAACAGCTCCGGCAACCAACGCTGCGGCAACGCATACCCATGGGCCGCCAGCAACGACAGCCACTCCGGCAGCAAGTGCTCATAGCTCACCGCCGCCGAGAAATCGCTGCCCAGCAGACGCGCCAGCAGCGCGGACGCGGCCTCAGGGCAGGGCGGCGTCTCATCCGGCGCAGAAGCGGGAGGCAAAGAAATCGTCACAGAGTACGGGCCGGCGCCGGCATGGCGCCACAACGCCACGGCGCCCGCCTCCGACAGCAAACGCTGCTCTGGAGATTGCTCCGGCGGCAATTGCGCCAGCATCACATCCAACGGCGCCGTACCGGAGTCGGATTTAGCAGAAACACGCCCGGCGCCCACCAGCGCCGTTGCCACCAAATCGTTCCATTGTGTCATGGGTATCGCCTCGTTACACTCAGGATTCGCAGGTTTTGTAGTATAACATGGTTATCTCAAGATGCCATTTGAGAGATTCAGGTTGCGATAAACGCAGAGAGAGGCGGGAAACAAAGGTAGAGACGCAAAATTTTGCGTCTGGGTCTGCGTGGGCACTGCGTTTTACGGCAGAGACGCAAAATGTTGCGTCTCTACGATCAATTACAATCAACGGAGGCTAACCAAAATGGAAAAATACAAGGGCAAATACCGCATTCCCAGCGCACGTTGGGCGGTATGGGACTATGGCAGCAATGCCGCATATTTCGTCACAATTTGCATCAATGATCGCAGCCACGGTTTTGGCGAAATCACCAATGGCGAGATCATTCTAACGTCACTGGGCCAAGCCGCGATGGATTGCTGGAATGAAATCCCGATTCGTTTCCCTTTCGTGATATTAGATGGATTTGTCGTGATGCCTAACCACGTCCACGGGATTATCATCATTGACAAACCAAACGGCGATCCCGTAGAGACGCAAAATATTGCGTCTCTACCGCAACACACGGCGCCTTCACAGACGCAGACGCAAAATGTTGCGTCTCTACAACCCAGGAATAGATTCGGGCCGCAATCGCAAAATTTGGCATCCATCGTTCGAGGATACAAAATCGGCGTGACTAAATATGCGCGTCAGAATGACATTCCGTTTGTGTGGCAAACACGATATCACGATCATGTCATTCGCAATGCAGATGAATACACACGCATCATAAAATACATTGACGAAAACCCAGAAAAATGGCCCGACGACGTGTTCTACGCATTGTAGAGACGCAAGATATTGCGTCTCTACCACCGATACACGGTGCCGCCAATTGTTCAGACGCAAAATATTGCGTCTCTACCGCCAACACACGGTGCCGGCAATTGTTCAGACGCAAAATATTGCGTCTCTACCGCCGATACACGTTGCCGCCAATTGTTCAGACGCAAAATATTGCGTCTCTACCGGCAACACACGGTGCCGCCAATTGTAGAGACGCAAAATATTGCGTCTCTACCAGTTGGGGGCATGATGTGAAAAATCAGGAGAAAATTGTGAAACCAACAGATTTCCGAAAATTACAAATCCCCGTTGATACTCCGGTAAGTATCATAGGCGATTATGAACAGCCATCTTTTTGGAGTCATGGAAGACCAGTCAGAGGGATCATCGCGAGATATTTAGTTGTCGAGCGTCATCATGCGCCATGGCGGCATAAAGATGAACGTGTATGGGATGCGGCAGCATTGGTCTCTCTTGAAAGGACATTGGTAACTCAAAATGATAGAAATGAGAAGTGTACAACGGATGAAATCTTACTGATCCTGCGTGAGTCAAATACGGAATGGGTGGCTGGCGCTTCAGTTCATGTTTTTGGAATACAACAGGGCAAATCACTGGAGCAAGACCCATTGCCATTGTCTCAATGGAGACCCCAAACAGTGCATCTCTCACTGGAAGCAGAGCTAACTATAGCAAACAGGATGCAGGATTGAGAAAACTTCTCTTTCAATGACCCAATGAAATTATGACAATGATACCAATTCCCGCCCCGTCCACACACTCAAAACCTTGAATTTCTCCAGATCCCATTCCCCCACCGCCGTGATCGGATGACCGCCGCTCAAGGCCAGCATGCGCCAACCGTCGAGGTCGCCGACGGACACCGGCAAAGAATGGTCGTGCGCGTCCTGAATGCGCCATTCGTCCTCGACGTGAACCGGGGTCACACCCTCCAACGGCCAGAGGAAGCGCTCGGTCCAGGGACTGCGCGCTAACGCCGCGCCGGTCGTCGCAAAGGCCGTCGCCAGCGAATCGTAGCCCGTCAACGCCGAAATCGGCTGCGCGCTCTGTTGCGACTTGACCAACGCCCGCTGCGGAACCAACCCGGGGAAGAAAACCAGTTCGGCGTCCAACGCGACGCCCACCGGCAGCCCGCCGGTTCGCACCGATTGCACCGGGGCGATGAAATCGAGAATGAGCGCCGCCTGCCGGGTTGCCATCCCCCAGAGCCAGGTCGAACGCACTTGCAGCGGTCCGTCGGGTTCCTCGGCAACGCTCAACACCAGCCATTGATCGCGCACGCCGGGGCGGCCCAACAACACAGCCTGATCCTGCGTCCAACCGACCTGGCTGCGCACTTCCTCTTGCAAATCGGGGGGAAGCGTGTCCAGCCGCGAATACGCCTCAAGCAGCAGTTGCAGGCGTCCCAGACGATCCAACAATCGCGAAGGCCAGCCCTCGCCGGAATAGGGCACGCCCGACATCTCGCGGATGCGGCGCGCCAGTCCCCCGGCCTGAGCATCCACCAGACGCGCCGCCTGCGTCTCCCAAAAGGAGCGCGGCTGCGAGGGCAGTTCGCTCAACCCCTGGCGCAACATATCGCCGATCCACAAACGCAGCGCGTCAATGCCCTGCTGAACCAAATCTTCGCGGCGAGCGGCGCGTTTGGCCTGCGCGGCCTCATCCACCACCGAATCAGAAGTCTCCCGGCGAACTTTGCGCTCGGCGGCGGCCTGGCGCTTCTGCAACCACTCGGCCACCCAGGGAGGCGGGGCCTCGGCTTTCAACGCCGTGGGATTGGCCTGCGCGGTGAGGAAAAGGCCGATAGCGTGCTTGCAAGGTTTTTTGTGGCTGGGGCAACTACACTTGAACGCCGGGCCGTCCAGCGCAATCGCCGCCTGGTACGGAGCTTTCCCGGACCCCTTGATCTCTCCCCAAATAACATTGTCGGCCTCCGAGCAAGCCAGCGTTTGCCACTTCGCCGGTCGCGTCAACGTTCGCGCCGCCTTGCCCACCTGGTCGTCGGCGGATTGGGAAAGAATTTGCTCTTGCGTCCAAAGTTTTAGTTTTTCCATAAAAAAACCTCTGCGCCCTACCCGAAGTATCTTCTCAGAAATCTGGGGGTGG
>DAOUFX010000260.1:0-4073 GCA_034429675.1 Anaerolineae bacterium | reverse complement strand
CGGGTGCAGCCCGCCCCCAAGCCCCCCCTTCTCCCCTCTTCATTGAGATGATACTCATTTTGTTGTAAAAGTATGCAGAGTTGTCTCAATACCTGATAATGAGTCGCTTCCCAACGCGATTACCTGCTCTTCATGATGCTCAGTTTTTATCTACGACTTCCGTTTTATTGCCAGCGGCAGGTAGATTCTGCGCCCGTAGATGACGGCGGAGACGCTGCGCTTCAGTACGTTGCCCTGGCCGTCGTTGATCCTGACGGTGTTGGAGAAGGTGGTGGGGATGGCGATGGTTTGCACGGTGACGTTGGCGCTGAAGGTAATCGTCACCGGCGCGTCGCTGCTCACTGCGCCGTGCCAGGTGATGTTGCCGGCGTTGAAGTTGGGAGTGCCGGACGAAGCCCACAGGTTGCCCTGGTACTGCATGCCGGTGGGCAGCGTGTCGGTCAGACGCACGGTGGGCAGGTCCACGCCGCTGTTTTCCAGGTGGATGGTGTAGGCGAGCACGGCGTTGACCCCGTCGCTGGTGACTTTCACACTCTTGTAGGATTTTTCGAGCGAGCCGGTGGGGGGCGGCGGATTTTTGAGGTAGCCGTTGCGCAGATAGTTTCCGCGACCGGTGCCCCATAGGATGCGGGCGCGGCTCGTGCCGGGCAGATCGTAGGCCACCAGGCCGGAATGCGCCGTATTGAGCACGACTTCCAGGTCGGCGTCGGCGTCAATGTTGGCCAGGGTGGGCGCGGCCAGCGCGCCGTTCCAGTCGCCGGAGAAGGCCGCCGGCAACGCAACTTTGTGCAACACATTGCCCAGATAGTCAAGGATGATCAGATCGCCGGTCTGATGGCGGCCCTTCTGTGTCCAGGTGGCGATGATGACCTCGGCGTGCCCGTCGTTGTCGAGGTCGGCGACGGTGGGTTCGCCGGCAAAGCGATAGCCGTTGCCGGTGTAGACGGAGTAAGGCCATGCGCCGTGCTCGGTCTTGTCGAGCCAGTAGGCGTGGACGCGACCGTCGTAGGAGGCGAAGAGGATCTCCTGTTTGCCATCGCCGTCGAGGTCGGCGATGGCCGGGTTGTACTGGGCGCTCTCGATGACGTCGTAATCCTCGGACAGCGGCGCGCCGGTGTCCACCGGAACCGTGGACCAGTCGTAGCCGCCGCTCTTGAAGCGACTGCGGTCGGCGTTGAAAATGTAGACGCCGACGTATTTGCTCGGCGGGTATCCCGTATGGCAGTCGTTGACATTGCCCGTGGCGATCACTTCCATCGTTCCGTTGCCGTCCATATCGGCGATCACGGCGGGGCCGTCGGCGAAGTTGGTGCGGTAGCTCTCGGCGCGCACGCCGTCGCACCGGCCCCAGCCGCGCAGTTCCACCGTGGGGTCTTCCCAGATGCCGACCCGTCCCCAGACTCGCGTGGCGCCGTTACTTTCTTTGTACATCGCGTTAGCCAGGATGGGGCTGCCGTTGGCTTCGTAGGCGCAGATGTAGTGCACGTCGGAGGGGACGATGACTTCGCCCTGGCTGTCGCCGTCAATGTCGCCCAGGGCGATGTTGTTGTTGAAGACGCCCCAAGACCATCCGGCGGCCTCCGAGGTCGGCTGCGGCCAGCCGGCGCGCAGCGTCCCGTTGTGTTCGTAAACCCAGGCGTTGATGTCGGCGCCGCGCGCCGTGCCGACGGCAATTTCCAGCGTCTTGTCGTTGTCGAGGTCGGCGACCGCCAGCGCGCGCAGTTCGTTGCTGCCCGGGCGCTGCGACCAGACGACGGTTCCGTTGTGATCAAGCACGTTGAGATAGGCGTCTCCCTGCGCCGTGACGATTTCGAGATCGCCGTTGTTGTCCAGATCGGCCACGACGATGCCGGGCCAGATGCGGCTGCCGGGGGTATCCGTGCTTTGTTGCACCGAGCCGTCCTCGCCATTGAGGATGAACAGCTTGTAGCCGCCGCCGATGACCTCCGGCGCTTTGTCGCCATCCAGGTCGGCCACCGCCGGCGAGGAATACCAGCCGGTCTCGCACCAGGAATTGTAGCAGCCGCCGCGTTGCCACTTCAGCACCGGCGCCTGGATGGCCTGAGCGGCGGCGCGGCGGGGGGCGGCGGCGTAACCGCGCAGCACCAGCGGCAGGTACAGGCTTTGGCTGTTGACGGGCAACGTCGCTGAGACGCGGACGAGCGTTGCGCCTTCGGCGCTGATGGCGGCGACGTTGCGCAGCGTCGCCGCTGCGATGGTTTCAGTGCCGGGTTGGGTGTAGGTGACGATCGCCCGGTAGGTGAGGGTGACGACCGGCGACGGGGAGAGGACGCCGGTCCAGTACAGATCCGGCGCATCGCCGTCGTTCGCCGTCCCACTGGTCGCAGTGAAGCTGCCGGGGACGTAGTCCAGTCCGGTGGGCAGCGTGTCGCTGAGCCACGCCTGGACGTCCAGCGGCCCGGTGGCGTTGCGCACGTTGAGCGTGTAGGTCACCGTGTCGCCGAAGCGGGCCTGGGCCGGGAAGACGGTTTTGGTCGAAGGTGCGAGGTCGGGCTGCACGACCGTGTTGCCTTCAAAGGCGCCGATGCTGGGCGGCGTGTTGTAGGCGACGCCGTCGTAGTCGTAGGCCACACCGGCGACCGCCGTTCCGTTGCCGATGGCGGGACTGCCGGTTTGCAGGTGATAATCGTTTGCGGCGGGGTCGGCCAACAGCGGGTCTTCGCCCGCGATGCCGTCGCTTTCCGTGACCGGCAGGTTGGGTTGGGACTGGGCCGGGTTGTCGTGGGCGTACCAGAGATTGTTGGAGAAGGCAAACGTCTCCGGCGACGTGTTCGGGCCGATGTTGACGTAGGTCGAAAGCTCGCCGCGGTCAAAGTAGACCAGGTTGTTGGTGAACTGGTTGTTGGAGCAGGGCAAGAATTCGTAGTCGCCGTCGGTGGTGGTCTCTTGCAGGATGCGGATCAGCCAGTTGCCGGGATTGACGATGGTGTTGTTGGCGGCCAGGCAGTCCACGCAGCCGACGAAGGCCAGCGCGGCATCGCTGCCGCGGATGATGTTGGAAATCACGCGGATGTCGCGGGCTTCGACGTTGGGTTGGGTCGTCGAGAGGGGCGGGCGGAAGTACTCGAAGCTGGTGGAGCCGCCCATATTGACGGCGCGGGCGCCGGCGTCCACCATCAGATTGCCGCGAATTTCGATGGCCTCGCTGCCGCCTTTGTTTTGGACGGCGTTGGCCGAAAGCTCGTGGAAATAGTTGTTGGCGATCAGCCCGCCGTGACAGCCGACGTGATCTATGCCGCTGCCGGACGACCCGCCGCCGCAGCGGGCGAACTCGGAGTCCAGCACAAAGTAGTCGTTGACGCCGGAGAGCTTGAGGCAGTCTTCGTTGCCGCCGCTGCCGACGTCGTGGATGTACAGGTCGCGGAAGACGACGTGCTGCGTGGCGGTGTTGTCGGCGTAGTCGCCGCCGTCGTCGCAGTTGATGCCGTTCTGCGAGGTGTCGCGCACTTCCAGGTCGTGGATGATGAGATAGCGCACTTGGATCAGGTGCAGCGCCTGGCTGTCGTTAGCGATGACCGGGCGCGCTTCGCCGGGCGCGCCGCCGATCCAGATGGGGGCGGCGGCGGTGCCGGCCAGTCCCTCGACGCTGCTTTGTTCCGTATAAGTGCCGGCGTGAACGCGAATAGCCGCGCCGGGTACGGCGTCTTGGGCGGCGCGTTCGATCGTCGCGTAAGGGGCGCCGCTGCTGCCGTCGCCAGTATTGTCGTTGCCGGTCACAGCGACGTGAATGATGAGTGTGGGGGATTTCCCGGTTTCAAAAGTGGTGATGGGTTCGGTTTGCGGATGCCCGGACACGTGACCGGTCAGGCTGAGCGTGATCAACGCGATGCAGAGCAATACCTTTTTCATGTTTTCTCCTTGGAAAATAGCATTTAGCTTTTAGCCAGAATCGCCGCCGACGCGGCAAAGACTGGTGGGGAGTGTTTTTTCGTGCGGGTACCCCGCACGAAAAAACGCATTCTATCCAACTTGTGTAGCATATCAAACCAAAGCGGAATTAGCAATGATACGCTGGTACTAAGGGGCCTATCTGTGAAGTTTGTGGGAGTGTT
>DAOUFX010000259.1:0-6432 GCA_034429675.1 Anaerolineae bacterium | reverse complement strand
TTCGTGCGGGTACTCCCGCACGAAAAACACGCCTCTTTATGATACTTTTCGCTTCATCATGCCGCCTTCGCGGCGGTGGCGCACGGCGATGATCTCCGCCATGATCGAGAGCGCGATCATCGCCGGCTCTTTTCCGCCGAGATCCAACCCCGCCGGGCCGTGAATCCGCTCCAGGTCTTTGTCTTTGAATCCTTCTTCGCGCAACTGTTCGCGGCGATCGTTTTGTGTCTTGCGGCTGCCAAGCAGGCCGACGTAGAAGGCTTGGCTGTTGAGAGCCAGGGTCAGGGCGGGAATGTCGAACTTGGGATCGTGAAAGAGCGTGACGATGGCCCACCCCGGACCGAAGTCTGTCGCGGTGAACGTGTCCTGCGGCCAGCCAAAACGCAGGTCGGTTTGGGGGAACCGTTCTTCGGTGAGGAAGAGGCGCCGGGCGTCGCTGACAATGACTTTGAAATCCAGCACCCGCGCCAGCGCTGCCAGCGCGATGGCGATGTCCGTCGCGCCGAAGATGAGCAGCGTAGGCGGCGGCGGGACGACCTCGATGAAAATTTCGCCTTGCGGATAGGTGTGTTTTTGGGCGTGAGGGCCGGGCCAGGCCGCGCTGATGTCCATCAACACCGCGCCGTCCAGATCGGGGGTGCCGAGCGTGCCGTGACTCTCGCCCTCGGCGGTGTGCACCAGGTGCGCCGGACGATCGCAACGCGAGGCGAAGCCTACCGTCCGCTGCGCGGCAATTTCGGCGATAAACCGATCGTACAGCGGATCCCAGCGTTCGATCAGCACATCCAGCGATCCGCCGCACGCCAGCCCGGCGCCCCACGCCTGTTCGTCGGTGACACCGACGGCGGAGCGCCGCAGCGCCGTTTTGCCGTTCAGGACAGCCTCCATTTCGGCGATGGCGTCCCCGTCCACACAGCCGCTGCTGATCGAGCCGGCCACCTCGTGGCCGGCCGTAATCGCCATCCGCGTCCCTGCCGGGCGCAACGACGACCCTCGGGTTTCCAAAATCGTCGCCAGTGCGATGGGCTTTCCGGCCTGGCGCCAACGTGTCAAATCGGAGATGATATCGCGCATGAGTGCTCCTCGAAAAATAGTGAATGAGGGATTAGGGGATTGGGGGATTAGGGATTGAAGCATCTTTCCCAATCCCTCAATCCCTCAATCCCTCAATTCCTCAGTCTCTGACTTCAGGAACGGGCAAGGTCAGGACAAAGGTGGTGCCGCGGTTGCCGGTGCTATCCACCCAGATGTTTTCGCCGTGGGCGGCCAGCGCCATTTTGCAGAACGCCAGGCCCAAACCGGTGCCACGTCCTTGCTGTTTACCTGTGGTGAATTTCTCAAACAAATGATCCCGGATTTCGGGCGCGATGCCCGGGCCGGTATCGCTGACCGAGACGTAGAGTTTGCCGGGCTGCTCCTGGATTTGGTGCGCCGTGATCCGAATGGCGCCGCCTTCAGGCGTAAATTTGATCGCATTGCCGATCAAATTCTGGAGCACCCGCTCGACGAGCCGCGCATCGGCGCTGACCCGTGGCAGGTCGGGTGGAATTTCATGTTCGATGACAATCTTGTTGTTGGTGGCCAGCGGTTGTTGCAGGCGGACGACGTCGGCGATGAGGTCGCTCACGGTGATGTCGCTGTATTCCAGCGGCATTTGCCCGTTTTGCAGCCGGTTGATGTCCAGGATGGCATTGACCAGTTGGAGCATACGCTGGGCATTGTTGTCGGCAATGTCCAGCATTTTCCGATGATCCGCCGAGAGGCTGTTGCCGGCTCTGCTCAGCAGCAATTTCAGTGAGCTGTAGATGCCGGTGAGCGGGTTGCGCAGGTCGTGCACCATCATGTGGGTCAGATCGTCGCGCATCCGTTCCAGCAGCCGCTCTTCGGTCATATCGTGCAGCATAATCAGACGGCCCAGCGACGACTCCGCCTGGATCACCGGCAGATTGATCCAGTGGAGCGTGTGCTGCGCCACCGTCGCCTCGCCTTCTGCGGTGATTTCATCGCCTTTTTGAACGCGCCGTAGCTCGCGCAACAACACCCGCGCGGCTTCGGGCGCCTGGCAGCGCAGGGCGCTGAGGAATTCCTGGATGCTGCGGTTGACCCACTGCTCCGGCGCGCCGGGCAAGGCCAGCATGGCGATGGCGGCCGCGTTGATCACCATCACCGTCAGGTTGATGTTGACGAAAAGGATGCCGTCTTGACTGGCGGCGATGAGCGCTTCCAACCGGCTGCGCTCGCCGGCGATGGCCTGGAAGAGCTGCGCATTGGTGATGCCCAGGACGATGGCGTCGGCCAGGGATTCGGCCAACACGATGTCATCGGCGCGAAAGGCCATCTCGCGGTCATGTTCGATGTTGAGAACCCCCAGCAGCTGCTCCCCACGGTGCAGCGGCACGGCCAATTCGGAGCTGGTGGCAGGATGGATGACCACATAATCCGGGTCGGCTTTCACGTCGGGCACATATTGCGTTCGGCGCTCGCGGTAGGTGCGCCCGATGATGCCTGTAGCCGTGGAAATGCTCGCCGGCAACGCCGAAACGTCCCCCACGGCGCCGTGGTTGACCAGGTTGCCGGTCCGTTCGTCGTACAGAGAGATGGTGAGCACCGGCCAGCCGGTGAGCTGGGCCACGGTCTGTGCGGCGACGTTCAAAACCGATTCGGGGTCGAGGTGGGCGCTGATGGTGTTCAGTACTTCGTAGAGCGTGGTCTGCCGTTCCGCCAACCGCCGTTGGTCGTCGTAAATCTGGGCGTTGCGAATTGCCAGCGCCATCTGGTCGGCGGCGCCTTGCATCAGTTGCAGGTCATCCTGACTGAAGTGGCCGACGTCAGGATGGGTGAGGGTAAGGATGCCCACTTTGCGCACGCCGCTCAGGATCGGCACGGCCAGCGCCGCACGCGCGACGTAGGGTTCGTTGGGCAGGGTCAGCCAGCGTTCATCCTGGCTGGTGTCAGACAGCAGCACCGACTGGCGGTTCTGCGCGACCCACCCGGCCAACCCGGCGTGCATCACCTGCCCGACGACCTCTTTCTGTTCGGCGGGGGTGACGTTTCGCCGCGCCAGAATGCTGTAAGTGACGGCCCCCAGTTCATCCAGCAGAAACAGACTGCCGCGTTCCGCGCGGGTTAATTGCCGGGCGACTTCGAGGGCGTTTTGCAGCGTGGATTCCAGGGCCGGGCGTTCGACGGTGGCGCGCGCCACGGCGACCATGTCCTCAAACCGTTGTTTCTGCAAGAGTAGGGCGCGTTGGTAGTGTTCCAGATTGTCCAGCATGGTATTGATGTGACCGCCGAGAATCGCCAGCTCGTCGCGCCCGCCGATGGCCACGCGCTTGGAGAAATCCCCTCGGACGCCTAATTCCCCGATGGCGCCGACGCGCTCCCCCAGTTCGTTCAGGCGTGTGAGGACGGCCCAGTTGAACAGCCCGATCATGACGACGCCAAAGATCAGGGCTGCGATCAAAATACCCGTGCTCAGATAGGCGATCGCTTTTAATCCCTGCGCGTAGATGTCGCGAGGTGTCTTCATTTGGAGGATCAAGACCGGATTGTCTGTGATGTCATAGAGGATTGAATATCCGGCGGCCGTTTGCCGGTCGAGGGGGCGGATCAGCCTGTCGTTGTCGCCGTTCGACAATGCGGCGTGAATTTCACTCACTGCGGGTGCGTCCACCGGCGTGAGGGTCAAAGTCAGTTCGGTAGTTTTAGACAGGCGGGCTATCTCGTCATCGTCAATGAAGCGTCCCATGATCAGAGCGCCCCGCGATGGCCCTTCAGTTTGTGTGGTCAAAATAGGATAGGCGGCGATAAACATCGGTTTATCTGCGATCATCAGAACGCCGACGGCCGCGTCTGCCGGCCCGGCAGGTTGCACGAGGGGTGAATCCGCAGTAAGCGTCGTCAGTGGCGCGGGGATGGCGATGGGGGTTTCTGTTTTCAGGTCGAAGGCCTGTCCGTAAAGTATTTCCCCGGAAGGCGTAACGAGCATAATCAGGCTCAAGCGGTTCTCGGTGTAGGTGCTGGTGACATACGTGGAAGCGAGGTAATCCTGATCTTGGGTTCCCATAAAGTCGTAAGTCTCATCCCAGAATGCATAATCCAGTGTGAAGTCGCCCAGGTTCCTCTTGGTGTCCTCGATTTCGTTGATCGCGCGCTGCAAATCTCGGGTGAGTTCTTGATTTTCCAGTTCGAGAAAACTGTTGAGCAAGAAGTAGCGCAATGGGATAAACAGCAGTCCGAAGAGACCCAGCGTGGTCAGGCCGACGATCACGAGCACTTGGGTGCGTAGGGACAAGAACTTGCGGTTGGGGGTGTTTTTAGCTTCCATTTGACCCGTTAAAATCCGATTGGGCGCCGTCGGATTTGGATTGCCAGCCGTGCGCGCGCACGGTGCCATCGTCAAAGACGCGCACGACTTCAAAGCGCACCCGGCCCTCTTCGACGGCGCGCGCGATCTGGCGTTGACCGTGACTCAACGTGGTGCGCGCGCCGCGTTTGATGTCCAACAGGACGATTTCCAGTTCCCCGGCATGGTCGTAGTCTTCCTGGAGCGCGCCATAGCCGTTGAACACCACGTAGTCCACCGGGTCCCCTAAAAACCGGGCGTCGGCGGGCCAATACGTGAAGCCGGGCAGCAACGGCGCAATCTGCTCGGCCATTTTACCTTTGAGCACGGCGCGACTCTGATCGGTGCTTTCGCGCCGGGTCAGCAGCACCGTCTCGGCGTGGCGCGTTTCCAGCTCGCGGATGCGCGCCTCGTAGCGCTGGACGATCCGCTCGCGCTCGGCGGCGCTCCGCTCGGTGTAGCGCTCGGTGACCTCGGCGCGCAGACTTTCGCGGTCGGCGCGCTCCCGGAAGCGTTGCACGCCATACATCAGCGCAGCGCCGAGGATGAGGCCGATGATGAGCGGTAGACTATCCATTGCCGGTTCCCACTGGGCGGCGTATCAATGCCAGAAGGATGGCTCGCGCTGAAGATATTGCCCGCGCCCTGGCTCCCCCACAAATTCGCCGTCGCGCACCAAAAATGCGCCGCGACTGAGTGTGGACACCACCCGTCCCTGAATGCGCCGGTCGGCGTAAGGACTGTATCCCGCCTGCGTGTGCAGGGCGGTCACGTCGAGCGTGGACTCGCCCACCGGATCGTAGAGCACGATGTCGGCGTCGGCGCCGGGGATGAGCGCGCCTTTGTACGGCCAGAGATTGTAGATGTGCGCCGGGTTCGCCGACAGCATCCGCGCCAGGTCGGTCCAGTGCAGCCGGCCTTCGCCGACGCCGTAGGTTGCCATCAGCGGCAGCAGCGTCTCGACGCCCGGCAGCCCGCCGGGGGTGCGGGTGAAATTGTCGTTGCCGGCGAGTTTCTGCGCTGCGGTGTAGTCGCAATGGTCGCTGCTGATCATGTCCACCCAACCGCCGCCGAGCAACTCCCACAGCTTTTCTCTTTCGACGGCGGCGCGCAACGGCGGCTGGAGGATGTAACGCCAGGGATCCGGCGCGTCGGTGGTTCCCAGCCCCTGGTAGACCGACTCGTCCAGCAACAGGTATTGCGGCGTGGTTTCGGAGAAGGCGACCTGCCCGCTTTTGCGGGCGTTGGCGACCAGCGCCGCAGTCAGCCCGGTAGAATTGTGGGCGATGACGACCGGGGCGTTGGCGGCTTCGGCCAGGAAGAGGATGCGGGCGGTGGCTTCTTGCTCGGCCAGGGCCGGACGCGATGCGCCGTGGTATCGCCAGCCGGTCTGTCCGGCCTCCACTAACGACTGCGTCTGCGCCGTCACCAGCGAGTCGTTTTCGCAATGGATCAGGCTGATGATGCCGTAACGCCCGGCGGCTTCCAACAGCCGCAGAATGGTGGCGTCGTCGGCGTAGTAGTTGGGGCGGTAGGTGGTGTAGAGCTTGATGCTCTGGATGCCCAGCTCCGGCAGTGCGCCCAACTCGTCTTCCTGACCCGGCGCGACGTCGGTGACCATCATGTGGAAGGCATAATCAATAACCGAGGGCGCCGCCTCTTGCAGTCGCGCTTCGAGGGCCTGCTCGAAAGTTTGGCCCTTGAACTGGGTAGCGAAATCTATCACGGACGTCACGCCGCCAAACGCCGCCGCGCGGCTCCCGGTCAGCCAGTCGTCCTGCGTCTGGTAGATGCCGGTGTCCAGCTGAATATGCGTGTGCGCATCAATGACGCCGGGCAGCACAATCAGATCGCGCGCTTCCACGACTTCGCCGTTTTCCGGCGCCGGCAAATTCTTGCCGATGGCCTGGATCACTTCGTCGTTCACCAAGACATCGGCCTCCAGCATCATATCCGGCGTGACCACCGTCCCGCCACGGATCAGCAATGTGCGTCCCTGGTTCATGTTCGCCTCCAGCAGAGAGTTTCAAGTTTCAAGTTCAAAGTTGCAAGGTGTTGGTTTGTATCTTCTCAAAATCTGGGGGTGG
>DAOUFX010000258.1:0-5097 GCA_034429675.1 Anaerolineae bacterium | reverse complement strand
CGGGTGCAGGGGCAGACGAATTGGACGACCGTCCTGGCGGCGGGAACCGGCCAGCGCATCATCGTGCAGGATCTCGCGATTGAATTCTACCAACTGCAACTGCGCTACACCCTGACCAATGCCGGCAACGCCACTCAAATCGCCATTGCTGCCATCTCGGCGCAATATTCCATGGATGCGTGATGAGCGACCACAACGACCTGACCTCGATCGGACGCAAATCCCACTACGAGCTGGAGAATGACCTGGCGGCGCTCCAGGGCGACCTGGCGGCCTTGCTGCCCGGCGAAATCCCGGAGATCACGCTGAGCTTCACGACCACCGTGACCCTGCCGGCCGGCGCGAAATACTGCTACCTGCCGCGCGACCACTTCTACGAAGCCGGACGCAGCCCGCGCCACGTGACGCAAATCCTGGTGGACGGCGTGGACCGGACGGCGCAATACGGCGTGATCTGGTCCGAGCTGGCGCGGGGGAGCCTATCGCCGACCGACAACTGGCCGGGCAACGGTCTGGCCAGCTTCGAGACCACCTACGGCGACGGCACGGTGAAAGACCTGACCTGGTGCCTGCGCCGGCACGTCACGACGGCGCAAGAAGTCTGGGCAGTGACGTGGGTAGAAAAGCGCATGCTCTTCGATCCGGTGCAGGTGCGCGAGTGCGTGCTACAGGAAGGTACGCCGGCGACGTTGAACGTCAGCGTTCCCTGGGTCAATCAGAAGCGCTACGGCGAACTGGGGACGCTGTACAGTGATCGCAACACTAACGGCTTCATCGCGTCGGGCATCCCGGCCGGCTACAAGCTGTTGGTGTGGACGTGCCAGATCGGACGCAACGAAGGCAGCGTCCTCTCCCGTGGCCGGCACTGGCGCCCCTGCTCGCGGATGGCGGCGCTCGTCAATACAGATTACCGGATTTTCTCCGGGGGCTTTATGAAGACGAGCCGGTTGTACGGGGTGGGTCTGTACAATCCCACAACCGGGGCGCGATCGGCGGTGAAAGTGGCGGGGTATCGCGGGACAGCGGGCGGCAGCGGCCCCGGCTTTAGGGTGTTGAAGTAGTTTCCCGGGTTGTGCCAGGCCGGCATCTATTACGCGACTAATCAGGATCGTGTCAATTGCTGTGCTCTATCGGGCCTTTTCAATTGCCGGCCTGATACAGTCCGGGACAAGAAAAGCCCCCAGGAGGTTGAGCCCTGGGGGCAATCTTCTTTTACGGCTCTATAACAAGTTTTATTTCGTTCGTGAGCGGATTAATTCGGCTTTATGGCTGTAGTCCCATACACTGCCGCCATTCCAACAGTTCGGTTTGAGTTGGAGAATCAAGATAGAGTAGCTCTACCAAGGCATCAGACTCACTTGGCGGCGATTCAGTATCTTGCAGTTGATATATTGCCACAATTTTCAACGCCGTGTCAAAGTCCAGCGAGTAATACAAATAGATAACGCTATAATCTCCTTTTGGGCTGTATCCTGCATATTGACATTCCTGCTTGGTTTCAAATCCTACAATTTTTGATTGTGCTTCAGCACGGGTTATCGTTTTTTCTTCCTCGCATTGTGACAAGCATAATTGATCCACAAAATAGTTTAATGGAAAGGGGCCAGGACCATAGGAATCCATATCCCGTGGATCAACACCTAATTCTTCAGCTAGTGCACTGACTTCTTTAGTGGGGCCATTACATCCAGTGACAATTACTGCTACAAGCAAGCTTAATAACAGAATATATCTGAGTGTTTTCATCAATATCATCTCGTATAATCGCATCCACGCTGACAAATCATCCCAACCCGCTTGAATAGAACCGCTCCGTAGTCGTATAACCCAATCCCGTTTTCTTCGCGTTGTCCGGTGGATCTCCGATCCGTAGGTACATCGCCATACCGAATCCTGCCAAACAGTGTTTAGCGCATGTCGCTCAACTTCGCGCCACTTGCGTCCGTCGCCAGCGAAGCAGATCCGAGGTAATCACCATATAGATATGTGACCACGTTATATCACGTACTGACGCGCCGCATGTTAGAATGGCAGGGGGTTAAGGTGCAACGGCTGCTGTTGGTGTTTCTTCCTCAAATACCTGCAATGGAGATGGAATACAGTGATTGTACTGAGACAACATGTAACTTTCAAACCCTCCTATAGATACAACTTCCAGGTTTCCACTTACAACGTCGGAACTGACAATAACAATCTCGACCCGGTCCGGATCCTTGGGGCCATAAAGGAACAAATCGTCCATTCCCGTGATGGTAGGGTATGTACATTCCGCGTGAAACCAGGCATCTGATAATGCCTGTACTGCATCGTCACGAGAATCGCCAATCTGGATACGTGATTGTGCTTCTTCTACCGGATTCGATACAACAAGGGGTGAACAGGCATAAATCAACATGAGAAAAAGTATTGCAACATTTCTGAATTGAGATCTCATCACCATACCTCCTTACACACGCTGACAATTATTTATCTCGCGCTGCTCTGTCCATTGATATATCATAAATGAGCGATTCTACCAAAATGTTTTAGTCCAAAACATCTCATAAGTCCAGATAGATGAGACTGTTAGTGGAGAAACCTTGACCATTTTCAAGTAAGCACCCATTCTTGCACCATGGTTCCCAAGGTAAACATCCGCAACACAATTCTGGTCGGCAAAGACTGATGCAACAAAAGACCACGGGTTTCGCGTAAATTCACGTCCTGTATTCAATACTACTCCCCAGGGAGCATAATGATACCCGAGTACCAAAGCCCATGCCCAGTGATGAACATTTGCGTCCTCATCGGTACCTACGAGGTAATCTGAAATTCCCTCTCGATTTAAGCGAGCCCAAAAATGGCTGGGCAGAGGAAAACGATCATTGCAAGATATCCCTGTGGCACATCCACTTGCTGCGATATTCATAGAAGGATACTCGAAGCGATCAGGGAGCCCACCAAACAAATTGCCAACATCTCGAACAAAAGCTTCGGTTTCATCTGTAGTGTA
Source organism: Anaerolineae bacterium (assembly GCA_034429675.1). Classification (GTDB taxonomy): domain Bacteria; phylum Chloroflexota; class Anaerolineae; order B4-G1; family SLSP01; genus JAKQHY01. The sequence continues at coordinate 2,105 of DAOUFX010000258.1, read as the reverse complement.
CCAACTAGCTAAACGGGTAAGCGCATTGCGCATCCCAGCCCAATTTCGATTTTCAGGGGGCTTTACAAAGATTGCTTGTATTTCATCAAGAGAACGTCGGGAACGAGTTTCGGCGTCGTAGAACTTATTCCAATCCCACTCATCTGGGAACGCAAGAGAGAAAAGGCGAATTAGCCGATCAACGCTGTCTGGTCCATGACCAAAATATTCGGTGAATTCACTTATCCATCCTGAATCCAATGGATCATGCCCAGTGGGATCAGCCAGGTTTATTGGGTTGTTCATGACATAGGAATATCTATTGAGCGCCTGAGGATTTTTCGGGTCAGGAATAATCGAATCCGCGCTGACAAACCTACCAAGCGACGCCGAATAAAACCTCGCCCCGTAATCATACAATCCAATCCCGACCTCCTCCCTCTGCCCGGTAAACCGGCGATCCGTAGGCGCATCGCCGTATCTTGTCTCGCCAAATGGCGTGTAGCGCATCTCGCTGACCTTCGCGCCGCCCGCATCCGTCGCCAATGACGCGGAGCCGAGGTGGTCGCCGTGCAGGTACGTGATTTCACCGTCCTTCCGCATCGCAATGCGCTGGCCACCCGCGAAGTAGTAGGTGGTGGTGAGGCGTTGCGTTCCGTTGATCTTCACTTCGACCGCGCCGACGTTGACAGTTAATCCGGATGGATCTTCGCGCGCCAAACGGGCGCCGTCGCCGTCGTAGATGAAGCGTGTCACGTCGCCGGTAACCGTGTTCGTCACCACAGCCAGGCGGTTTTCGACATTCCATTCTTGCGTGTAGGTGAGGGGCTCTGTGCCACTGATTTCGACGCGCGCGAGCATATTCCCATTGCGATCGTAGCCGGCGCGGAAGCCGGCGGAGGTGGCGACGACGGCGAAGGGTTGCTGGAGGGCTTCTTCGCGGAGGATGATGGGGAAGTAGACGACGTGGAGCGCGGTGGTGTGGGTGGTGGGAGTGATGGGAAGTTGCAGACCGTATTTGCGCCCGTAGGTGTAGGTGACAGTTTTGCTGCCGTAAGTCCGCGTGATGATGTTGCCCATTTTGTCATAGCCGTAGGCTTCGTGGTATCGATCCTGCCCGGCAGCGTTAGTCTGCGCGCTGGTCAGGCGGTCGCGGGCGTCGTAGGTGAAGGTCTGCACCTGCCCGCCGTTGCCGGCGTCGGTGAGGGTACGCAGATTGCCGACCTGATCGTAGGTGTAACTCAAACTCAACAGATTGCCAACTTGCAGGCTTGCCAGGCGTTGGGTGGCGGGATCGTAGCCGTAGACGGTCTGGCGCCCGTTGCCCCAGGTCTGTCCCAGCGGTTGGCCCAGGGCGTTGTAGGTGACGCCGGTCAGGTAATTGTTCAACCCTGTGACCGTTTCCGGCAGCCCGCGCAGATTGTAGGTGTTGTGAATCACCTCGCCGGTGGGCAGCCCCGTGGCGATCACGCGCCCGGCAGCATCGTAGCCCTGAGTGGTAACGAAGGTTCCCGCCCCCGCAATTGTCCGCGTCTCGCGGATGGCGCGACCCTGCGCGTCGTAAGCCCATTGCGCACTGCCGGACGTGTCGGTCATTGTTGTGCGACGGCCGATACCATTGAGGCCCTGATCGTAAGCGTATTCGGCGAGGAGGGAGTAAGAAGTATGGAGTAAGGAGTATGGGGCAGAGAATGAGGCGTTACTTGCTGATCCGCTCACCCGCTGATGCGCTGATTCGCTCGCCACGCTTTTGCGAATGAGCCTGTTCAGTTCGTCGTACTCGAAGATCATCGTTCGGCCCTCCGCGTCAGTCTGGCTAATCAGGTTGCCGGCAAGGTCGTAAGCGTAACTCCATTTGCCCATTGAGGGGTCGTCCATCGCGGTCTTGCGGCCCAGGGCGTCGTAGCTGAGCGTGGTGACGTGTCCCAGGGCGTCCACTACGCGGACCAGGTTGCCGGCGGCGTCGTGGGTATACTTGGTAATTGCCAGATTGCCGGTATTCCAGGTCGGGGTAGCGTAGGTTCCATCATATTCGTGGACCTCGATCAGGCGGCCCAGGCCGTCATTGATATAGGCGGTCTGGTGGCCGTTGGCGTCCAGCAGCAGCTCGCTCCACGGCTGATAGG
>DAOUFX010000257.1:0-3501 GCA_034429675.1 Anaerolineae bacterium | reverse complement strand
ACCCGCTCGAAAAAACACCCTTTTGTTCGGCTAAAAACTAAAAGCTAAACGCTATTTCGAAGGAGACCCGTGGCCCACTATTACTACCGCTTTACCGAATTTGAACCTGAGGTCGAAACGCGCGCCGCCGAACTGCTGGCGCAGATGACATTGGAAGAGAAGATCGGGCAGATGAACCAGGCGGGACCGCGCTGGAAGCGCGACCTTGACGCCGACATCCGCGCGGGACACGTGGGAACGCTGCTCACCTTCCGCGACGTGCGGCAGATCAATCGCTTCCAACGCATTGCCGTGGAAGAATCGCGGCTGCACATCCCGCTCATCGTCGGCAACGATGTGATCCACGGTTACCGCACCATCTTCCCGATCCCGCTGGCGGAATCCTGCACCTGGGACCCGATCCTGGTAGAGCACGCGGCGCGCGTCGCCGCCCAAGAGGCCGCCGCGTCGGGCACCGATTGGATTTTCGCGCCGATGGTGGACGTGGCCCGCGATCCGCGCTGGGGCCGCATCGCCGAGGGCTCCGGCGAAGATCCGTTCCTCGGCGCCGAGATGGCGCGGGCGCGGGTGCGCGGGTTCCAGATCAAAGACACGCCCGGCAACAAACGGATAGCGGCGTGCCCAAAGCACTACGCGGCCTATGGCGCGGCAGAAGCCGGCAAGGACTACAACACCGTGGACGTTTCCGAGCGCACGCTGCGGGACGTGTACCTGCCGCCGTTCAAGGCCGCCTTCGACGAAGGCGCCGTCACCGTCATGTCGTCCTTTAACGAGATTTCCGGCGTCCCGGCGTCGGCCAACGCCTTTCTCCTGCGTAAAGTGCTGCGCGACGAGTGGAACTGGCCCGGCGTGGTGCTGAGCGACTTCGACGCCATCGGCGAGCTGATCCAGCACGGGTTGGCGGAAGATCTGCGCGATGCCGCGCTCAAAGCCGCCCTGGCCGGCGAGGACATTGATATGATGAGCTACGCTTACCTGGAGCATCTGGCCGGGCTGGTGCGCGCGGGATTGGTAGCGGAAGCGCTGATTGATGAAGCGGCGTTGCGCGTCCTGAAGCTGAAGCTGGCCCTGGGCATCTTCGAGCGCCCGTACTGCGACGAGGGGTTGGAATCCCAGGTGTTGCTGCGACCGGAGCATCGCGCGCTGGCCCTGGAAATCGCGCAGAAATCCATCGTGCTGCTCAAAAACGCGGGGCCGGTGTTGCCGATCAGCCCGCAGGTCGGGCGGCTGGCCCTCATCGGCCCGCTGGCCGACAACCAGGCGGAACTGCTCGGCTGCTGGGCGTGTCAGGGCCGGGCCGAAGAGGTGGAGCCGGTGCGCGCAGGGCTCCGCGCGGCGCTGGCGGAACAGGGCCGGGAGATCGAAGTGCTCTACGCGCAAGGATGCGCCATCGAGGGGGACGAAGGGCCGGACATTGACGGCGCCGTCGCTGCGGCGCGGCAGGCCGACGTCGCGGTGTTGGTGCTGGGCGAGAGCGCGATGATGAGCGGCGAGGCGCATTCGCGCGCGCACCTGGGACTGCCGGGGTACCAGCAAGAGCTGTTGGAGGCGGTGGTCGCCGCCTGCGAACCGGCAGGAATTCCGGTGGTCGTCGTGTTGATGAGCGGGCGGCCGCTGGTCATCCCCTGGATGGCGGAGCACGTCCCGGCCATCGTGGCCGCGTGGCATGGCGGCACCCGCGCCGGGCGCGCCGTCGCCGACGTGCTGCTGGGCGCGGTCAACCCGTCCGGCAAGCTCACCGCCTGCTTCCCGCGCGCCGAGGGCCAGATTCCGGTATACCACGCCGTCAAAAGCACCGGTCGCCCCGTCAACGAGCGCGGCGTGATCCAGTTCGATCGCGCGCACAAGGTGATGTTCCTCGACCTGCCGCACACCCCGCAGTTCGGATTCGGCCACGGGCTGAGCTACACCACTTTCACATACAGCGACCTCGTGGTCGAGACGCCCAGAGTGCGCCCGGACGGGGCGCTGATCGTCACGGCGACCGTGACCAACGCCGGCGACCGCAACGGCGACGAGATCGTGCAGCTCTACGTGCAAGACCTGGTGGGCAGCGTCACCCGCCCGGTGAAAGAGCTGAAAGAATTCCTGCGGATCTCCCTGAAAGCGGGGGAAAGCTGTGAAATCACGTTCAACGTCGGCGCCCAGACGTTGGGATTCCACGACCAATCCATGCGCTACGTCGTCGAGCCCGGCGAATTCAAAGTATGGATCGGCCCCAACGCAGCGGAAGGGCTGGAGGGGCGGTTCCGCATTGTGAGCGATTAGCCGTTAGCGGCTGGCTGTTAGCCGGAGCAACGAGACGATGAACGGCAAATAGCGAGTCGGCGAATCATTGAGAAGCGATAAATCACGTTTCACGTTTCACGTTTCAAACGATCAACCGATCATTCATTACCAACTCCCGGAGGTTCTATGATCAAAGTAGGCATTGTAGGGATGGGCGGCATGGGCTGGAACCATGTCTCGCAGTATTTGAAGGCGCCCGGCGTGCAGGTGATGGCGCTGGCGGACGCCGTCCCGGAGCGGCTGGAGGCGCGCGAGAAGGTGAAAATCAACCTGAACGGGGAAGAAACGCCCGTGGATTTTTCTCACGTGGCGCGGTATCCCGGAGCCGAGGAATTGATCGCCCAGGCCGACGTGGACGTGGTAGACGTCTGCCTGCCCACCGACTTGCACGCCCCCTGCGCCATCCAGGCGTTGGAAGCCGGGAAGCACGTCCTGTGCGAAAAGCCGATGGCGCTCACGGCGTCGGACGCCGACCAGATGGTCGCGGCGGCATACACGGCAGGGCGGCGCTTGATGATCGCGCACTGCCTGCGCTTCTGGCCGGAGTACCAATTCCTGCGGCAATGCATCGCCGACCGGCGCTATGGGCGGCTGCTTTCATTGAATATGTGGCGGATGGGCGGGCATCCCAGTTGGGCGGCGCGCAACTGGTTCGCCGACCCGGCCCGCAGCGGCGGCATGGCGATGGATTTGCACATCCACGACGTGGATTTCGTCAACGCCGTGTACGGCCACCCCGATCGCATCTACGCGATGGCGCGCGCGTCGGAACGCTCGCAGGCGCCGGACGTGTTGCACGCCTGCTTCGAGTACGACGACGGCCCGCAGGTTCACATGCACGCCGGATGGTGCGCGGCGCAAATCCGCTTCGACGCCGGCTTTGAGGCGTGGTTCGACCGCGCCATGCTGTGCTACGACGCGGGAGAACTGACGCTCTACGATAACCCGGAGCGCGTATCCGAGAATGCCGTCGCCGTTGAGCCGGGCAACGCCTACTACAACGAAATCGCCTACTTCCTGCGCTGCATCGAAACCGGAACCCCGCCCACCGAATGCCTGCCGGAGTCCACCCGAACCTCGGTGGCCCTGGTGGAAGAAATACTGCGAAAAGTCACGTAGAGTTTTTTTCGTGCGGGGCAACCCCGCACGAAAAAACACTTTCTCTTTAACTCTGCCGCGGCGGCGACAAGCTTCCCAAAATCTGGGGGGTGG
>DAOUFX010000256.1:0-7164 GCA_034429675.1 Anaerolineae bacterium | reverse complement strand
CGCCCCCATACCCTCACCCCCAGATTTTGAGAAGACACCTAAAATTAGGGATTAGGCTGGTTGCCTAATCCCTAATCTCCGGTTGCTGATTTTCGATTACAGCTTGCTGGCGAGTAAGGCGGCCAGGTCTGCCGTGCGGACGCTGTAACCCCACTCGTTGTCGTACCAGGTCACGACCTTGATGAAGTCGTTCTTTTCCTTGCCGAGGACCATCGTAAAGGGCAGGTCTACCGAAGAGCTGTGCGGATCGCCCTTGTAGTCAACCGAGACCAGTGGTTCGTCCACGGCGGCCAAAATACCGTTCAGCGGGCCGGCGGCGGCGTCGCGGAACGCCTGGCGCAGTTCGTCGGTGGTGGTGGGTTTCTCGATCTGCGCGGTGAAGTCCACCACAGAAACCGTCGAGGTCGGAACGCGCAGCGCGTACCCGTCGAACTTGCCCTTGAGGTCGGGAATGACCAGCGCGACGGCCTTGGCGGCGCCGGTGGTGGTGGGGATGATGCTCATCGCGGCGGCGCGCGCGCGGCGCAGATCGCTGTGCGGCAGGTCGAGGATCTTCTGGTCGTTGGTGTAGGCGTGGATCGTGGTCATCAGACCGCGAACGATGCGGAATTTGTCGTTGACCACTTTGGCGGCGGGAGCCAGACAGTTGGTGGTGCAGGAGGCGTTGGACAGAACGTGGTGAACGGCCGGGTCATACTGGTCGTCGTTCACGCCCATCACGATGGTGAGGTCTTCGTCTTGCGCCGGAGCTGAGATGATAACTTTTTTGGCGCCGCCTTTGGTGATGTGGTTTTCGGCGCCCTGTACTTGCTTGCCCTTCTTGTTCACGCCGTCTTTCTTGATGGTGAACAGCCCCGTGGATTCGACCACGATGTCAACGCCCTCGTTGCCCCAGGGGAGTTTGCCGGGATCGGTTTCTTTGAAGAACTTGATGAACTTGCCGTCAATTTCCATCCCACCCTCGACGGCGGCCACAGTTCCGTTGAAACGGCCATAGTTCGAGTCGTATTTGAGCAGGTGGGCCATGGTCGCCATATCGCCGATGTCATTGATCGCTACAACTTCCAACACGCCGGGGTAATAGTCACGAATTGCCTTAAGCACTTGACGGCCGATGCGGCCAAAACCATTGATACCAACTTTCGTAGTCATGCTTCACTCCTTAAAGGTATTAGTATTGAAATTGGAAATCAGGGATTGCTGACCAGACAGCACAAGCAGGCCTGTGTGAGAGGCGTTGCCTGATCACCAATCGCTCACTCCCAATCGTTTTGCTTGAGAATGTTGAGAACAATTTGTGCGAGCCGGTCACTTTTATGGCGCCATCCCAAGTCTTCGTCAACCAGATTCGTATTGATCACACGCAGGTCGTCGCGCGAAGACAAATCCGGGCGCACCCAGGCGACCTCGGGGGGAAGTTCGCGGGTAGGGATGTAGGTATTGATGACGGCGACGGACACCAGCCCACGGCCAAAGTGATCCTCGATGGCTCGCAGATGGTCGGCGGCGGTATACGCCTCGGTTTCGCCGACTTGTGTAGCGACGTTGCAGATATAAACCCGGGGAATCTTGACGGTACGCAGCGCCTCGGCAATTTCGGCGACGAGCAGGTTGGGGATGATGCTTGTGTAGAGACTTCCCGGGCCGATGACCACCAGATCCGCGTCGAGAATGGCCTGGATCGTTTGTGGATAGGCTCTGGGGTTGGGTGGGTCCAGGAATACTCGTTGGATGCGCCCAGATGGTTGCGGAATCCTTGATTCTCCACAAATGCGGGCGGCCGGCGCGCCATTTTGGGCGACATCGGCGCACAGTGTAACCGTCTCTAGCGTACTGGGCAACACGCGGCCTTCCACGGCCAGGACGCGGCTGGATTCTTCCAGTCCGGCCTCGAAAGAATCGGTGATGCCGGCCATGGCGCTAATGAACAAATTTCCAAAGCTGTGTCCGCCCAGGTCCTTGCCGCCGGCGAAACGGTATTGAAAGAGTCGGGTGACCAATGATTCATCGTCGGCCAGCGCTGCGAGACAATTGCGAAAGTCGCCGGGTGGCAGAATGCCCAGTTCGCGCCTCAATCGCCCGGAGGACCCTCCGTCATCGGCGACGGTGACAATGGCCGTGATGTTGGTCGTGTATTGTTTTAGCCCACGTAGAACGGTGGCCTGCCCGTGGCCTCCACCGATGACCACTATCTTTGGTCCGCGTCCGCGCCGGCGATAGTCGTAGAGCATTTCGGGGATGGAGTTCTGCGTGCTATCAATGAAGGGTTCCAACATGGCCCGGTTAAGCCCCCACAGCCCGGCGCCCAGACTGCCTATCCCGACAACGATAAAAAGGATGGCCCGGATATGGCGTGGCACAAATTGCAATGTTAAGTAGTAAAAGTGCATAGAGAGAGGATAAAACTCGCGGAGTACCACAGCGCCCCCCAGGCTCAGAAGCCCGACTCCCAATCCTAACAGGAGCAACCAGCGCTTCACCCCTAACCCAGGCTGTAACCACTTTAGATGGATATGCCAGCTTCGTTCGGTGGCTTGTTTCCCCCCGCGCTTCATCAAGGGGATTATACATCGAATGCAGGGTGTGTCAAAGCGTCAGGGTGACAAAAAAAGGCCCAATGCGACAGCGCATTGGGCCTTTTTGAGTACGGGGATAGGGCAGCTACTGCGATTCTACTGTATTCGCGTTACAGTACGCCCGTCTTTCCACAAACTTTCAAGATCGTAGTATGAGCGCGTTTCCGGTGTAAAAAGGTGAACCACCACGCTGTTGAAATCTATGAGAACCCACCCGGTGTCGGCGTTCCCCTCGGCACTTTGCGCCAGAACGCGGGACTCTTGTTTTTTCAATCCTTCCCGGATTGCATTTTGTAACGCATCCAGGTGCCGATGGCTTGTTCCTGAAGAGATGACAAAGTAGTCGGTAAACGTGGTGATGTCTCTCAGGTCCAAGAGGACGATATCCTCACCTTGCTTATCTACGATGATGTTGGTGATTTGATTGGCTAACTCTAAACTTTCCACTCAACCTCCTGGAGATTTCTTATCGTGTAAAATTTGTATCATCCTACTCTTGTAATCGCATTTGAACGCGCGTGGTCTTGGAGCGTTCGTTATCTTGCAGACTGACGTTCAGGCGGTAGCCTTCACGTTGCAAATTAAGGGTTGCGAGGTGTCCCATCACCGATGGTTTGCCCAGCTCGATCCACCCTTTGTCTTTCAGCGCCGGTTCCAGATAAGCGATGGCATCGGCAACCATCATCGGCATTACGTAGACATACGTGTTGGTGGCCGCCGAGATTTCCAGGTCTGTGGCATCGGGGTGGATCACCAGGATCTCCGGGAATTCATCCCCGGCCGGTTCCGGTGTTGCTTCCACGGCAGCGGTAGCGTCCACTGTCGCTTCTACAGTAGCTGCGGGGGCCTCCGTGGTCTCTTGGCTGGCAGGGGTGGCGCTGACCTCGGGTTCAGGTGTTCCCGGGTTGTTGACGACGCAGGCGCTCAGGGCCATCATCAGCAGGATCAGTGCAATTCCAACGGTAAAAATCGCTTTTCTGTGTGTCATGTCTCTCCTCCTTAATAGAATCTGCATGGGATTGGCTCCGCCCCGTATGGTTTACCGGGGTTAGTTGCCCAATCATAACATAAGAATAACAGAATCCAAGTAGGAGAAGATGCCGATTTTACAGCTCCCGTTTCAGTAGCGCGTCCAGAAGCCGTATGGCTTGTTCCACGTCCGTTTGATCAACCATCTCCGCTTGTGAGTGGACGTAACGGCAGGGGATGCTGACCGCGCCGCTGGGGACGCCGGCTCGCACGATCTGCATGGCCGAAGCGTCGGTGCTGCCCCTCAGCAGAATTTCGCGTTGATAGGGAATCCCAATCGCTTCCGCCGTCTGGATCAACCGGTCGCGCACCTTGGGATGAGCCATCATGCCCGTATCTTTGATCTTGATGGCGGGGCCTTTGCCTATTTCGACGGCCATGGGCAGCGCTTTGGGAGTATCTCCGGTTGCGGTAACGTCAATGGCGATGGCCACGTCTGGATCAATGCGGAAGGCCGACGTTCGTGCGCCGGACAGGGTGATTTCTTCCTGGGTGCTGAAGACTGCGTAAACGTTGTCGTGGTTGTCCCGGGTTTGGGCCAGTTGGCGGAGCACTTCGATGAGGATGTAGCAACTGATGCGGTTGTCCATGGTTTTGCTGATGAGACGGCTTCCCTGTTGCGTGAACGCGCCGACGAAGACCGCCGGATCGCCGACTTTGATCGGACACGTCTCTCGCGAGCTTGCCCCCACGTCTATGTAGAGTTGGTCCAGGGTAGGGGTAGTGGTTTCGTTCTCCCGGTGTTCGACGTAGATGACGCCGGTCGTGCCATCGGCAAACCGCGCTCTGCCGCCAATGCAGTGCACGGGCCTTATTCCGCCGAGGGAGGTCACGCGCAAGTATCCCTTTTCTTCGACGTAAGTGACCATCAGGCCGATTTCGTCCATGTGCGCTGCCAGCAGAACCTTTCCGGCTCCGCGTCCTTTGCGATACGCCACCAGGCTGCCCAGCGCATCGGTATAAATCTCGTCAGCCAGCCCTTCTATTTCCTGGTGAATGACGGCGCGGATGGGTTCTTCGTAGCCCGACGGGCCAAACGTTTGGGTCAGTTTCTCCAAAAGCTCCAGGTTCACGCTATTCTCCTCTAAAAATAGTCGAAAGTCGAAAGTTAAAAAGTCGAAAGTCCGTAGCCGTCTTTGATAGCTAGGGTAAAGGGGGTGTTTTTCGCACACGGTACCCCGTGTGCGAAAACACTTCCCTTTTATTTTGACATTTATCGCGCGGCGACGATTTCTGGCGTGAGCCGCGTCAGAACTGCATGGATCAGTTTGACGGTATTTTCCAGATCGCTGCGGCGCATCAGGGCGACCGGCCCGTGGATGTAGCGGCAGGGGGTGGCTACGGTGATGGTTGGAACGCCGCCCCGGGCGATGTGAACGGCGCCGGATTCGGTGCCGCTGATGCCGGGTTGTTTGAGTTGATAGGGAATGCTCTCGGCCTCGGCAGTTCGGATGAAGTGTCGCAACAGCCAGGGGGGTGTGATGTAGCTGCGATCTCTGACGGTGATCGCCGGGCCTTTGCCGAGTTCGGTGGTGGAGCTGACGTCCTTCTCCTCTTTGGGTAGATCGTCGGCCAGGGTACCTTCGAGGACGATGGCTACGTCTGGATTCGCCGTATAGGCGGCGACATAGGCGCCGCGCAATCCTACTTCTTCTTGAACGGTGAAGGCTCCGTAGAGGTCGAAGGGCAGTTGGCTTTGTTGCAGCAACATCGCCAACACACTGCATCCGGCGCGGTTATCAAAGGCTTTGCCGGACAGCGAGTCGCCCATTTCCTTGAATTGTGTGGCAAAGGTGAGGGCCGTTCCCGGCGGGGCGAGACTTTCCGCTTCTTCTTTGTTTTTCGCGCCGATGTCCACGGCCAGACTGTGGATGTTGGGAACCGAGTTTGCGTCGTCCGCCCGGTGGATAGGTTTGACGCCAAAAATGCCGGGGAGGCGCTCTTTCCCGACCACCACCTGCAATCCCGGCAGAATGTGATCGTTGATGCCGCCGGTGGCCTCGACGCGCAGGCAGCCGTCGCCGGTGTAGCCAACCACCATAAACCCGACTTCGTCCATGTGCGCCGTGACCAGGACGCGCAATGGGGAATCGCCGCTTCCCTTTTTACAGGTGATCAGGTTCCCCAGAGCATCCACGTGCATACTGCTGACGTGCGGTTCGATCAAAGGGCGGATGGCCTGTCTCACTCTGATTTCGTCGTTGGATGTGCCGACAATGTCGGAAAGTGTCTGCAGGGTTTGAAACAGGGCTTCACTCATGCTTCATCCTCCCATTGCGGGCGATAGTTTGCTGCCAGCCGTGTGATGAAGGCCGTAAGCAGTCGGGCTGTGCGTTCGATGTCCTTCAGGCAAGCCGTTTCTACCGGTTGGTGCATGTAGCGGATGGGGATAGAAAGAAGTCCGGAGGGAATGCCCTCGCGGGCAATCTGGATGCGCCAGGCGTCGGTTCCGCTGGAACCGGGCAGGATTTCGGTCTGGTAGGGGATTTCTTCGGCCTGTGCGGCTTCTTTGAGCTGTTGGACCAGGTGCGGGTGGAAATTCGGTCCGATGCCGATGGTTGGCCCCTGGTCCAGTTCAAAGGCGCCGGTATCGCCATCGTCGTGCTGGGTGGCGAAAGTTACGTCGAGGGTAATGGCGAGGTTGGGTCGCAGTCCGTAGGCTCCGGTCAGTGCGCCCGCCGACCCAATTTCCTCTTGAACGGTTGCGACGGCGTAGATGTCCCAGGCGTGGTTCCGCTGTTGCAGGCTTTCCAGCGATAGCGTCACCGCTGTGACCGAAGCGCGGTTGTCGAGCGCTTTGCCGGCTACCCGGCCATTTTTCAGGGTAGTCAGAGAGCGGGCGATGGTGACGTGATCTCCGATTTGCACCAGGTCGCACACCTTGTCTGCCGGCAATCCCAGGTCTATGAAGATGCCTTCCCAGGGTGCGAGTGTCCGTCGTTTTTCGGCCGGGAGGACGTGCGGCGGGCGGGTTCCGATGACGCCGGGCAGATCGCGTTTCCCGTGGACGGTCACTTCCAACCCCAACAGCACTCTGCGGTCCATCCCACCCAGCGTATGAACGCGCAAGAATTCACCCTCATAACCGGTGACGATCAAGCCGATTTCGTCCATGTGGGCGGCGATCATCAACGCCGGGCGCGGTTCCGCGCCCGATCCTTTCTTCAATGCGATGAGGTTGCCCAATGCGTCGCTGCGAATTTCATCGCTAAGGGGGGCCCAGTATGCTTCAATGGCCTGGCGGATGGTTTGTTCGCGTCCGGCGGGGCCGGGAGTTTCGGTGAGTTTTGTCAGTATATCTAAGGTTTCCACAATGCTTTCCTAAAGACTGTGGCGATCACAGCACTGGATTGAGGGCGACTTGCGCGGGGAATAAAACCTGGCGCAAATCACCGGCGGTATTCGAGTCCGTTCAATGTTAGCCCAACGGTGACCGGAAGCGTCGTCGTGATGGGCTCAGGGGTGTCGGTGGGGAAGGGAGTGAGTGTCGGCGTCCAGGTCGGCGTATCGCCCGGCGTGATTTCGGGGGGCGGCAACGTCGGCGTGTCGGGGGGGGTGG
>DAOUFX010000255.1:0-9917 GCA_034429675.1 Anaerolineae bacterium | reverse complement strand
CTTCCCTCTGCCCGGTAAACCTTCGATCCGTAGGCGCGTCCCCGAATCTCGTCTCGCCAAACGGCGTATACCGCATTTCGCTGACCCTCGCGCCGCTCGCGTCCGTCGCCAGGGAGGCGCTGCCGAGGTGGGCGCCGTGCAAATACGTGACCTTGCCGTCTTTCCGCAGGGCGATGCGCTGCCCACCCGCGAAGTAATAGGTGGTGGTGAGCCGTTGCGTGCCGCTGATGCGCGCGTCTGGCCTGTTACGGCATTACCTCGATCCACTCAACGGGTTCGGCATCTTGCGGCAAATCCGTCTGAAACACGGTCCATTGCCCTATCTCGGTTAAGAAGATGCCATGCTTTATGTACTCCGTATCTTCTTTCCCTTCACAACGCGTGAAGGCTAACCATTGGCCATCTGGGCTCCAGGCCCATTTCCCAACGGACCAGGAATTGGCACAACTCTTTTCGTCGTCACTTTCAAAGGCGAGTGTGTGCATTTGCTGTCCATCAACACTGACAACGTGGAATCCTAAATAGCTCGCATCCTCATCTTGCCCCCAATAGATGAGCCATTGTCCGTCAGGACTCCATTCAGGCGCAGGGGGATGACTGTCCCAAAAAATGGGATGGTAGAGTGGTTCCAAAATTCGAGAGGTTTTGGTTTGGAGATCAAGCACCATGATGCCGTAAAATGATCCCTCTTCCTGGTTGCCTTCAGCCCACCCGGCTATTTGAGTACCGTCGGGCGACCAAGCCGGAGACGTAAACCGCACTTCCCAAGGCTCGGAATTATAAGCTTGCAAGTCTACTTGCTGAATCTTATCATTCCATTGATATAAATACAATGTGTGTCCGGCAATGTAGGCCAACGTTTGTCCATTTGGAGACAAAACTGGCAGGTCAACAGCAAGCGTATCGGTGATGATCCGATACTGCGCACCGTCCGCACTCGCTGTCGTCAACGCGCCAGTCCATCCGACCCCATCTGGCGTTTCAGCAAGAGGCCAGGAGTAGAAAATCAATGTATCAGGGCGACCAAGCCAGAGCGGCAGCAACCTTTCTTCGAAACGATCCGGAGTTTTTGTAAGGTTATGCTTCGTGCTGCCACGTGCACTTACGGCCCACACATCCATACCATCTGCGTAGTAGATATTCTGGCTGTCCAATGACCACTGACAAGACACATACGAATGGGGGTCCCCAGCAACCTTTTCCACTTCCCCACTGCTTATATCAATGACCCAACAACTCAGCGAATCATCATACAGAATCAATCTATGGTCAGGAGAAAGACGTACAAGCGGAGGATAAGCAACGTCAGGCGCAGTTGCGATGCGTTTAGGTTCACCATCTGTGCCGACCTGCCACAAAGTACCATTGGCAGACGTGTAGACCAAGCCAAAAGGGGGTGTCATTGTTGGTACGATAGCAGCATCTGATGCTGGGGTAACAGAAGGGGTCATTGTCGCTACGGGAACCGGATTAATCGTTAATGTTGATTGAGGCGTTAGTGACGCCTGATGAAAAGCATTCTTGACCGCCGGATCGGGAGTTGAAGAAGGTATGACCTCTGTTGTGGCAACCGTAGATGAGTTTGAAATACACCCTGTGAATAACAGAGTGCATATAAGTATCGCAAACGCTAACACTTTCAATAGGCGTATTTTCATATCACTCCTCCCTCAATGCTTTGATTAGTCCTCATTCGAAGTCCAGATCACACTCTTAAGTGTGCCAGAAAACCAGTTTCCAGGACGCATATAAGACATCATTGACCATTGATTATAATTTGAACTCAAGTTACCTTGCCTGTCAACATACGATTGCCATGTCAACCCCATTTCTAGTGAAACAGTGGGGGCAAAGAAATACAGCGGATTGCAGAAAGAATCATGCCTATTGGCAGGGTCTGCGCCTCTTTTCATCTGGCGCACTTCAAGATGTAAATGGTCATCCCCGACCTGGGCCACTGTCATCCCCGGCTTGACTATATCCCCAGGTGAGACTTTTATATCCTGTACATGTCCATAAACAACAACATAGTTACCTGTTTTTATTGCTATACCCTTATTACCGCTACCCATAAAACATCCATCCCCGGCACATACAATCGTCCCATAGTCCATGGCTACAAGAGGTGTACCATTAGGTGCACCGATATCTATACCACTGTGAAGTCCACCAAGTCCTCTATACCAGTCATTCCTGTGTTGGAAAGCAACCCTAGTGTTGCCGAAACCGTTTTTGGGGCTACCCGTGATTGAGCTTGGATTTAATGGAGGGACAACAAAGTGCGGGTATTTGTTGGGTTTATATTGATCTAAAAAGGCACTATTACCGGTCATCTTTGCGTAAGCATAGGCTTCGTCCATATTTTCAAACCCGGCAGGGTCGTATGGATCTGGTCCGTAAAAATGTCCTGTTGGATCGTTAAATCTAAGGGGATTATTCAACACATAGGAATACCGATTGAGCGCCTGAGGATTTTTGGGGTCAGGAATAATCGAATCCGCACTGACAAACCTTCCCAACCCGCTCGAATAAAACCGCGCCCCATAATCATACAACCCAATCCCCGCCTCCTGCCGTTGCCCGGTAAACCGCCGATCCGTAGGCGCATCGCCAACCCTTGTCTCGCCAAACGGCGTATACCGCATCGCGCTCACCTTCGCGCCATTCGCGTCCGTCGCCAGGCTGGCGCTGCCGAGGTGGTCGCCGTGCAAATACGTGACCTTGCCGTCTTTTCGCATGGCGATGCGCTGCCCGCCCGCGAAGTAGTAGGTGGTGGTGAGCCGTTGCGTCCTGCTGATTTCCACCTCGACCGCGCCGACGTTGACGGTCAGCCCGGTCGGGTCTTGGCGCGCCACGCGGGTGCCGTCCCCATCGTAGATGAAGCGCGTCGCGTCACCGGTGACGGTGTTGGTGACCACGGCCAGGCGGTTTTCGACGGTCCATTCCTGCACGTAGGTGATCACCTGCGTGCCGCTCACTTCGATGCGGGCGAGCATATTGCCGTTGCGATCGTACCCGGCGCGGAAGCCCGCCGAGGTGGCGACGACGGCGAAGGGTTGTTGGGAAGCCTTTGTATGAGAAGCAACAAAGAAGTAAATAGCAAGTTGAGGTGGGTAATGATTTCCCCACCCCAACTGCCTTGAGAATGTTGCTCGAATATCAATTCGTCATTGTATCTGTGCACATATCGGAAGAATCTGCAATTCGCGCGTTTGCGTTCCGACAATGGTTAAATACTGCTTGTTGGGCGATAAACTGATTTCATCTGCCCTGAATATGTCTTCGCTCATGCGGTTTAACTCGTTGGTTGTAGTGTCGTAGCTATATGCTACGAAGTGTAGAGATTTTTCCATATCATCAACCAACAGGATATGGGCATCGTCCAAAAACCAGGCATAAAAGCGCGCATTTGGCAAGGACAGGATTTCCCGATCTGTGTTTGTGTGCAGATTGTATAAGTGAAGAGCTTGCTGATCACGGTAAAGCAACGTGACACCATCTGCTGAAATATCCACGAATATTTTCTCAGATGCGTCAGGCGTCACCTTCAGCAAGGGTGTAACAGTTTGCATGCTTACGCTTGCCCACCAGGTGTAAGCACGTCCAGGTTCGCGCGCAGAATTATGCACCAAAAACGCGGAAGAATCCGCGAACCAGGTGAATCCATCCAGCAGTCCCGCGAATTGCCCCAGCGAGATTGGCGAGTCTGCTCCAGGCTTTACCAGGAAAAGTTCGTACTGAAACTCCGAAGGCCCGCTGGACTCGCCTGCAGTATCTGGTGTGGGGGTAGGCGACGAATAGACTTTAATCCCATAAACCGCGTTCTTCCCATCCGGCGAGACCGCGACAAGTTCTCTGTTCACGGTCTCAGGAATTACCCGGTCAATCGCAGCGGGAATAGATTCGTTTAAGATCGGCTTTGCGGAAAGAGGGTTGGTCGTATTCGACGCCGGATCGAACACCCACCAGCTATTGGGGGCGTCTTGTAAGTTGTAATAGAGCGCGGACTCGTCTTCTGACCATTGAACCCAGCTCACGGCATCGTCCGTGATCGGGAGGAGTTTGGGGATGCAATCCTCGCCGGTGGCAGCAGCGATTGCAGTAGATGTTCCCGCCGGCCGCTGTTCCGTCGAAATCACAGGAGACGTCACCGCCGGAGTTGTCGGCGCCGGTATGGGCGTACTTGTGGCCGGTTCCAGCGGCTCACAACCGGCAAAGATGGTCGCCAGAAGTCCTATCCATAGTGAATTGAGTTTGTGTGTGGCTGGCATGTTCTCCTTGTACAATGTGCAAAAATGCCGCAGTATGACTACCATGGCCACATCCGTTGGATTTAGTATCTATTCGAAAACTAGATAACTCTAACCCAAGTTGCCACCTGAGGTTCGTAGTGACGACTTTAGTCGTTCTGCGCCTTAGGAGACGGCTGAAGCTGTTACTACAAGCTCGTTTGAGGCGTAAGGTAGCAACTTGGGTTAACTCTATGCAAAGGTCAGATCTGTTACCACCAAGGCACAAAGACACCAAGTGGAAAAACAGCTCAGTTTTTGTGGCTTCGTGTCTTTGTGGCGAACTGGGTCGAATTCTTGGATAGATTCTAAGCCCGTACTGTCATTTCACTTATCGCACAGACAAAGTAAGTGTTGGCATGGAGGTGATTTCTAATACCAGATTCTGCGCGTTTTTCGGGACAGTGAAGACATACCTATCTCCAAATCCTTTTGCATCGGTAACGCCGCCATAGTTGAAACGTCCCCCATTGAGAACATCACGATCAGGGGCTCGCATGTAAATATCATTATTTCCTCTTGCTGTTAAGGTGGTTGTATAGCGTTCTGGCTCAGTTATGGTGTAACTCAATTGGAAATCCTCGCGATGTAATTCGATAGGGTTTGCCGTGGTGGATTTCGTTACACAATAGACCCATACAAATCGGTAATCTTCGGGTGGTAATAACCATTCGTCCCATTCTTTGAGTCGATCTTCCCACTGCGCCGGTAAATGACAATCCATTTCGTAGTTGCTTCCTTGAAGGCTTGCAATGTTCGTTTTAACATGCGAGGCGCAGCTGCCGACTATTAATAGACAGAACATCAAAACTCCTCGTATCAGTTTTTTCATCAATGCTCTCCTCAAAGCTCTGATCACTGCTGATGCCGGGGCCAAGTGCACACTAAGCCATTGGTTTCCCAGAAGGGCACTACATACCGAGTGTTTGATCCCACAATTGTAGTATATGTGGAAATCATTGTAGGTAATGTAGGGCTCGAAAGCTCTCTTCGAAAGATGAAAGTGTCATATACGTAAAACGTGACATCACCTTGTTCGAGAGCGGCTACTGCCAACTCGCTGCAATACCATTTTTTATCATTTCCGCCTTCGCGATTTCCCGCCACAACACCTGCATAAGAATAGCCAGCTCCATATTCTTCCAATGCAAATGTTGCCGCGCGCAAGCGTTGTTGCTCACTCAATCCCTGCACTTCATAAATCGTCAACTGTTGTATCCAATCATAATGTTCCTCATAGAGTTCCGCTGCAGAAGAAAGATAAACCCCATATTCAGAATCGTAGCCGGCCGTACCAATGAAAATTCCATCGGCTACACCAACTACAGCATGACCTACGTCTCCGGGTTGTGGTAAGTACCCCGACCATTTGAATACGCCAACGCTCCCCGGATGAATGCTGTTCATAAATGCTACAAATTCAAAAAATTCATCCCAATGATTCGTCCTGATTAGTTGCAGCATGAAACGCATATTCTCCATTCGTTCCAACTGCAGTTGTTTTACCGGATCGGGTAACGTGTTCGGCGCCAAGCCACCGTCGCCTCCCTCTCCTTCATGTCCAGTAGGATCTAGATATTTCAAAGGATTATTTTCGACGTAGGTGTACCGATTGAAGTCTTGTGGTTCCTTGAGGTCGGGAATTATTGTGTCCGAGGAAATGAATCTGCCAAGCGAAGCCGAGTAGAACCGCGCCCCATAATCATACAACCCAATACCCGCCTCCTGCCGTTGCCCGGTAAACCTTCGATCCGTAGGCGCATCGCCAACCCTTGTCTCGCCAAACGGCGTATACCGCATCGCGCTGACCCTCGCGCCGCTCGCGTCCGTCGCCAGGCTGGCGCTGCCGAGGTGGTCGCCGTGCAAATATGTGACCTTGCCGTCTTTTCTCATCGCGATGCGCTGCCCGCCCGCGAAGTAGTAGGTGGTGGTGAGGCGTTGCGTCCCGCTGATCGCCACTTCGATGGCCCCGACGTTGACGGTCAACCCGGTCGGGTCTTGGCGCGCGATGCGATTGCCGTTCCTTCGCTGCGCTCAGGACAGGCTGCCATCGTAGACGAAGCGCGTCACCTCGCCGGTATCTGGCTTGCCGTAGCTACTCCACCCCTTTGGCCCCTTTTGGCTGTAAATCACCTGGCCCCATCTCGGACGTAAATTGCCAGAGCTAACAGTCGTCTACTTTAGGTAACATGAAATCAACAGTGACAACAAACAATGTCGGATAATCCTTGCGTGCCTGCTTGTATTTTTCGTTTGACTCAATTAACCAGCCAGCCGTGTTAATCATAATTTCGACATGCTCGTTCTCTCCACGAGTAAGTATCCACGTATACGTCATTTCTCGTTCCACCTGCCAACCTGAATCGGTCAACTGGTCAAGGTACAACGCAATCGCAGCATCCTCTGACAGCAATGTCCCATAAACGAGATACATTCGTCCATAGTAACAAGTTTTCCCGGATGCGCTCTGAGAGAAGTCTTCAGAAACAGAAAGCACAAGGTCAAATTCACTCGGTGTTGCTAGTTCTGCGATGGTATGTTCTAAGCCCTTTCGTGCCTCATTGGATTTACTATTACACGAAAACAAAACGCATAACATACAAACCATCGCTAAAAATCGTGCATATTTCATTTTGAATCCTCCTTGGTAATTCGGCGCGCTTTATCATTGTTTTAAATAGTGCACGAAGAGTATGAAGGAACCATTGATACTCTCGACTGCTCCTATACCTGTGGCTCGTTTAGTCAATTGCGATAAGCTATAAAGGCGATTCTGAAAATCTTCGAGGGAGAATCCTTGACCGCCTGGACTAACGCCACCAGAAACCCCATAACGATAGCCATGCCACATTGCGGCACAATCCGCCATAGTCCACGCATCCAAATCGGAATGATCTGCAGTCAGTGGTTGCCCCTCTGCTCCATAGCGATAGTCGGCCAGTTGTCGAATATAAGCGGCCGCGACTTGAATATTGAATTCTCTATCGGTGAGCAACGCAGCAATCTCTTCAGTGCTTTTGCTTTGGAGGTTCAACTGCATTTCCGTCGAATTCGCATAGTATTCCGCCATGTAAAGTGAGGTGCTGCGGGCGGTGTCTATATGGATATTACCTATCCCCGGTCCAGGATTCTCATAGAAACTTGTGGCCAGAGAGCGAAGGAATTCGGGAGCATGCTCAAAGAAAGCCGTTTCTAGGAGGTCTTCTGAATTAGTATCCAACAATATTTCTGCATCCAGAACGCCGGCAAGTACTTGCCAGGGTATCCCATATACTTTTGCGATCTCAGCAAGATCCTCCTCTTTGAATTCGTAAAAGATGCCTGCACCATAGCTATCAGCATCCGTTTGAATTACCGGCGGTTGGGGCCCGTGCCCTGATGGATCAAAATAGCGCAGTGGGTTATCTCCAACATAGCTGTATCGGTTGAAATTTTGAGGCCGGTTTGGATCGGGCACAATCGAATCTGCGCTGACAAACCTTCCCACCGAAGCTGCATAGAACCGTGCATTGAAATCATACAACCCAATCCCGGCCTCCTCCCTCTGCCCGGTAAACCGCCGATCCGTAGGCGCATCCCCATATCTTGTCTCCCCAAACGGCGTATACCGCATCTCGCTGACCCTCGCGCCGCTCGCGTCCGTCGCCAGGCTGGCGCTGCCGAGGTGGTCGCCGTGCAAATATGTGACCTTGCCGTCTTTTCTCATCGCGATGCGCTGCCCGTCCGCGAAGTAGTAGGTGGTGGTGAGGCGTTGCGTCCCGCCGATCTCCACCTCGACCGCGCCGACGTTGATGGTTAGCCCGGTCGGGTCTTCGCGTAACACGCGGTTGCCGTCGCCGTCATACACGAAGCGCGTTGCCTCACCGGTGGCTGTGTTGGTGACCACGGCCAGACGGTTTTCGACGGTCCATTCTTGAACGTAGGTGATCACCTGTGTGCCGCTCACTTCGATGCGCACGAGCATATTGCCGTTGCGGTCGTAACCCGCCCGGAAGCCCGCCGAGGTGGCGACGACGGCGAAGGGTTGTTGAAAGCCCGGGAACTCGCTGCGGGCAAGGAGGGGCAGGTAGACCTGGCGCGCGCGCACGGTGTGGGTGACGGGCGCGCCGGGCAGTTTCAGGCCATGCTTGCGCCCGTAGGTGTAGACGACGGTTTGGCTGCCATAAGTCCGCGTGATGATGTTGCCCATCGCATTGTACCCGTAGGTTTCGCGGTATCGTCCCTGCCCGACGGCGTCGGTCTGCGCGCTGGTCAGGCGGTCGCGGGCGTCGTAGGCGAAGGTCTGCACTTGCCCGCCGTTGCCGCCGTCGCTGAGGCTGAGCAGGTTGCCGACCCGGTCGTAAGTGTAGCTCAAATCCAGCAGAGCGCCCACGCGCAGGCTTTCCAGGCGTTGGGTGGCGGGATCGTAGCCGTAGACGGTCTGCCGCCCGTTGCCCCAGGTCTGTCCCAGCGGTTGGCCCAGGGCGTTGTAGGTGGCGCCGGTCAGGTAGGCGTCCAGCCCGGTGACCGTCTCCGGCAGCCCGCGTAGATTGTAAGTGTTGCGCACCACCTCGCCGGTGGGCAGCGCCGTCGTGATCACGCGCCCGGCGGCATCGTAGCCCTGCGTCGTGACGAAGGTTCCAGACCCAACGATTGTGCGAGTCTCGCGGATGGCGCGCCCTTGTTCGTCGTATTGCCAGGAAGCCGTCCCGGACGTGTCGGTCATTGTTGTGCGCCGGCCGATGCCATTGAGGCCCTGATCGTAGGCGTATTCGGCGATTCGTGTATTCGTGTCCGATTCGCGGACGGCCGACTTGCGGATGAGCCGGTTCAGCTCGTCATACTCGAATACGAGCGTTTGCCCTTCCGCGTCGGTTTGTCGGATCAGGTTGCCAGCGAGGTCGTAGGCGTAACGCCATTTGCCCATTGAAGGGTCGTCCATCGCGGTTTTGCGGCCCAGCGCGTCGTAGCTAAGCGCCGTGACGTGGCCCAGCGCATCCATCACGCGGACGAGGTTGCCGGCGGCGTCGTGGGTGTAACGGGTGACGGCGGGGTCGGTCACGCCCCAGGTGGGGGTGGCATAAGTTCCGTAACATTCGCTGACGACGGTGAGGCGGCCCAGGCCGTCGTTGGCGTAGATGGTCTGGTGGCCGTTGGCGTCCAGCAGCAGTTCGCGCCACGGCTGGTAGGCTTTCTGCGTGACGCTGCCGTCGGGCGCGGTCACGGCGATGACGCGATCTTTGAGGTCGTAGGCCGTGACGGTCTGGCGCAGGCTGTTCCAGTCCGGCGCGCGGTATGCCCCGCCGCTCGCGGCGACGGTGTACGGCGTGCTCGCCGCCACCGGGCGGCCCAGCTGGTCGTAGGCGGTGTCGCTCAAGACCAGCAGCCCACCCTCGGCCTCGCTCTGGGTCTGGATGACGCGGCCCAGGCCGTCGTAGATCGTCCAGGAGCGTTGGTACTGCGGTATGGGCAAGTAGGCGTCAATGCGCGTCTCGACCGTCACGGCGAAAGGGGCGGTGAAAGGGACGGCGGGATAGGTGTAGCGGGCCGAGGGCGCGGCGTCGCCGGGCGGCGTGACCGTGGTCACGCGGCCAAAGTTGTCGTAGGCAATCTGCGCCGCCGCCCCGTTGGCGTCGGTGAAGACGGTCG
>DAOUFX010000254.1:0-2869 GCA_034429675.1 Anaerolineae bacterium | reverse complement strand
CAAGCCCCCCCCCCCCAAATTTTGAGAAGATACCTATATGGCAACTGCAAAACCAGAATAGTCTGAAATGGGCATGACTTGTTCAGAAAGGCACGCCGTAGCTTCCTGGAAGGTGGTGCCCGGTATAGTTGTAGCCTTGACGGCTGAGTCTACATACGCGCTGCCAGGAAGATCATCATGGTGGCAAACGGTTCGCTGATGAGCACGGCCAGGCTGTGTCCCAAAATGACGGGAGTGAGGCTGCGCTTGCCCCACAAGAACAACCCGCCAAGCAACAGTCCATAGACCACGCTGAAGATAAACGAGAAGATGTTGAATCCCCAAACCGTGTGATACAGGGCAAAGACGAAGGCCGAGGCCAGCACTTGCACCCAGGCAGGTATTCGCATGCTCTGCAATTGATTCATCAAGAAGCCGCGCGTCACAAAATCTTCGAGCAGCGCGCCGCCAGCGGCCAGCAATGCGGCCACTATGCGCAAGCCGCTGATCTCGGCGAGATTAACATCGGGATCAAACTGGAAAATGCTGGTCATAAACAGCACTCCCCACAGCAGCCCCAACACCAATCCCACGATGTTTGCCGCCGCGCGGGAAGGAGCGCCGAGACCAAACGAGCGCAGCATCTCGCCCAGCGATTGCCCATCGCTCATCCGCAAGATCACGGCGATGATGATGGTGAAACCGATCCAAAACGATGCCAGCAAAGCAAGAACCGCACCCTCGATAGACAAACGCTGCCCTAGCAAGGTTGGGATCGGGCCGAAGTTCGGGCCAATCAGCAGAAACAAGAGAAAGACCACGATCGCCAGACGACTCCAAATAGTGTTGTGGTTAACTTTAGAGATATCCATATTTCCTCCGGGAATGCATAAGATAAACAAAGTATGCCCCGCTTTTCCCGGCGTGTCATCCGGCGCCCGGTTGATTTTGCTATCCATCAAAAGTTGGATAAAAAAACAGTGTATACTATCGGAAGGGAGCCTGTATATGCACTTATCCACAACTGATTTTCGTCTTGCTGCCGACGCGGCGATTGATCTTCACCTGCACACCCTCTATAGTGATGGCCGCTGGACTCCGGAACAGTTGCTCGACTATCTGCTCCGTGAGCAATTCGGCCTGGCGGCGATCACCGACCATGATCGCACGGATACTGCCGCCGCCATCCAACAACTGGCGCTGGAAAAACACATGCCGGTGCTTGTGGGGGTCGAAATGTCCACTACCTGGCAAGGCGAGATGGTTGATCTGCTCTGCTATGGGTTTGATCCCGACCGAAACGCCTTGAGCGACCTGGCCCAGGATTTGTTGTGGCGCCAACAGGAAAACACCCGGCAGGTCTTTGAATACGTGCAGCAGCGGGGGCTCGTTCTCGCCCCCGGCACATTGCCGGCGCTCCTGGTCAAACCCAGCGCGGAGCAACCGCACGCACTGGTCGCGTGCCTGACAGCGCAAGGGTACGACCTCGGCGACCCGGCGGTGAGGAAAATCCTGGGCGAGTCGGGCATCGCGCTGGTGACGAACGAGCCGGCGGCGGTTGTGGCGGCGGCGCACCGGAGCGGGGGCGTGTGCCTGCTCGCTCATCCCGGCCACGAAGATGGATTTGTGACCTACGACCCCTCATTGTTGGACCGGTTTCGCCAGGAGGCCCCGGTTGACGGCCTGGAGGTCTACCATCCGTTGCACACGCCCGAAAAAACGGAGATGTACCGGGAATACGCCCAACGCCATCGTTTGCTGGTTAGCGCCGGATCCGACTCGCATCGCCCGGACAAACCGCCCATCCGCTACCGGGCCGATTTATGTCGCGACCTCCTGGAACGGCTCGACATCCAGGTCGCGTGACCGGAGTTCAAAAAGGAATTGACATAGCAATGCAAGGCTGGAGAAAGGATTAACGATGAAACCCTTCACGTATCAAGCCCCGCTTTCGCTGGCAGAAGCCGTGACGGCGTTGTCGCACCCCGAGGTTCTGGCCAAACCGCTGGCCGGCGGGACCGATCTGTTGGTGCAAATGCGCCGGGGACTGTTTCAGCCGGACGTGTTGGTGGATGTCAAGCGCATCCTTGAGCTTACCCAGATCACCTGCGACCCCGTCCGGGGGTTGACGGTGGGCGCGGCGGTGATCTGCGCCGCGCTCTGCGAACATCCCGACGTGCAACGGCTTTACCCCGGTCTGGTGGACGCCGTGAGCATCATCGGCGGGACGGCGATCCAGGGACGGGCGACGATGGGCGGCAACCTCTGCAACGCCGCCCCCAGCGGCGATTCGATCCCGGCCCTGATTGTCTTGGGGGCGACGGCAACCGTTGCCAAAACGGACGGTCACGGCGGGATAGAATACTACACCCTCCCGGTTTCCGAATTCTGCACGGCGCCCGGCAAAAACCGTCTCGGCCAGGGCGAGCTGCTGGTAGCGCTGCGCCTGCCGGCTCCCGCGCCCCACAGCGGCGCTGCTTACCTGCGCTTCACCCCCCGCCGCGAGATGGACATCGCCGTGGCCGGCGCCGGCGCCTGGGTGCGCCTGAGCGATGACGGGGCCGCCATCGTCGAAGCGCGCATCGCGCTCTCGGCGGTCGCCCCGACGCCGTTGACGGCGCAGGCTGCCGGCGACTCGCTGGCCGGGCAGCCGCCCACCGCCGAAGTGTTGGGGCGCGCCGCCGATCTGGCGATGCAGGCCGCACGCCCCATTGACGACGTGCGCGGCGCCGCCGAACAACGCCGTCATCTCGTCGGCGTCCTGACCCGCCGCGCCCTGGACAGAGCCCTCCAACGCGCCGGGCTCCAAAAGAGATAAACTCCATCTCCAGATTTTTTAAAATGCTTTGTAAAAGTATCTTCTCAAAATCTGGGGTGGGGGTTCGGGGGC
>DAOUFX010000253.1:0-9506 GCA_034429675.1 Anaerolineae bacterium | reverse complement strand
CCCCTTTTTATTGAAATGATACGACTTTAGACTTTCTTCACGGAGGAACAACTATGCAAAGGCAGCACCTCAAGCGACTACAATTTTTAAGCCTGTGGCTCATCCTGGCGTTGGCGCTCCTCAGCGGATGCGCCGGGGGGACGCCGGCAGCGACGCCCACGGCGACGCGCACGCCCGGTCCGCAATTCACCAACACGCCGCTTCCACCCACCCCGACGCGGGCGCCGACGGCAACAGCAACGCCCATAGCGTCACCCACAGCGAACGCCCCCACACCGTTCCCGCCCGACGTTGACCCGCTGACCGGACTGAAAGTAGACGACCCCGCCAAATTGGACCAGATTCCGACGGCCATCAAGGTGTCGAACTCGCCGGAAGTGCGCCCCCAGTCGGGCCTGAGCTTCGCCGATCTGGTCTTCGAGCATTATGCCGAAGGCGGCATTACCCGCTTCACCACGGTGTTCTACGCCAACGAACCGGAAATGGTGGGGTCGGTGCGCAGCGGGCGTTTGATTGACATGGAAATCCCCCGGATGTACCAGGCGATCTTCGGCTATTCCGGCTCCAGCGCCGGCGTCAAGGAGCAATTCCGCAGTTCGTCGCGGTTCCCGGATTACATCGCGGCGCCCGACTTTGGCGTGGGCGCGCCGTATTTCTACCGCGTGCCGCAGGAAGGCAAGGCGTTTGAGCATACGCTGTTCAGCAATCCCACCGTGCTGCGCCAACTGGCCACGGAGCGCGGCATCAACCGGCGCCCGGTCTACACCAAGACGATGTCCTTCAGCGAGACGCCCCCCGCCGGCGGGACGGACATCAGCTATTTCGAGGTCAACTACCTGCCCGGCACCTGCACCGCCGAATGGGACTACGACGCGGGATCGGGCCGCTGGCTGCGCAGCACGGCTGGCGTCGCGCAGACCGACGCCCTCACCGGCGAACGGCTGAAATTCGCCAACGTGATCCTCGTCTACGCCAACCACATCGAAACCGACATCCTCGAAGACACCTGGGGCGGCGGGCACATGTCCATCCAGATCCAGGTCTGGGGCACCGGCCCGGCGTTGATCTTCCGGGACGGCAAGATGTATTCCGCCTTCTGGGAACGCAACGACCCCGACACCATGCTCATCTTCAACGACGGCGCGCAACACGCGCTGCCGCTCAAACCGGGCAATACCTGGTTCCAACTGGTGCCGCTGGATACCACCAGTGAAGAAATTGCGACGGGGCAATTGAGCTTTAAACCATAGTCAAAGACACGCGATTCGCGAAAGAAGGGGGAACGGAGTATGTTAGAAACCCAACAGCCCATTCACCGTTCACAAGATGGTCGGAAAACGCCGGCAGAAAGCGGCGGCAATGTGCAGCGACGCAGAAACTTCGACCTGGAGCTGGCTTTCACCAACACTTACCGCCAGTACCAGAAAGCGCACATCGCCATCCGCGAGGCAATGTGCCTGCGGGTGCTCTTTCCGGCGCTGCTCGAACCGATCCGGCCCGGCGACCTGTTTGCCGGGCGCATCGCTTACCGTGATGTTGGGTTCGGGTTGGATCACGCTTCCGGCGGGCCGGGCTATTATGGCTGCGCCGACAACCTGCGCCAAAGCCTGGCGAACGCCGAAGTGGACGACCTGACTCACAAGCGGATCGAAGCCATGGCGAACTTCTGGCAGCGGGAGGCCACCATCGAAGGCAAGGTGACAACGGCGCTGTCGCCGGAAATTCAGATGGCCACCAACAACGGTATCGCCGCAATGGAAGGACGGCTTTCCGGCGCATCGCTCAACTTTGCGCGACTGATCGCCGTGGGGTTGCCGGGCCTGCGCGCCGAGGTTGAACAAAGCCAGGTGTGCGCGCTCCAGGAAAACGGCGACCTGCACCTGCACGCGGCGCTGCTGATGGTGCTGGATTTGTTGACCGATGTTTGCCATCACTATGCCCGGCAGGCGCGCGACATGGCGACCCGCACCAACGACGCCGCATGGTATGCAGAGTTGCAAGCGATGGCCAGCGTTTTGGAGCACATCACGGCCTTCAGGCCGACGACGTTTCGCGAAGGCGCGCAACTGCTGTGGCTTTATGCGCTGATCGCCGGGGTGATCAACTACGGGCGGCTCGACATGACCCTGGGCGCGCTCTATGCCCGCGACATCGAGAATGCCGCGTTGACCGCAGACAAAGCCGCGCCGTTGTTGCAATCCCTCTTGCGCCTCATGGGCGACCGTGGCGTTGCCGGCAAAGGCCGGGTAACCGTCGGCGGCAAAGGCCGGGCCGACGTCGCCAAAGCCGATCTCCTGGCGCTGGCAGTCCTGGAGGCGACGCGCAAAGTCGGCAAGGCCGGACCGCAGATCACGCTGCGCTTCCACGCGGAGCAAAATCCGGCGCTGATGCAGAAGGCGTTGGACGCGCTGGCCGAAAATCGCTCACACCCGATCTTGTACAACGACGACGT
Organism: Anaerolineae bacterium; assembly: GCA_034429675.1. Taxonomy (GTDB): domain Bacteria; phylum Chloroflexota; class Anaerolineae; order B4-G1; family SLSP01; genus JAKQHY01. Next base: position 7,054 of record DAOUFX010000253.1, on the reverse strand, counting down.
GAACGTCCCCGCCGTGCAGCACGCCTTCAATGTCACAACGGAAGAAGCCGAGCAATATTTGCCATACAGCAACGGCGCCTACACCCTCGACCACACCAGCCTGGGATCATTGAACGGTTCGCTGAACTTGCTCAAGGCTTTGGAAGTCACGCTGACCAACGGGCAGGATTTGCTCACCGGGGTGTCGTTGGGATTGCCCACCGGCAACTTCCGCGATTTCGCGACGTTCGACGAATTCTTCGCGACCTACCAACGTCAAATCGAACACTACATCGCGCACCTGGCGCAACGTCAGGCGTTGGAATACAAAATCATCCGTGAAACGGCATCTTTTCTCTACCTGACCCTGCTATACGACGATTGCCTGCTCGACGGCAAAGCGCTCCTGGAAGGCGGCGTGCGCTATCTGGGCGGCGTCGTTGAAGTGTCCGGTATGGTCAATGCGGCGCACAGCCTGGCGGCGATCAAACGCCTGGTTTACGAGGAACACAGCCTGACGGCCGAGCGGCTGCTGGAAGCACTCGTCGCGAACTTCGTGGGCTACGAAACCGAACGGCAGTCGTTGCTCGCGGCTACCTGCTGCGACCATGAGGCGATGGCGGATGCGATGCTGTCCGCGCTCGGCCGCCACGTCGCCGAGACGGCGCGCCGGCAAGCTGCGCAAGTGGGGTTGGATTATTACCTCATCGCCAACGCCGACAACACCGGCAACGTCAGGCAAAGCCACACGACGGCGGCCTCTGCCGATGGGCGGAGAATGGGGGATCCATTCACAGACGGGCGCAGCCCGACGGTAGACATTGATCGCCAGGACGTGACCGCATTTCTCGATGCCGTCGTCAAGCCGGACGCCTCGGCGAACACCGGCTACATCCAGAACCTGAAATTCAGCCGGCAGATGTTCGTCGAAGAACGCCCCAAACTGGAAGCGTTGTTGCATGCTTACTTCGCCCAGGGCGGCGCGCAAACGATTATCAGCATTGAAGATGAAGAAGAGGCATTCTTATGAACCCATCATGGTACGAAAAAATTCCCAAAGTAGAATTGCACGTGCATCTTGAAGGCGCCATTCCCCTGGAGGCGCTGTGGACGTTGGTGCAGAAATATGGGGGAGATTCTGTCGTCGCGGACATTGCGGCGTTACGGCAGAAATTCGTCTTCCGCGATTTCCCGCACTTTATTGAAACCTGGATCTGGAAAAACCAATTCCTGCGCAGCTACGACGATTTCACCTTCATCGCGGAGGCCGTGGCGCGGAATCTGGCCGGGCAAAACATTCTTTACGCCGAGACTTTCTATTCACCATGGGAGTACGGCGAGATCGGGTTAACCCCACAGGGCATCACGACCGCCATCCGCGCCGGGTTGGACCGTGTCCCGGAGGTCAAGGTGGCGTTGGTCGCCGATCTGGTGCGCGACGCCGGCCCGGAAGAGGCCGCCGTCACGTTGGAACAAGTCGCCGAGGTTAAATCATTGGGCGTGGTGGGCATCGGGATCGGCGGATCGGAGCATGCGGCGCCGCCGGAGCCGTTTGCAGCGGTGTACGAGCGCGCCCGCAACCTGGGGTTCCACACCGGCGCGCACGCCGGAGAAGCCGCCGGCGCCGAAAGCATCTGGGGTGCCATCCGCGCCCTGCGCGTCGAACGCATCGGGCACGGCACACGCGCAGCGGAAGACCCGGCGCTGCTGGATTATCTGGCGGAACAGCAGCTCCCGCTGGAAATGTGCCCGCTCTCGAACGTGTGCACCGGCGTCGTCCCCTCCATTGACGCCCACCCCATCCGCCGTTACTTCGAGCGTGGCCTGCTCGTCACCGTCAACACGGACGACCCGCTGATGTTCAACAACACGCTGGCTCAGGAATACCAGCTGCTCGAAGAACACCTGGGCTTCACCCGCGACGACATCCGCCAGATCATCGCCAACGGCATCCGCGCATCCTGGTTGCCCGACGACGGCAAAGCGCGTTTGCAGGCGCGTTTGGAGGCGCTATGAACTTAACCGACATCGTAAACCGCGCTCTCGATCCCGAACCGTGGAGCGAGGGCGAAAAAATCCCCTGGGACGATCCTGACTTCAGCGCGCGGATGTTGCGGGAGCATCTATCGCAGGAACACGACGCGGCCAGCCGCCGGTTTGCGGTGATTGACCAACACGTCGCCTGGATTCACTCGCACGTGCTCGGCGAACGCGCGGCGACCATCCTCGACCTGGGCTGCGGGCCCGGCCTGTACAGCGAACGGCTGGCGCAGCGGGGACATCGTTGCGTGGGATTGGATTTCTCCCCCGCTTCCATCGCCTACGCGCAGGAACAGGCGCAGCGTTCGGGAAGCCGCTGCACGTTCGTGCACCAGGACATCCGCCGGGGCGACTACAAGGTGCACAACGCCGGCGCCGCCTACGATCTGGCGATGCTGATCTTCGGCGAGTTCAACGTGTTCAAACCGTCCGACGCCCGCCACATCCTGCGCGAGGTGCATGCGGCGTTGGCCCCCGGCGGGAGTCTGCTGCTGGAACCCCACACGTTCTCAGCCGTCGAAAATGTCGGGAAAGCGCCCGCAGAGTGGTATGCGCCCCGGTCGGGATTGTTTTCGGACAAACCGCATCTGTGTCTGACGGAGACCTTCTGGAACGAGGCAACCGCCGTCGCCACCACCCGCCATTTCATCGTAGACGCCGCCACCGGCGCAGTCACGCGCCATGCATCCAGCATGCAGGCGTACACCGAGGAAGCCTACCGCGCGCTGCTGGTGGAATGCGGCTACAAAACGGTCACGTTTTACCCGTCGTTGACCGGGGGCGCCCCCGGCGACCGTTACGGGCTACTGGCGGTCGTTGCGCGCAGAGAATGACAGCATTTTTGGGACTGGCATTTCCTCCGTATTCCATTAAAATAGAGGACAGGAAGCAGTTAGAAGCCGAGCAAAGGAGTCAGTTATGGTAAAGGTGCTGTATGTCGAAGACGAACCGGCGCAAAGGGAATTGGTGAATCAACTGCTGCGTTTTGCTGGGGTGGAAGTTGCAGTGGCCGACAACGGCGTCATGGGATTGGAGAAAGCCAAAACCTGGACGCCGGATATTATCCTGATGGACTTGCGAATGCCCGGTATGAACGGCTTCGATACCATTGAATGCCTGCACGACTCTCCTGAGACCGCCGACATTCCGGTCATCATCCTTTCGGCCTGGACCAGCGCCAAATTGGACGAACGCGCCATCTCTTTGGGGGTGGCCCGCTGTATCGCCAAGCCCTTCGACCTGGACGATCTGATCACAGCCATCAACGAAACGGCGGCGTTGCGCAAACCTGCGTAGACGACCGACGCCATGCAAAAAACGGGGCCACGCTTTTGGCCCCGTTTTTGTTTGGAACGCTCATTCGTACCGCAGCGCCTCGATCGGGCTGAGTTTGGCGGCCTGATTGGCCGGGTAGATGCCGAAGAACAACCCGGTCGCGAAAGAAAACCCCACCGCCAGCAGGATGGATTGCCACGTCACCACCGAGGTGATGAGCCCCGTCAGATTGATGATCTGCCCGATCCCAACGCCCAACGCGATGCCGATGCCGCCGCCGATCAGACTGAGGATCACCGCTTCCATCAGAAATTGCAGCAACACGTCGCTGCGGCGCGCGCCGATGGACTTGCGCAGCCCGATCTCGCGGGTACGCTCGGTCACCGAGACGAGCATGATGTTCATAATGCCGATGCCGCCGACGACCAATGAAATGCCGGCCACAGCCCCCAAAAACGTGGTCATGATATCGGTGACGGTGGTAGCCATGCTCAACATGTCGGCCTGGTTGATCAGATTGAAGTCGGCGTCATCCAGCGGGGTGAGGTCGTGTTCGTCCAACAACACGGCCTCCACCTGGTCATAGGCCGCATCCACCTGCGCCTCGGACCCGGCCATAATGTTGATGCGGCTGACGTTCAGGTCGCCGTAGGCGTTGCGCGCGTTGGCCAGTTTGGTCTGCGCCGTCGAAATCGGGATGAAGATGTTGCCGTCGGCGTTGTTGAACATCGAGCCGCCCTGCTCGGCCAACACACCGATCACGGTCAAAGACGTCTTCTGCCCGTTCCCCGTAACGACTTTGATCTTCTGCCCTACCGGGTCAAACTCGCCGAAGAGATCCTGCGCGACCTGCCACCCCAGCACCGCAACTTTGGCGCGTTTCTCCACATCGCCGGCGCTCAGGAATTCCCCTTGCGCCAGCGTCAGGCTGTTCAGCGCCTGATAGTCCGGCGTCGTTCCCACCGCGCTGACGCTGAAGTTTGTGTCGCCGTAGATGATCTGCCCGCCGACGCTGTACTCCGGCACAATGAGCCTTGCGTCGGGGACAGTATCGGGGCGGCCCAGAGCTGCCACGTCCTCCATCGTCAGCCCCTTGACGCTTCCGCCGGAACCGCCGCCCACGCGCCCGCTGTTTTGGGGCATCACAATCAGCATGTTCGTGCCGATGCTGTTGATCTGCGCCGTGATCTGCTCCTGCGCCCCCGCGCCGATGGACATCAACGCAATGACCGACCCCACCCCGATGATAACGCCGAGCATCGTCAGCGCCGCCCGCAGCTTGTTCGCCATCAACCCATCCAGGGCCACGAACACGTTTTCAAAGAAATCAGACCATTGTGTTAACATAGCATCCCATCCAACAAACGCACCACGCGCCCGGCCTCTGCACCGATTTTCTCATCGTGGGTGACCATGACGATCGTCATACCGTGTTCGGTGTGCAGGCGATGGAAGATGTCCAGCACCTCACGCCCGGAATGTGTATCAAGATTGCCGGTCGGCTCGTCGGCCATCAAGATGGCGGGCCGGTTGACCAGCGCCCGCGCGATGGCGACGCGCTGGCGTTGCCCGCCGGAAAGCTCCGACGGTTTGTGCTTGATCCGGTCGCTCAGCCCGACCATCTCTAAAGCGGCGATGGCGCGCGATTTGCGCTCGGCGGTGGGAATCCGCGAGCCGTTGCGGCTGTACTGCATCGGCAGAATGACTTGCTTGAGAGCTGCGGCGCGCGCCAGCAGGTTGAACGCCTGAAAGACGAAGCCGATCTTGCGGTTGCGCACGGCTGCCAGTTGATTTTCGCTCATCCGGCTCACATCCACGCCGTCGAGGGCATACGCGCCCGTCGTCGGCGTGTCGAGGCAGCCGATGATGTGCATCAGCGTGGACTTGCCCGATCCCGACGGCCCCATGATGGCCACCCACTCACCCGGCTCGATGGCCAGCGACACGCCGCGCAACGCGCGCACCTCCACTTCGCCCATCTGGTACACTTTGGTTAGATCCTCAATCTGAATCAAGCTCATCGTATCTCTCCTACTTCGCTGAAAACAGTTGAAAGTTGAAAGTTATTGAATTCGTCTTCGACGGCCAGGGTAAAGGGGGTATTTTTTGCACACGGGGTACCGTGTGCAAAAAATACCTTCCTTTTACCTGTATCTCTGCCGTTACGGTTCCCGCATAAACCCACCGGAAAAGTTGTCGGGCGTCGTGGCGGGGGCCGACGCCACACTGACCACATCGCCTTCTTCCAGGCCGCTCAATACCACCGCCTGCGTGCCGGTCATCAGCCCCAGTTCCACCGGCGCCAGCGTAAAGCCCGGCGTCGCGTCGCCGGCAGCGGCGGGAGCAGGTTCTCCGGCGCGCAGCTGCCGCATCACGAAATTCTTCCCGTCCACACTGCGCACGGCCTTCAGCGGAATGATCAGCGCATCCTCGGCGCTCTCCGTGGCGATCGCGACATCCGCCGTCATCCCGGCGCGCACCGGCAACGGCGTGGGGTCGAGCGCCACGGTGACGGCGTACAGCACCACCCCCGACTGCGCCTGCGCTGTGGGCGCGATGTGCGTGATGGCACCGCTCAGCTCGTTGCCGGCGAAGGCGTCCAGCGTCACCAGCGCCGGCTGCCCCACTGCCACCTGCACGATGTCGCTCTCGTCCAACCCGATCTCGACGCTCAGTGTACTCAAATCGGCCAGAACGACGGCGGCCTGGGACGTTCCCATCATCTGTCCCACCTCTGCGTTGACGCTCGTGACCACCCCGGCGACCGGCGCCGTCAACGTCAGCTCCGCCAGCATCCGCTGCGCCGACTCCAATCGGAGCCGGGATTGCTCCAACGTAATCTCGGCTTCCTCCACCTGGATACGCGCCGCCTCAATGTCGCTGGCATCCGGCGCGGTCTGCTCATTCTCCAGGGCGACGCGCGCACTGACCACCTTGCTCCACGAACTCTTCACGTCATCGTTGCCCAGTCCGGCGACCTGCACGGTATAGTCGGCCTGCGCCATTTTCAGATCTTCCTGCGCCCGCAGCAGATTGCGATCGGCGCTCTTGCGCTCATTGGTCAGCCTGCCGGAGCGGAAACGGTCGCCCAATTCCCAATCGCGGCTTGGATCGTAGGCGTCGTCGTAGTTTGCCTGGGCGTCGGCCAGCACGCGCTGCGCCTGGTCCACCTGCACCTTCACCGCAACCAGCTGCGCCCCCTCGCGGGCGTCGCCGGAGAGCGTCCGGGTGTATTCGGACTGCGCCGCATCGAGGTTAGCCTGCGCCAGTGCGACGGCGCTCGCGTCCGGCGCCCAGGTCAGCAGGTCGTCCAGCTTGAGCCGCACCGATTCCAGGCCGGCCTGGGATTGCTGCACTTGCAGCTCCGCCTCGCCGACGCTCCGGTGGGCGGCGGTGTCCTTCAACTGCACCAGCGCGTCGCCGGCCTGCACCGGGTCGCCCTCTTCCACGAATATCGCGCTCACTTTGCCGCCGCTTTTGAAAGAAACGGCCACCTGATCCTGCGGGGCGAGATTGCCGCTGCCTTCCACGCTCACCCGCAACGTTCCCCGTTCCACCACGGCCAAATCCTGCCCGGCGCCCGCCGCCAATACGCGGCTCTGCGCAGGGGTCTGCTGCCGGTAAAGCCAGTAGCCCACAATTCCAACGACTGCAATCGCAGCAGCCGCAATCCATAACCATTTCAGTTTCTTCATCTATTTCCTCCCTTGAAAATAGCCCGCTAACGCGGGGGAATTAAAGGAAGGTTTTTCGCGGGCGG
>DAOUFX010000252.1:0-4498 GCA_034429675.1 Anaerolineae bacterium | reverse complement strand
GCGGGCGTGGGTACCCGCCCGCGAAAAACCCTTCTTTTATCTCTTTCAGGGTGATTATAGGGGAATTCAAAATCCTTGCAAAAAAACAGCCGCCGCGTTTTCGCGGCGGCTTTGTGTTTTGCCATGCCCTTGCAGGCCGAGATCAGTTCGCGGGAATGATCAGCTTATCCCCCAATTGGAGGATGTCCGTGTCCAGGTCGTTGGCGGCTTTGATTTCGTCCACCGTCACGCCGTAGTCAGCCGCGATGGTGCTCAGGGTGTCGCCGGCCCGGACGGTGTGCACCAGCGGCTCCGTCGTCTCTTCGTCGTCCGCGCTTTTGGGCGGAATGGTGAGCACGTCGTCCGGGAAGATCGTTTCGTCGTCGAGGTCGTTGGCGACGAGGAGCGCGGCGACCGAGATGTCGAACATGTCGGCGATGTCGGAGACGGTGTCGCCGGGTTGAACGATGTAGGTGACGACGCCGGAAGCGTCCAGGTTGGCCGTCCCGGCGGGGGGGGCGCCGGGCGCGACCGCCGGGGCCGCCGTCGGCAGCGGCGTGTAGGTGGGGAACGGCGTCATCGTGGGGAACGGCGTCCCGGTAGGGAGCGGGGTGATGGTCGGAAGCGGCGCTTCCGTCGCGGTAAGCGCCACGGAAGGCGACGGCGACGGTTTGGGCAACATCAGCAGCGCCACGGTCAACCCGATGAACAACAGCACGCCGAGAGCGCTGCCCACCACAAACCACCAGTCCTTTTTGCCGGATAGAGACTCTGCTGCCAACTTCATACTCCTTTGGAAATAGTGAATAAGTAATTGGGGGATTAGGGATTGGGGCATTCTACCCAATCCCTAATCCCTCAATCCCTAATCCCTTTTGCGCTCGCGCGGATTTTCATCCAACCGCTGGCGAACGCCAATTTATGATAAATTCCTTTGGAATTTCTATCTCTGACATCATAACAGAAACTTCTAAAATTGCCGCCCGGACGTTATCCGCGTTGGCCTTTCAGGCGTTGCAACGACGAAAGCAACGCGATCATGTACATGGCCCGCGAGCGAATGTGATGCGCTTCTTCGCGCTGAGGGAACCGTGCGGTCAGCGCCAGACTGCGATTGGCCCACTCCCTGGCGGTGTCGTACTCCTTCTGGCGGCGGTAGAGCCCGGCGCCCATCAGATACAGCCGCGCCGCCTCGATCGAGTCGGCGACGTCGGGCAGAGCCAGGCCGCGCGCCACCACAGACAACGCGCGTTCGTATTCGCCCTGCGCCTCCAGCACCGCGGCCTCGTGAGAATCCAGATCGGCCAGCCGCGCAATGTCCTCCGCGTTCTCCGGCGAAGCCGGGAGCATCTTGCGCGCGGCGTCAAGGTGCGACAACGCCTCCTCGTACAGGCCGAAACTGGTCAGCGTGTCGCCCAGCAGGTGGTGCGCCTCGAAGCGCGCCTCCGGGACCGCCAACTCGCCGCTGTCGGCCGCCGCAAGCACCCGTTCGAGGGCCTGCCGCGCCTGTTCGGCCAGGAACGAGCGCACGGCCTGCTGTCCGAGCGCCAGGTTGGACTCCACCGCCGCTTCCCACAACTGGCCCTCGTAAGCGTGATACGCCACCAGGGTCAGCCAGTTGGCGGCGACACGCTCCCGGTGATACTGCAAATACTCCGTCAGGCGACGGTGCACCAACCGCTGAATGCTGTAGGGCAACCCGCGATAGGCCACCTCGCGCACCAGCGGCTGGCGAAATTCCAGCTCTTCCCGTGTGAAGTTGCGCGGGGCCAGGCCCAGCGGCGAGAGTTGCGGCACCCGGCGGCGCACGGCGACCTCGCTTTCCTCGCCGTAGGCGGCGGCCAGCATCGCCACGGTCATGTCGTCGCCGACGGCGGCGGCGGCGCGCAAGAGGTGGCGGTTAGGCGGCGAGAGCTGGTCAATGCGGCTCTGAATCAGGCCGTAGACCATATCCGGCAGCGGGAAATCTTCCAGCGAACCGGTCAGCTCCCAGGCGTCGTCGCGGCGCCGCAGCACGCCGGTGTCAATGAGCGTCCGCACCGCTTCGGTGGCGAAGAGCGGCATGCCGCTGCTGCGCGCTACCAGCCAGTGAATCACCGCGGGCGGCAGGGGAACTTCCTGGAAAAGGTGTTGGACCAGCGCCGCCATCGCGTCGTCGGGCAACGCGCCGACCGGCAGATCCACCACCTGGGCGTCGCCCGCCCAGCGATCAACGATGGGCGTGTCGTCGCGACACGTCAACACCACCACCAGCGGCGACGTGTCCGGCAGGGTCAGCAAAGCGCCCAGCAAGTCCAGCGACGCCGCCGACATCCACTGGACGTTGTCCAGGAACAGCATGCACGGCTTCTCCTGCGATACCTTCTCCCACAAATCGCGCAGCGCGCTCTGGCGCTGCATATCGCGCATATTCGAAGGCAACGCCAGCACCTCGGACGACGGCGGAACGGTCACGCCCACCAACGGCCCGATCAGCGCCGCCCAGGGCTCCAGCGCGTAACGCGCCAGGGCCGCGGTCAACGCTTCGGGGCGAGCTTCGGCGGGCAACGACTCCAGTCCCAGCAGCGCGAGCAACACGGTATCCCACCCGGCAAAAGGCAAATGCTCGCCATAGGAAGGCGCCGCGCCCATGTAAATCGCGAATCCCCGGTCTTTGGCGCAAGCCGTGATCTCGTGCGCCAGGCGGGTCTTGCCAACGCCCACCCGGCCGTGAAGCAAAAGCAGCTGCATGCGCCCGGCCTTGACCAGGTCCAACAGCAGGGACAGCCGCTGGAGCTCGATCTCGCGCCCGACCAGCGGGGTCTCGGTGGCGGCCATCCCGGTAAAAATCGGGCGCAGCCCGGTCGCGACGAACGGCGCAATCGGCTCGCGCTTGCCCTTGAACTTGGTCGGCGGGCCGAAATCCCCGGCGACCCGGCGCGCGACGGCGGAATGGTAGGAGGTTTTGGGGCCGAGCCAGATTTCACCCGGCTTGCAGTAGGTCATCAGCCGCGCCGCCAGGTTGACCTCGTCGCCCATCACCGTATACTCGCGGCGCCGCGCCGTCCCCACGTCCCCGGCGAACACATAGCCGGAATTGATGCCGAAGCACAGGGTATGGTCGAAAATCTCCTGGAGTTCCAGGGCGGCCAGGACGGCGCGCAACGGATCGTCCTCGTGGGCGTTCGGAGCGCCGAACAGCACCATCAGATAAGGCCCCTTGGGCGAAACGCCGATCTTGTTGACGATGCCGTCGTAGCGCAGCACCGTGTCGCGCACCTGCTTGAAAGCGGCGTTCGGCTCGTCAATCGCCTGCTGCAAACGGTTCCCCTTGCCCCAGAACGGCATCAGATCGCGCAACCCGGCCAGCGTCAACATCATCACCGTCACCTGGCGGTGTTCGCTCAACAACTGAATGCGCTCGATCGAAGGCGCGTCCACCAGGCGCTCCAACAGCCCCGGCGCCAGATACGGCGTGAGCGCATCCAATCGCTTCAACAGCCACTTCAACTGCTCCAGATCGCCGGTCTTGGGAGGGTCCAACAGAATCGGCAAAGCGTGAGGCGCCGGGGGGACCTTGAGCCCGACCACCTGGTACAGCGGGCCGTCCAGCGTGACGTACTCGATCTGATCGGCGCACGCCTTCAGCGCCAGCGGATCCAGCAGCGTCTCGCCCGGCGGCGCCGCCGATTGCGCCTCGCCCATCGCTTCCAGCGGCGGGCCGATCGTCAGGAACTCGCGTCCGTGCTTGTCGCCGAGGCTGAACCCGATCAGCCGCCCGCTGCCCAGGCCGATGGCGATCTGGAGCGGGAAACTGCCCAGCGAGGTCTTCACCTCCCCCATCTGCTCCTTCATCACCTGCTGAACCTCCAGCGAGGCGGCGGCGGCGCGCAGCGCGTGTTGCTCGCCCTGGAAGAGCAACATCCCGGCGTCGCCGCCAAATTTCTGCACGTCGCCGCCGTACTTGATGGCGATGCGGATAAGAATTTCGAGGAAACGGTCCACCAACCGGGTCAACTCTTCCGCCCCTTCCTGCGACGCGACCTGCGAAAAGCGCTCGGCCAGGGGCGTGAACCCGTCAATGTCGGCGAACATCAACGTCCCCTCCAGCGACATGCTGATCGGGCCGGTCTCCGGCGCTTTCAGCAGCCGGTCGGCGACCAGCCAGGGCATGTAGGCCGTCGCCGCGTCCAGCAAATCGTGGACGGAGGACAACAACGACGGCTGGTAGTAGAGCAAGCGCGCCAGCCAGGAATCGTCCATGGAATTCAGTGCTTCGAGATTGACATCGGGCGGTATTGAGGCCATGGGCATCTCCTCCGAAAATAGTTGAAAGTCAAAAGTCTGTAGCCGTCTCTGACGGCCAGGTTAAAGGGGGGTATTATTGCACACGGGGTACCGTGTGCAATAATACCTTCCCTTTCTCTATGGCGGGTTAAAGAGTATTTTTCGCGGGCGAGGGGTACCCACCCGCGAAAACCTTCCTTTGATGTTAATGATAGACCAAAAAGCGTAGTTCTCAACTATCAACAAAAAGGGG
>DAOUFX010000251.1:0-11773 GCA_034429675.1 Anaerolineae bacterium | reverse complement strand
CTCTATGGCTACATTCAATATCGCCCGCGCCCGCAAGGCTTTACAAGACTTTAACTTTTCGGCTTTGTTCACCGAAGAACTAGGCTGGAACCATCCCGGTTCAATCCGCTCCAAAACGTTGGATTGCGACGGCGTAACTTACACCTCACGCCCCATCGCCGAGCTGGCCGGCGTAATTGTCTTCGAGATCGCCAGACTCCCGGTTTCTTCCGAGAAACCGGGAGTCTTTCCCGCTATCCCCGACGCCAAGTCCCGCGCCGCCGTGCAGACGCAGATCTCCGGGCATTATCACGAGAATCTGCTGGTTTTTGTGGACGCGCAGCGCGCCCAGAGCGTCTGGTATTGGGTCAAGCGTGAGGGGAACAAGCGTTATCCGCGCTCGCACTATTATGTGAAGGGCCAGACCGGCGACCTCTTCCTGAGCAAGCTCGCTGCGATGTTTGTGGACATCGGCGAACTGGACGAAGCGGGCAACCTGCCCGTGGTAGAAGCGGCGAGCCGGGTGCAGGCGTCCTTCGATGTCGAGCGCGTCACCAAGCGCTTTTACAATGAATTCCAACAGGTGCAGACCGTGTTCCAGACGCAGATCGCCGGCATCCCCGACGAGGGCGACCGCCGTTGGTACACCTCCGTCATTCTCAACCGCCTGATGTTCGTCTACTTCTTGCAGCGCAAAGGCTTTGTGGACGGCGATTTGGAGTATCTGAGCACGAAGCTAGAAGCGGAAGAATCCCGGTTTCTCGGAAGAAACCGGGATTCGTTCTACCGCAACTTTCTCCTCCCGCTCTTCTTTGAAGGCTTCGCCAAACCGGAGGAGCGCCGCAGCCCGGAGACGCGCGCGTTGTTGGGCGACGTGCGCTATCTCAACGGCGGCCTTTTCCTGCCGCATCCCATCGAGGTGAAATACGGCGACGCCATCGCCATCCCCGACGCCGCCTTTGCCAATCTTTTCGACCTCTTCCGCCGCTACTCCTGGAACCTCGACGACACGCCCGGCGGCAGGGACGACGAAATCAACCCCGCCGTGCTCGGCTACATCTTCGAGAAATACATCAACCAGAAGGCTTTCGGCGCCTACTACACCCGCGAGGAGATCACCGAATATCTCTGTGAACAGACCATCCACCGGCTGATCCTGGCGAAGGTGGCCGAATTGGCGCTCCCCGTGCCGGGACTGCCCGCGCCGCCAACCTTCGACAGCGTCCCGGAATTGCTGCTGGGGCTGGATGCCAACCTTTGCACGTTGCTGCTGCACGACATCCTCCCAAGCCTGAGCCTGCTGGACCCGGCGTGCGGGTCGGGCGCCTTCCTGGTGGCCGCGATGAAAACGCTCGAAGTCATCTACCAGGGCGCCATCGGGCGGATTCCCTTCCTCAAGGATGCGGCGCTGCTGCAGCGGTGGCTGACCGAAATCGAGAAGCATCACCCCAACCTGGACTATTTCATCAAGAAACGCATCATCAGCGACAACCTCTTCGGCGTGGACATCATGCCGGAAGCCGTCGAAATCGCCCGGCTGCGCCTCTTCCTGGCCCTGGTCGCCTCCGCGCAGACCGTGAACGACCTGGAACCGCTGCCCAACATTGACTTCAACATCCTGGCCGGGAACTCGCTCATCGGCCTGCTGCGCGTGGACGAGGGCATCTACAACCAGCGCTACTTTCAGGCCAACATGTTCGAGGCGTCCTACCGCGAGATGGTGGACAAGCGCAACCGCCTGCTGCTCGCCTACCGCAACGCCTTGGCCTACATTGACGACCTGCAAAGCCTGCGCGACAAAATCGCCGGACAACGCGCTACCGCCGTCGCCAAACTCAACGAGATATTGCTGGGCGACTTCAAAGACCTGGGCATTCAGTACGAACAAGCCACCTGGGACGCCCAGGCCGGGCGCGAAGGCAAACCCAAAAAGCGCGCGCTCACCCTGGCCGACATCGAAGCGTTGCAGCCGTTTCATTGGGGGTACGAGTTCGACGAGGTGATGAACGAGCGGGGTGGGTTTGATGCGATTATTACGAATCCGCCATGGGAGGTTTTTCAAACTGACGAGAAAGAGTTTTTCCAAGAATATGCTCCTTCTATCCAGAAGAAGAAACTGCGGATTGAAGACTGGAAAAAGCAAATGAAGGAATTATTGACCGATCCTGAAATCTGCGCCGAGTGGTTAGCTTATGCAAGTTCATTCCCCTATCAGAGCGCCTACTTCAAAAAAGCTGAACAATACAAACACGCCGCTTCGGGAAAGACCAATCTGTACCAATTATTCGTGGAGCAGTGTTACAACTTGTTGCGCCCCGCTGGTGAGTGCGGAATCGTCATTCCGAGCAGTATTTACACAGATCACGGCGCAACTGGTTTACGCCAACTGCTATTTGAGCAGACGCACGATCTGTCACTTTTTGGACTTTCCAATGAACGTTACATTTTCGAAGGTATTCACCATGCCTTTAAACTCTGTTTGCTGACCTTTGAAAAAGGAGGAGTTGCGCCAACCATCACAGCGGCCTTTCGTATCAATCCGCGCGAGGCGGTGTCGCCTAGTGAATTGGAAAACTTCTTGCGCAATCCCGCACTACACCTTCAAATTCCTATTGCTTTAGTACGTTGTCTTGCCCCAGATTCTGCCTCAGTAATGGAATTTCATACCGAGATAGATCTTGTTATTGCCGAGAAGTTACTGCGTTTCCCGCTACTTGGCGAAACTTTGCCAGATACTTGGAATGTACTGATTGGCAGTGAATTTAACATAACGAGCGATAGTCATCTCTTTGAAACTCAACCCGGGCCAAAGCGATTACTTCTATTCACAGGGAAAATGTTCCATCAATTCTGTGGGACAGATGAACATTCGGGATATTGGATAGAAGAACAAATTGGGCGTTCCAAAATCCTGGGACGAGACGAAGATGTTGGTCAAGCAATGGATTACCAGAGCTATCGTTGGGTCTATCGGCGCATAGCTAGTAATACAAATGAAAGAACATTCATTTCTACAATAGCTCCCCCCAATGTCTTCACAGAAGTCAATAGCCCAACTCTCAAGGTATTGGAAATGGGCATTAGCAATGCCGAAATGCTATTTCTGAGCGGAATCACGAATAGTTTTGTCTTAGACTGGATGGTACGCCAAAAAGTAACCACTACCCTCAACTATTTCTACATTTATCAACTGCCCATCCCCCGCCTCACCGCCGCCGACCCGGCCTTCGCGCCCATCGTCGAACGCGCCGCCAGGCTCATCTGCACCACGCCGGAATTCGACGACCTGGCCGAAGAAATCGGGTTTTTTCTGAAAAACCCGATTTCTGTCCGAGAGAACCCTCTCTCCGCTCAACCGAATCCGGTTTCAGGCGGCTTGGGGATTGGGGAAGAAACCGGGTTTTTCGGAAAAAACCCGGTTTCGGGAGAAAACCCGATTTCAGGGAAAATTTTGGGCGTTACCGATCCGGTCGGGCGCGCCCGGCTCCGCGCTGAGCTGGACGGGTTGATCGCTCACGTCTATGGGCTGACAGAGGCAGAGTTCGTTCACATCCTGGGGACGTTCCCGCTGGTGGAGGAGCAGGTCAAGGCGGAGGCGCTGGCGGCGTTCGCGGCCTTTTCAGGAAGCGATCTTTTTGCATAAACCAATAGAAGAACTTGAAGGAGGTTTCGTATGCTGGGACTGAAATCTGAAATTATGGATGCGCTGCGCAGTTTATTTGCCTCACTGCAATTGCCGATGTTGTTGCCAGCAGTGATTTTAGTCGGGGGCGTCCTGTGGTTGGTTTCACCGGAGGCTTTCCTCAACAACCAGGTTCTACTCATTGCCCTTGTTTTTGTCGTCATTACCGTTTCCTATTTGTTCAACGCATTCAATTACTTCTTCAACCGGCTCCTGGAAGGCTATGTCTGGAAAGATTCGTGGTTGATGCAGGAGATGCGGGATTATCAACTGCAACAGTATTATCAACATCGCTCTGAAGCAAGTCATTGCAAGGAGCAAATCATTAGGATCCAAGAGAAAAAGGACAAAATCTATATCGAGAATCGCGCTTTGCTGTATAAAGACATTGCTTCGCTGAGATTTGCATGTTGTAAAGAGTGTGTGCAAAACATCAAACACGAAGTCAGTCGGGAAATAGAAAGAGATGTAGATGTATTAACCCAATATGAAGACGAATGGAAAGACTTTTTTCAGCTTGAAAATGATTACATTCGAACAAACTATCCCCCAAAACCCACACGCATACTCCCGACCAGGTTTGGTAATGTTATGGCAATGTTTGAATGGTATTCTCAAACACGTTACTGTATCAATGGAGCCCAGTTATGGACGCGTTTTGTGCCAGTACTGATGGAAAAAGAGTATGTGAATTCATTACGAGATGCCAAAATGCTTCTGGATTTCCTTGTTAATCTTACGATTACCAGCATGTTCTTGTGGTTCATTGCGCTGTTTACCTTTGGATACACAGGGCGTGCGGATGCTGGTCTATTAGTGCTAACTTTGCCATTATGCTTTTTTATATTCTATTATGGCGCTTGCGCGGCAGTGTCTCGATGGGGAGATAAAGTGAATGTAGCCTTTGATCTATATAGAGGTGAATTGAAGAAAGCTTTACATCTTACTCTTCCCTTTCCCACGAACATGGCTGAAGAACGAAAAATGTGGGAGACTATTTCCGAGTTTATTCGAGGCAACGAGAACGCAGTTGATAACTTTGATGGATTTGACTACCAGGAAATGTATTGTTAGGAGAAGAATCTGGAGGAAGAGGAATGAACCTATCCAAGTTAATGCAGTCCTGGTTGTATATTGCTTTTCTGGTGTTTTCAGGCCATGACATATGGCCTGGACTCAACACAGGCTCTCAACAATTCCCAGACTTGGTAATAGAACGGTTTTTAAAAAATCATCCGAATCCTCCTAGGGGAGTTATGGACTTGCTTCTGGAAACCTTTGCAGCTCACAGGCGAGGAGACTATTTGCGTGCAGTGCGAGGATATGAAAAGTTATTGGCAATATATAAAAACGATGAT
Organism: Anaerolineae bacterium; assembly: GCA_034429675.1. GTDB lineage: Bacteria > Chloroflexota > Anaerolineae > B4-G1 > SLSP01 > JAKQHY01. The sequence goes on along the minus strand of DAOUFX010000251.1, from coordinate 6,754 downwards.
GCTATTCTATATTATCAAAGCCAGTTACCGAAGAACCATTAAGTTCCCATGAAACATGAGTACAACACATTCAAGTCTCAATCCTGACGAATACAGAAAAAGCAAACGCCGTTGGGGAAGTCCTTATCTAGTCTTCGTGTTGGTTAGTGTAAGCAGTGTTCTCATTACCCTCGGCGTACTGCGGATGCCGCTTGCCGGCATTCCAAGAATCGCACCGACATCGCCCGCAACTGCCGGCGTAAACGACAGCGAGTCGCAAAGCGGCGACATTCTGGTCGCCGATATTCAAGGCCAGAGAATCCTGCTCTTGTTTGGAACAGACGATGCTTACACCGAAATCAAAGTCGCCACAACCACGACTAACACCCGGAATATTCAGGAACTCACCCGGGGCAAGTTCGAGGTTCTCAGCGCGGCGCTTTCGCCATCCGGCGATCAAGTCGCCTACATCCGTGAAGAGGGTGGGAAGCGCACCGTGGAGATTATTGATCGCGGCGTAGGGCAGGGGAAAAGCATAGACCCCGTCAACTATTGGGCCGCTACATACGGCCAGACTGTTGCGCCCTGCTTTTGGTCGCCGATTGTCTGGTCGCCGGATAGCGCGCACTTCGCTTTTTTCGGGTGCACCAACACGCTCTCGATGCTGATCGTGGTCGAGGCCGCCGCCGGCCAGCCCCTTCCGGTCAACGAAATCACCCAAAGCTCTTACCCCGGCCCGCGCCAACTGTCCTGGTTTGACGAAGCCAGCCTCATTCACACACGCTACAACCCGGACAGCGACACCACTACCGCTTACCGGTTCTTTCTTGACCCGGAGGTTGATTCATTGATCATTTATGAGCGCTGAAATGGGATTGGAAGTCAGCGGCAGTGGAACGTGGCCCCTTGCTTTTTATCAGAGCGAAGACGGTACACATCTCGAACGTTGGGTTCCCGGGAAGGGGCGAAAAGACGTAAAAGCATTCCTGAACAACTATGACAATCTACAGCGTGCGCTAACCCAGCCATCCTCACCGGAAAAAGAGCATCGCGATCAGCAGATGCGTGTGACAGACTTGTTGAAAGCAGGCTTGCTTCGACTGCGTAACTTTATCAAATTGATCGGCGGCACTATGACCTTTCACCCAGGAGGCGCCGGCGGTGGCGGTGAATGGGAACTTGAGCTTTGGGGAAAAACAGATCGAGTTCCGGTTCGCAATGATCAGGTCAATAGGCTAGACCGGCTCTACATCTCCAATGTGAAAAACCCGACGACATGGCAGGACTACGAATCTCCGGGGACTCTGGTTGACACTGTGTTCTGGGAATTGATCGCACTTTTCAAATGATTGAGGATTATCGGTTTGCGGCAGAGCTTGCTCAAATCAAAAAGTAAGGAAACATCCGATAGGGTGCCGGAGATATTTCCAATTATCTTCAGGGGTGAACCAATGCCCGTTATCCCACCCGACTTGCTCAACCGTTTGCGCGACACCCTCGCGCGCTGCAATGCACTGGCCAGCGACCGCGCCTTGCGCGACCTCTTCGTAGACGCGCGCCTGGCCCCCTGGCGCAACTGCGTCCGCGAAGACATTCCCGACCGCGAGACCCGCGTCAATGCTCTGATCTCCACCCTCTGTGAGCAGACCGCCGATAATGGCGATAATGCCCTCGTCATCTGCTTGCGTGTGCTGTCCGAGAACATTCCCGCTGGCGACGCCCTGCGCACCGATCTGGCAGCGTTGGCCGACGAAATCGCCGCCGCCGATCCGGCCCCGCCGCCGAGCGAAACCCCGCCGGAGCGCGACGCTGCCCCGTCCGGCAATCCCTTCGGCATCCAGGGGCGCATCACCGACCCGGCGCACTTCTTCGACCGCGAGGAGTTGCTGCGGCAGATCTTCGAGGAGCTGGCCAAGCGGCGTTCGCTCACCTCAGTCTGGAATGGGTGGACAACGAGGACGAATTCTACGGCGCCGCTGCAACGTCACGACGTTGTAGCGGCGCCGGACCTGTTGGTAGTAGGCGATTGATCGCCGTGAGCAACAAGGCGCTGAAGCGCCCACTACGAGCCTAAGCAGGCTAACGGCTAAACGCTATTTTCGTAGAATAGTTTTACAGACCTTAAGGAGATGCCCATGCACGCAAGCGTCCTTTTTCAAGCTGGTTTCAGATTGAGCCTTGTCTTGTCTCTGGTTGTGGCGAGCCTCGGGGGGGAACCCTTGCTGTCGGGGTTGGCTCAGGTGATCAATGTCAAGTTGAGCGATATCCAGGCGTTGGGGGGCACCGTAACGAGTATGGAGATCAGCCCCGACAGCAGCCGGGTGGTTTACCTGGCCGACCATAACACAGCCGGAGTCCTCGAACTTTACAGTGTGCCCGTTGCCGGAGGTACGCCCATCCGGCTTAACAACACGCCGGCTCCCGGCGGCAGAATAGATAGCTTTGCGATCAGCGCCGACAGCCGCCGGGTCGTCTATGTTGCCTATCGTAATAACCTTGACGAGGACGCACTCTACAGCGTCCCCATTGACGGCAGCGCCGCGCCGGTCAAAATCAGCGGTGAGTTCTCTGAATCCTATGTGTTTGAGTATTACATCAGCGCCGACAGCAACCGGGTGGTCTACATTTCCGATCAAGACGCGAGCGATGGGTGGGAACTCTACAGCGTACCGATAGACGGCAGCGCCGCGCCGTTCCGTCTTGGCGACGGGCTATCTTTCGAGCCTCTTGCGCCGTATTATATCCTGATCAGCCCCGACAGCAGCCGGGTGGTCTATTTTTCTGATCCGAACACAAGCGGGGTGGCCGAACTTTACAGTGTGCCTCTCGCGGGAGGACCGCCCACCCGGCTCAGTGGCCCGCTGGTCGCCGGTGGCGCTGTGCAGTTTTTCGATATCAGCGCCGACGGCAGTCGGGTGGTCTACATTGCCGATCAGGATACGGATGAGGTCTGTGAACTCTACAGCGTGCCGACGGACGGCAGCGTTGCGCCGGTCAAACTCAACGGCGCGTTGGACGAATACGGCAGCTTGCTGCCTTACTACAGTTTCCAGATCAGCGCCGACAGCAGCCGGGTGGTCTACCACGCCAACCAGGACGCGGACAATGTGTGGGAACTCTACAGCGTGCCCATCGCGGGGGGCGCGCCCACCAGGATTAGCGGTACGCTGGTTGCCGACGGCGACGTTGGGTATGATTTCCAGATCAGCGCCGACAGCAGCCGGGTGGTCTACCGCGCCGACCGGGACACGAATGGGGTTTTTGAACTCTATAGTGTGCCCATTGACGGCAACGCTGTCCCGGTCGAACTCAATGGCGCGTTGGTCGCCGGCGGCGATGTGGCGGACTTCGAGATCAGTGCGGACAACAGCCGGGTAGTCTACCGCGCCGATCAGGACACGGATGAGGTCCTCGAACTCTACAGCGCCCCCATGGATGGCAGCGCCGTACCGGTCAAACTTAATGGCGCGTTGGCCGGCGGCAGGGTGTGGTATTTCCAGATCAGTGCGGATGGTAGCCGGCTGGTTTACCGCGCTGACCAGAACACGGAAGATGTCGCCGAGATCTACAGCGCGCCATTGGACGGCAGCGCCGCGCCGGTCAGGCTCAACACGGCGTTGGTCAGCGGATGCAATGTAGACAGTTTTGATATTGCCGGCGACAGCAGCCGGGTGGTCTACATCGCCAACCAGGACGTGGATTGGGCGGACGAACTCTACAGCGTGCCATTGGACGGCAGCGCTGCGCCGCTCAAGCTCAACGGTACGTTTTCCATCGGTGGTGATGTCGAGTATTTCGAGGTCAGTCCCGACGGCGCCTGGGTGGTCTACTATGCCGATCAGGACACGTATGGAGTCTATGAACTCTACAGCGCCCCTGTGGACGGTAGCGCCGCGCCGGTCAAGCTCAACCCTCCGCTCCCCCACAATAGCTATGTGAGTTGGGAGGAGTTCGAGATCAGCGCAGATAGCCGCCGGGTGGTCTACATTGCCGATCAAGACTCGAACGCTGTGTGGGAACTCTACAGCGTGCCCATCGGCGGCGGTGCGCCGGTCAAGCTCAATGCTGCGTTGTGCGCTGACTGCGACGTGCGGTTTTACTCCGGTTTTCAGATCAGCGCCGACGGCAATCGGGTGGTCTACCTGGCCGACCAGGACACGGATGGAGTCTATGAACTCTACAGCGTGCCCATTGACGGCAGCGCCGCGCCGGTCAAGCTCAGCGGCGTGTTGGACGACTACAGCAGTGTGGATCGTTTCGAGATCAGTGCGGACGGCAGCCGGGTGGTCTACATTGTTGACCTGGAGGGGTATGAAATCTATGAACTCTGCAGCGCCCCCATTGACGGCAGCGCCGCGCCGGTCAAACTCAATGGCGCGTTGGCCGCTGGCGGTACCGTGAGCGCCGTTGAATTTCAGATCGGCGCGGATAACAGCCGGGTGGTTTACGTTGCCGACCTGAACGCGGACGAGGTCTGGGAACTCTACAGCGCGCCCATCGGCGGCGGCGCGCCGGTTATGCTCAAGGGCGCGCTGAGTGCTTGCGGCCGCCTGGGTCTGTACAATATTTTCCTAACCGGCGCCAACAGCAGCCGGGTGGTCTACCGTTCCGACGAGGACAAGGACGGAGTCTGTGAACTGTACAGCATCCCCATTGACGGCGGCGCCGCGCCGGTTAAATTCGATGGTATGTTGGTTGCCGGCGAAGAGGCATTGGGTTTTGAGATCAGCCCCGACGGCAGCCGGGTGATCTACCGCGTTGCTCAGTCAGGCGATACGGTAGACCTCTACAGTGCGCCCATCGCGGGAGGCGCGCCCACCAGGATTAGCGGTACGCCGGTTGCCGACAGCGACGTTGCGTATGATTTCCAGATCAGTGCGGACAGCAGTTGGGTGGTTTACCGCACTTATCAGGCTATGAACGATGTGTCTGAGCTCTACAGCGCGCCCATCGCCGGGGGAGCACCCGTCAAGATTAACGGCGCGCTGCCCGCCGGCGACGGCTTGGATCGTTTCGAGATCAACGCTGACAGCAGCCGGGTGCTTTACGAGGTTTATCATGCCGCGGACGATGTGCTTGATCTCTACAGCGTGCCCATTGATGGGGGCGCCTCCGTCAAGATTAACGGCGCGCTGCCCGTCGGCGGCCGTGTAGATACCTGGAATTTCCCGGTCAGCACCGACGCCGGTTGGGTAATCTATATGGCCGATCAGGATGTATACTGGGTGCGGGAACTGTATGCTTCTCTTGACGTTGCGCCTGAGATTTCTGTGCAGGGCAACGGTCAGCGTATTACCGCTGGGGACACGACTCCCTCTACCGCCGACGGCACCTTGTTTATCAGCGAGGGCGCAGGCGATACGGCGGTTCATACCTTTACGATCTACAACACCGGGGCCGGCGATCTCACCTTGACCGGTGCGCCTGCCGTCACCCTGGACGTGGGAACGCACTTCACCGCGACGGTGCAGCCTTCCAGCATCGTGATCAGTCACAGTGTCGCTTCCTTTGAGATCGCTTTTAATCCGGCGTCCACCGGGATCTTTACGGATACAGTCCGCATCGCGAACGATGACGCGGATGAGGATCCCTTTACCTTTGTCATTTCCGGGATGGTCGCTCGCCCGGTTTATCTTCCATTGGTTATGCGGGGACAGGGGAAGTAATCCGTGCCCCTGTGGCAGCGGGAAGAAATACAGACACTGTTGTGGACGGCGATGAAAAACTCGTTTCGATTTCTGGATTTGCTCGTTGGTTTGTTGTTGGCTGGTTGCGCGGTGGTCGCCATGCCCGCGCCTACCGCCTTGCCGTCGGCTGTCCCTGTGACTCCCGCGTCGCCGACGCCCATTCCCACGGTGTTCCTGGCCGTTCCCATGCCAACTCCCGGCGGCGACGGCCCGCGTATTCTTACATACACGCTCCACGCCACCGATCGCGACGGTCGTCCGGCAGTCGAACTGGCCTGGAAGGCCGAGGGAGAGAGCGTCGAAATTTGGACCTACACCAGAGGCGGCCTGGGCGGTCAGTACCGGCGCGATTTGCCGGTGGAAGGCGCTGTGACCATTGTCTCTCAACCGGGAGCGCCGAGGCGTGCTCAATTTCAACTGGTTGCGCGTGGGGACGGCGCCGGCGACGCTCCGCCGCTCGATACACAGGGGCTCACCTACGCGATGCCTTGTGCGCCGGAATGGTTCGCGGGTGACTGTGATGTTTGTCCTTTGGATGCGCCTGCATCCTCTCCCGCCGTCATCCAATACTTTGAACATGGGAAATTGTTGTGGCTCGAAACGCCGGGCGTCCCCGCCCAAACTTTTTGGGTGTTTCTGGATGGCAACCGGCCAACTGCGACGGCCTTTCAATTTGCGGCTCCCCCGCCGGCGCCGGACGGCGCGTTGCCCGCCAATGACTCCCCGCCTCCCGGACTCTATGCGCCTCGGAACGACTTTGCTTTGCTCTGGAACTATGCGACGGATACAGCGGGGGAGGAGGCGCCTTTCCGTGATAGCCTGGGTTGGGCGACGACCGCGGAACTGAGTTTCGAGACGCGCTACCAGTGCCACAGTCAGAGTGAATGCATGCTGCGCGACTACGACGGCGGCATACTGCACACGTATTATGTCGTTCGTTTTGGTTTGTATTGGAAAGAACAGTAGGGGTGTCCGCTACTTTTCGAGGAATTCATCATTAACCGGCGGTTCACCAGTGGTTGGATGAAAATCACGAGGCGATGGCAGAGATTAAAAAGAAGGTGTTTTTCGCACACGGTACCCCGTGT
>DAOUFX010000250.1:0-16759 GCA_034429675.1 Anaerolineae bacterium | reverse complement strand
CGAGCCGGGGTACCGGCTCGAAAAAACACCCCCTTTTTATCCGGCTAACGGCTAAAAGCTAACGGCTAAACGCTATTTTCAGAGGAGGGATCAATGACAAAAAAAGTAGCTCTCGTAACCGGCGCAGGACGCGGCATCGGATTGGGCATTGCATTGGCTTTGGCCGCCGAAGGATGCGATTTGGCCATCATGGATGTGCATTCTGATGACGCGGTGCTTGAGGCGCTCAATGAGCTGCGCGCTCAGGGTGCGGATGTGCTCTACTGCCGCGCCGACGTGACCGATGCCGGCGCCCGCGCACAGGTCTTGGACGACATCAAAGCGCGTTTCGGGCAGCTGAATATTCTGGTGAACAATGCCGGGGTCGCCCCCAGGGTGCGCGCCGACATTCTCAAAGCCAGCGAAGAAAGCTACGATTGGGTCATGGACGTCAACCTCAAAGGCCCCTACTTCCTCACGCAGGCGGTGGCTAACTGGATGATCGAGCTGCAGCAGGCGTCCCCCGACTTTGCCGGGTGTATTATCAACATTTCGTCCACCTCGGCGACGGTGGCCTCCACCAGCCGTGGCGAGTATTGCCTTTCCAAGTCCGGGGTCAGTATGGCAACGCAACTCTGGGCGGCGCGGCTGGGGGAATTCAATATCCCCGTCTATGAAATTCGCCCCGGCATCATTCATACCCCAATGACCGAGGTCGTCCAGGAGAAATACGATAAGTTGATTGCCGTGGGTCTGACGATTCAAAAGCGTTGGGGCTATCCCGAAGACATTGGCAAGGCCGTGGCGGCGCTGGCGCGCGGCGATTTTCCTTACTCCACCGGCCAGGTCATCATGGTGGATGGCGGGATGACCCGGCAGCGGTTATAGCAACGGCACTATGACCCGAGAAAAAGTCGCCGCTATCATTTTGGCCGCTGGAGCCTCGACCCGCCTGGGAGAGCCCAAGCAATGCCTGGATTGGGATGGCCGCCCCTTGATCGTCCACGCCGCCGATACGGCCTGGTGCGCCGGATTGGCGCCCGTGGTGGTGGTGTTGGGCGCGCACGCCGACCGGATCGAGCCGGTGTTGCGGGATCGTCCGGTGCAGATCGTCCACAACTATCGCTGGCACGAAGGAATGAGTGCCAGCCTCAATGTGGGGTTGAGCGCGCTTCCCTCGGATGTGGGGGCTGCGCTCTTTATGCCGGTAGATCAGCCCTTGATTACGCCACAAATTTTGCGCGAATTGGTTCATAGCTGGCAGACGACATCTGCCGGTATTGTCGTGACGGCGTCCGGGGAAGGACAACGCGGCACGCCGGCGCTGTTTGACCGCGAGTTTTTCCCCGAACTGGCGACGCTGACCGGGGAGATGGGCGGACGCGCTTTGTTTGAACGTTACCCCGACCGGCTGGCCGTTGTCCATGTTGGCGACGCTGCCGTTTTGAGCGACGGCGATACCGCCGACCAATTCCTCCGGTTGCGTGAGCATGCGCAGCGCGGCGCTCAGACGCCGGTGTTTGACCGCGTGCGCGGCATCATTTGTGACATGGATGGCGTGCTCTGGCGCGATAAGCAGCCGCTGCCGGGGTTGCGCGAATTCTTTGATCTGATTGCGGAATTGGAGCTGGGCTACGTGCTGGCGACCAACAATTCCAGCCGGACGCCGGCGATGTACGTCGAAAAGCTTGCCGGCATGGGCGTGCAGACGACGCCCGACCATATCCTGACTTCGGCGATGGCGACCGGCGACTATCTGGCCGGGTGCGCCGAGTACGGCGCCCGCGTCTATGCGCTGGGCGGCGCCGGGGTCCTCGAAGCCTTGTGGTCTCACGGCTTTGCGGTGGTGGAGGATGCGCCTGCGGATTACGTCGTCGTCGGGTGGGATCAAAACCTGACCTGGAAGCGACTGGCGACCGCCGCCCGCCTGATTTTGCAGGGCGCCAGGTTTGTCGGCACCAACCCCGACCGCACGTTCCCTCTGGAGAACGGGCTGGTCCCCGGAAACGGCGCGCAATTGGCCGCGTTGGAAACGGCCACCGGCGTCACGCCGGTCGTGGTGGGCAAGCCGTTTCCTATTTTGTACCAACAGGCGTTGGCCCGTATGGGAATCGGCGCGGAAGCGGCTCTGGTCATCGGCGACCGCCTGGATACGGATATCCTCGGCGGCCTGCAGCTGGGAATGCCGACGGCGTTGGTTTTCAGCGGGGTGGTGCAACCCGCCGACTTGAAGGCGACGCCGATTCGCCCGGATGGGGTGTTCGCTGATCTGTCCGCCCTGGTCACTGCCTGGCGCGGGCGGCGTTAAAGTCAGTTTTGTGAGGTGAAAATGTCGTCATTACCGAATTTATACGATCTGGATTTGCAGCAGCTGGAGACTTTGTTGGCCGCCTGGGGCGAACCCCGCTACCGGGCGGTACAGATTTGGGAGTGGCTCTATCGTCGCCTGGCCGACGCAGTGGAGCAGATGACGTCCTTGTCGAAGCCGTTGCGGGAGCGTCTGGCCGCTGAAACCCGGTTGGCGGCGCCGCCGATTCTGGCGTCGCAGGAAGCGTTGGACGGTGAGACTCGCAAAGACCTGTTGGGGCTTGCCGACGGCGAGCAGGTTGAGGTCGTGTTGATGCGCTACATTGAGCGGCGCACGGTTTGCGTCTCGACCCAGGTGGGATGCGCCGTCGGTTGCCAGTTCTGCGCGACCGGCCAGATGGGGCTACAGCGCAACTTGAGCAGCGGTGAGATCGTCGCGCAGGTGCTCCATTTCGCGCGCGCGCTCAAGGCGCAGGATCAGCGGATCACGCACGTGGTGTTGATGGGCATGGGCGAACCGTTTCTGAATTACGCGAACACCCTGGCGGCCATCCGCTGCCTGATTCACCCCAAGGGCTTCAACCTGGGCCAGCGCCGCATCACCCTGAGCACGGCCGGCATCGTGCCGGGAATCCGGCAATTCGCCGACGAGAAGGTGCAGGTCAACCTGGCCGTCTCGCTGCACGCGGCCACCGACGACGTGCGCAGCGAGTTGATGCCGATCAATCGCCGCTACGGGCTGAACGAGTTGTTCAAGGCGATTGACGAATATCTGGAAAAGACCCGCCGCCAGGTGACGTTTGAGTGGACGCTGATCAACGACGTCAACGACACCCCCGAACAGGCCGAGGCCCTGGCGAACCGGCTTGCCGGAAGGTTAGCGCACGTTAACCTGATTCCTATGAATCCGACGGACGGATATGCGGGCGTTCCGTCGTCCCCGGAGCGGATCGAGGCCTTCGTTCAGACGCTCGACCGGCGTCACGTTTCCTATTCGCTGCGCCTGCGGCGTGGTCTGGACATCCAGGCCGGCTGCGGGCAACTGCGTAAGCGCGCAGCGTCAGATTCGTGAGCGGATCGTAAGGGAATCGTCAGGTTTGCGTCAAGTAAGAAAGGTTAAAAAATGGTACATTATAAGCGTATACGGAGTCGGGGGCCGTAACAAAATGATTCTCCTCCTTCTGATAAACCGGGGGCGCTGGGACAGCCCCCGGTTTTGCTGTCTGAGAGACGGTTTGATGAGAAACCGGGAGCTGCTATCGTGGCTCCCGGTTTTTTGATGGCCGATTAGCTTGCCTCATTTTCTATCCGTGATAGACTACTATCCGCGCTGTCATCCCGCTGGAACAACGGCGCTACTTTGAATCAGGAGGCATGGATGGCGCAAGCCCTCTATCGCAGGTGGCGACCACAGACATTCGCGTCGGTTGTGGGACAAGAGCACGTGGTGCGCACGTTGCGCAATGCGTTACAGACCGAACATATCCATCACGCCTATTTGCTCGCCGGGCCGCGCGGCACGGGTAAGACGACGACCGCGCGCCTGATCGCCAAAGCCGTCAACTGCCTCGCTCCGCTGGAGCAGCGCCCGTGCGATCAATGCGAAATCTGCCAGGCCATCACCGCCGGGCGCTTGATGGATCTGGTCGAGATTGACGCGGCTTCTAACACCGGCGTGGACAACATCCGTGATTTACTGGAGAAAGTCGGTTTCCGCCCCACACAGGCCCGCTACAAGGTGTACGTCGTGGACGAAGTTCACATGTTATCCACGGCGGCTTTCAATGCTTTGCTGAAAACTTTGGAAGAGCCCCCAGCACACGTTATCTTCGTGCTGGCGACCACCGAAGTCCACAAAATTCCCGAAACCATCCTCTCGCGCTGCCAGCGCTTTGAATTCCGGCGCATCCCCCTGGCGCAGCTGGTGCAGCAGTTGCAGATGATCGCCGACGCCGAGGGCATCGCCGCCGAACCGGAAGCGCTCGATTTGCTGGCGCGCGCGGCGACGGGCAGTATGCGCGACGCGCTCAGTCTCTTCGATCAGATGGCCGCCGGCGGCGACGTCACGGCGGACTACGTGCGGCTGATGCTCGGCGCGGAACGCCGCGAGGTGGTGCAGACGCTGTTGCAGGCGTGGGCCGAGGGCAACCTCAGCCAGGGCATTCAGGTGATCAATCAGGCGGTGGACGCCGGCGCGGATCCGCGCCAGTTGGCGCGCCAGACGTCCGATTTCTTGCGCGGTCTGTTGTTGATGCGCCTGGGCGCCGGGGAAACCTGGGCCGATCCCACCACCGAAGAGCGTCCGCGTCTTGAGGCGTTGGCCCGCCAGGCGCAGCCCGAACGCCTGGTCGAAGCCGTCCGGCTCTTCAGCCAGGTGGCGTCCGGCAGCCGCGCCGGATGGCAACCACAGTTACCGCTGGAACTGGCGTTCGTGCAGGCCACCTTGCAGCCGGCGCCGGAAGCGGCGACGCCGCGGGCGATGGCGTCCCCGGCGCCTTCCGCATCACCTGTGAAAGCTCCTTCGCCGGAACCGACGGCGCCTGCAACCGTTGCGCCTCCATCCGCGCCGCGTTACGCAGGGCAAAGCGAGCCGTCTGCCGGACGTTCCCCGCGTCGCCGCGTCAAATCGGCGGACGAAGCCGCGGACGAGCGTGCCCAAGCCCCCACCGCTGCCGACTCAGGCGCCGCGGTCCCGCCGCCCGCCATCGAGACGATCCGCGAACGCTGGCGGCAAGTGGTGGGCCAGATCCAGCCGGTCAGCCTGGGCGCATTGCTGCGCGGCGCTCAGATTGCGGGCGTAGACGATCAGGGGCGGTTAGTGTTGGCCTTCCAGCACGCTTTTCACCGGGACAAAGCCAACCAGGACGTCAACCATCGCAAGCTGGAAGACGAGCTGACCCGGTTGTACGGGCAGCGCATTCTCGTGCGCTGCGCGCTGGAAAGCGAATGGCAGGCGGGCGCGGCAGCGCCTCCCGTGACTGCGGCGGTTTCACCGCAAACCGCGTCGAAGCCGCGGACAGAAGCGCCGCCGATCGCGGAGACGCGGACGGAGCCCAAATCGCAGCCGCTCGCAGACACGCGGCGCGCAAACCCGCAGCGAGCTACCCCCGTGCAGCACGTCAACGCCCCGCCGCCGGTGACGCCGCCGCCCCCCGAAGAGCCCCCGCCGGAAACGGAAGACGAACTGGTGCGGCGCGCCCGCGAAGAGCTGGGCGCCGTGCCGAGGGTGGACGAGTAGGAGAGGTAGACGGTAGACAGTAGACGGGAATATGGGGAGATTGCGAAACGTGAAACGTGATCTATTTCACAAACCACCAATTCGCCTCCCAACTTGAAACTTTTAACTTGAAACTCAGACTTTCGACTTTAGACCATTGCTGGAGGAGTTTGTATGAAAAGCAGCCGATACCAACCCAAAGCCACGCGCGGCGCTGGCGGCGGGGGAAAAATGAATCCCAATAACCTGATGCAACAGGTGCAGCGGATGCAGGAAGAAATGGCCCGCATTCAGGGCGAGACCGCGCAGGAAGCGTTGACGGTGTCGTCCGGCGGCGGGGTGGTCGAGGTGACCATCACCGGCGGACTTGAGGTGCAGAGCATTAAGATCAAGCCGGAAGTGGTGGACCCGGACGATGTGGAGATGTTGCAGGACTTGATCCTGGCCGCCGTCAACGAGGCCATCCAGAAGGCGCAAGCGCTGATGGAAGGGCGTATGTCCGCGCTTACCGGGGGAATGAACGTTCCAGGGTTAATGTAACCTATGAGCACTGCCGCTGTACCGCCTTCCGTTACAACCCTCATCGAGACGTTCTCGGAATTGCCGGGCGTCGGCCCCAAGACGGCCTCGCGCCTGGCGTTTTACCTCCTGCGGGGAAAGTCGGAGCTGGCCCTGCGCATCGCTGATGCTTTGAAGGGCTTGATCGAGCGCACCCGCTTCTGCTCGGTGTGCCACAACGTCACCGAGGAAGACCCCTGCCCGATTTGTGCCAACCCCGAACGCCGGGCCGACCTGGTGTGCGTGGTGGAAGAGCCGCTGGATATGTTGGCTCTGGAGCGCACCGACCAGTATCGCGGGGTGTACCACGTGTTGCACGGCGCGCTCTCGCCGCTGGAGGGCATTTTCGCCGAGGACTTGCGCATTTCTGAGCTGGAGACGCGGGTGCGCCAGGGGGCTATTCGCGAGGTTATTCTGGCGACCAACCCCACCAGCGAAGGGGATTACACGGCGGCTTATTTGCTGCAACGCCTCAAGCCGCTCAACGTCAGGGTTACGCGGCTGGGACGAGGCCTGCCGATGGGTGGGGATTTGGAATACGCCGACGCAGTGACGTTGACGCGCGCGCTAGAATCCCGCCAAGAGATGTAGCATGCGCAATCTTTGGGAAGTCAACGTCCGGCGCGGCTGGGCCATTGGCCTGGCCATTGTGGTCTTTTTGATAGGCGCCTCCATCGCCCTGGTGGTTTGGGCCGCCATCGAACCGATTTCCATCTGGACTTTCCTCAAAAGCCTGGGCGCCATTGCCTCGTTGGCGCTTGGCATTTGGGTGGTGTACCAGCTTTGGGGGCTGACCAACGCTTCCTACGAGATGGATCGCAACGCGGTGGTGATTCACTGGGGCAGCATTGATTATCAGATTCCGATGGCTTCGGTGCAGGCGGTTTTTTCCGGCGCAGAATTGAAGGGGCTGCGTATGCGACCGGGACTGCGTTGGCCGGGGCATTTCGTGGGGACGGGCGTGGCCGACGATGTGGGCATGGTGCTTTTCTACGCTACGCAACCTCGCGAAAAGATGGCCATCATTCGCACCACCGGCATGGCGTACGCGGTTTCGCCCGACGACATGGAGGAGTTCCTTCAGGCGTTCAAGGAACGTCTGGAAATGGGCCCGACGCAGGAAGTCGAAGAGCGTTCGGCCCACCCGTCGTTTCTGGACTGGGAAATCTGGCGTGACCGGATCGGCTTGTTGACCCTGTCCGGCAGCGCGATTTTGCTGGTGTTGCTGGTGGGATTGTTGTGTCTGAGCTACCCCCATCTGCCCGACACCCTCGTGTTGCGGTTTACTTCGGAGGGCGCTCCGCTGTTGACGGCGGGGGCGCCGCGCATTTTCTATCTGCCGCTGGTGGGTGCGATCTTTTTTCTGCTCAACACCACCTTTGGGTTTCTGCTCTACCACCGCGAGCGCGTCGCCTGTTATCTGCTGTGGATCGGTCTGCTGGTCGTGCAGAGCGGCCTGTGGACTGCAGTCCTGACAATTTTGTTGCGCCAGTGACGGGCGGGCGCAAAGCATCAAATATAAACCAGTATCATCTCAATAAAGAGGGGAGAAATGGGGGCTTGGGGGCGGGCTGCCCCCATCCCCCAGATTTTGAGAAGATACCTAAACTATCTCTACATGACGGCTGACAATGATTCGTTTAGTTGCTTTTGATTTGGATGGAACGTTGATGGACGCCGACCAGCGGATCAGTCCTCGCGTGCGGCAAGCCCTCGCGCAGACGCAGGCGCGCGGCGTGATTGTGACGCTGGCGACGGGCCGGATGTTTTCGGCGACGCGGGAGTTCGCCGAAGATTTGGGGATCACGGCGCCTTTGTTGTGTTGCCAGGGCGGCTGGATCCAGGCGCGTGGGGGCGAGGTTTTGCATCGCATCGCGTTGCCAACGTCCGTTGCGCAGGCGGCCCTGAACCTGGGTGAGGCGATGGGATGGCAGGCGGTGATCTACGCCGACGGGCGGTTGTTCGTCCGTGACTCGTCGCACTCGAATGCGTTCTACACCGGGTTGCTCGGCGTGCCCGATGCGGGCGTGGCGTGGGATGACGTGGTCACCACGCATGTCGTGGACAAGGTGTTGTTTGTGGCCGAACCGGATCAGATTCCGGCCATGGGCCGGCTGCTGAACCAACATTTTGCAGAAGAGGCCGAAGTGATCCAGTCGCATTCGATGTTTATCGAGGTCATTCCGCAGGGCGTGAGCAAGGGCAATGCGCTGGCCTGGCTGGCGGATCATTACGAGATCGCCCAACCGGACGTTCTGGCGGCAGGCGACCAGGAGAACGATTTGTCCATGGTGCAGTGGGCGGGTGTGGGTGTGGCGATGGGCAATGCCATCCCCAAACTCAAGCAGGCGGCAACCTGGGTCGCGCCGTCCGTCGCCGAAGATGGAGTCGCCGCGCTCCTGGAACGCTTCGTTCTGGAAGGCGAATTTGTTTGACCGCGCCGATTCTCTCCGTCCGCAACGCTGACGCTATTGCCCGCGCCGGCGCGTTGCTGGCGGCAGGAGAGCTGGTCATCATTCCTACCGACACGGTTTATGGCATTGCCGCGCTTCCCCAATATTCCGATGCCATCATCCGGCTTTACGCCATCCGCAACCGTCCCCCCGAACCGGCTTTCCCGTTGTTGCTCGCCGAGAGCCGTTTGATCCACACGCTGACGCGCCCCAATCCGGCGGCGCTGCGCCTGGCGCGCCGGTTCTGGCCCGGAGCGCTCACCCTCATCTTGCCGCCGTCGCCGGCTTTGAGCCAGCTTTTCAAGGGCATGCCGATTGCCCTGCGCGTCCCTAATTTCCCGGTTCTGACGCCGCTGTTGCGCGCGGTGGGAGGCTATTTGTTTGTCAGCGGCGCGACATCCGCCGGGTATCCCCCCGCGATCACCGCGCAGGAGGCGTCGGATATGTTTGGGGACGAGGTTTCGTTGATTCTTGACGGCGGGCGGTCGCCTTACGGCGTCTACTCGACCATCGTGGATTGTGTGTCGGCGACGCCGGCAATACCACGGCGCGGCGCGATTCCCGAAGAAAAAATCTGGGAGGCGCTGGCCGACATGGCCCTGCCCGACTCGGTGGTTTTGGATGGGTGAATCAAATTCGAAGGTATCGTCCGGTCGCAGTTGTGTATGGACCGGGCGCTGGTTCTTGTGGTTGGGCGTTATTTTGGCGTTGTGGCTGGCTACCGGACTGCGCTTCCACGCTTTGAACGCCCAATCCTTTTGGAACGACGAGGGCAACACGGCGCGCCTGGTCGAGCGCAGCGTTCCCCTGATCATCGCCGGGGCCAAGATGGATATTCACCCGCCCGGCTACTACCTGAGCCTGCACTTTTGGCGCAGCCTGACCGGGGAAGCGGAGTTCGCGCTGCGGGCGTATTCGGCGCTGTGTGGCGTGTTGTCGGCGGCGGTGGCTGCCGCCATCGGCCGGCGCGCCGGTGGGAAGGCTGTGGCCGTCGGCGCGGCGCTCTGGTTGGCCGTGCACCCGCTCGCCGTCTACTACGGCCAGGAAGCGCGGATGTACGCGCAGTTGGGCCTGGTCTCGGCGTTGACGCTGTGGGTGGGTGTGCGCTTCGCGGGTCGCGCGAAAGCCGGCCTGCTGCCCTATCGCGCTTATTTCCCCTCCATTTTCCTCTTCGCCGCCGTCATCACGGCGGGTCTTTACACGCAATACGCCTACCTCTTTGCGCTGCTGGGCCTGGACCTGGTGTTCGGTTTTGCCTGGCTGTTGCGGCGCCCGTGGAACTGGCCGTTGTTGCTGGCGTGGGGAACGGCGCACGCGCTGGCGGGGCTGGCGTTTCTGCCGTGGGCGCCGGTGATGCTCGGCGCCAGCGATTGGCGCCCGCCCGACCTGGACACGGCGGCGGCGCTGCCGGCGATGGCGCGCACGCTGTTGGCCGGGATCACGCTGCCCGCCGGACAAGGCGGGTATCTTCCCGGGCTCTTTGCCATTTTGGGATTGACCGCGTTGTTAGCGCGGCCCCATCGTTCTTTCACCAAATGGGCCGCCGTGGGCATGGCGCTGACGCCGCCGGCGCTCATTGTTGTGATGGGGATATACCGCCCGGCGTACCTCAAATTTCTGCTGGCTTCCCTCGCGCCGTTGAGCGTGATGTTGGCGTTGCCCCTGGCGTTCCCGCCGCGTGGCCAATCCGGCTCTGCCGGCTCACGGCGCGCCTGGCTTGCCCGGATTCCGGGGGCGGTGGTTCTGTTGGCGCTGCTCGGAGCGCTGCCGCTGCAAGTGGCCTCGCTCCGGCACCTCTACGGCGACCCGGCCTACGCCCGCGACAACTATCGCGGCATCGCGGCGCGCATCGCCGGTGAGGGCCGTCCGGGCGACGCGATCATTTTGAACGCGCCCAACCAGTGGGAAGTGTTCACCTACTATTACCGCAGACCGCTGCCGGTCTATCCGGCGCCTTACCACCCCGAAGCCAACGAGGCGGCCACCTGGGTAGCGGAGCGGGTGACGCCGCCGGGCCGGCTGTTTGTGGTTTCCTGGGGCGATCAGGAATCCGATCCGGGGCGGTTCATCGAAGCGGAGCTGGCGCGGCAGGCATACAAGGCCGGCGACGAGTGGATAGGCAGCGTGCGCTTTGCGCGGTACGGGACGGCGGTTCAGAACGCGGACGATGACGTGCGGGTGGACGCGCATTTGGGCGACGCGATCACACTGGACGGGTTCGGTCTCCCGGCGCGCACCTTCGCGCCCGGCGGCATCATACCGCTGCGCCTGGCGTGGCGGGCGGACGCGCCCGTCTCGCAGCGGTACAAGGTCTTCGTCCACCTGCTCAACGCGGGGGGCCAGCTGGCGGCGCAGAACGATTCCGAGCCGGGAAGCGGCTTCCTGCCGACGGACGCCTGGAGTCCGGGGGGCGAACGGATTGACGACTTGCACGGGATCTACTTGCCGCCGGACCTGCCGCCGGGCGACTACACGCTTTGGGTGGGGCTGTACGACTTCGCGGGGACGCGGCTGCCGATCCGCCAGAACGGCGCGGATGCGGGTGATGCGCTGCTGCTGGCGACCCTCGCGGTCACGGCGCGATAATGACCGCCGGGACCGGCGACAGCGAATCAAGCGTGACACTGTTCATCGGCTGGTCCGCGTCCAGCCACAATCCCGACGAAGGCCCCCCGTCGAGGTTCAGCGCGACATCCACGTCCAGATCGGATTCGGTGAGCCAGACGGCCAGCTCGTGCAAACTGAAGTAGCCGCGCGGCGCGATCAGCCACAGGATGCGTCCCGTGCGATCCTGCGCCACGACGGTGCGGCGGGCGGGGCGCCCGTCGTCGGCGTCGGCGGGGAAGCCCATCACGCCGCCGGGCTTGACCACGACGGGGAAGCATTGCACTGCCTCGCGCAGCGGTTCGGCGGGATCGTAGGGCTGTGCGCGCAGCCAGCGCACGCTCGCGGCCCCTGACGCATCCACAGCAAACATCCCGGCGAAGTCTTCGTAGGACGCCCCATACCGTTCCCCGTTGCTGACCAGCAGCCCGGTCGCCTGGTATTCTTCGGTGAAGTACCCCGCGTTGATCACCAGCCGCGCCCCGGTCTGCTGCGCCCACTCGCCGACAGCGCGCGGTTTGCCCGGCGCGTAGAGCACGCGGAAATCCGCCGCGTCCGGGTCAACCCGCACCAGCGTCACCCGCTCCGTGGCCTCACCGACCTTCACATCGAGACTGCGCACGGCCATGCCCGGCGCGGCGCTCTGCCAGCCGGTGTCGGGCGGCAGAGGTGTGGGCGTTGGGGCGGGGGTGCGTGTGGGCAGCGGCGTCGGCGTGGCGGTCGCCGTGGGGGTGAGCGTCGGCGTGGGCGTAGGGGGTGCGAACAGCGATGGCGCGTTGCAGGCGAGGGTGGCGAATAGGATGAGAAGGGTGAGAATTGAGATGGCTTTCTTCATGTTTGCTATCTTCTCACAAATGCTGTAAGTGACAAGGTAGAAGGCATCCGGTAACATACTGGCCCAAGTTGCTACTCAAATACGGAGAGTTATAATTGTCGTAGAGACGTTGCATTGCAACGTCTCTACGAAAGGATGGGCGGTTGATATGACAAAATTCAAGGGTAAATACCGCGTGGAATCCGCGCGGCTGACGGGCTGGGATTATCGCAATGCGGGCTGGTATTTCATCACCATCTGCACGCAGGGGAAACAACACTGTTTTGGACGGGTGATAAATTGCGAAATGCATCTCTCACCCGCGGGGGAAATCGCCCATCAGTATCTGGCCGAAATTCCACATCATGCCCCGGCGACAGTGGATGTTTTTGTCGTAATGCCAAATCATGTTCACCTTATTTTGGTACTCGAAGGAGATGTAGAGACGTTGCAATGCAACGTCTCTACGCCGATAATGTCGTCTATTTCGCCAAGGTCGGGGTCGGTGTCCGCCATTATCCGTTCTTACAAATCTGCTGTTGCCAGATGGTGTCATCAGAACCGGTATGAAGATTTCGGGTGGCAGACCAGGTTTCACGACCACATCATACGCGATCAGCAGAGTTTGGAGCGCATCCGCGCCTATGTCCATAGCAATCCGGCGAAGTGGCAAGAGGATTGCCTTCACACATTGTCGTAGTAGAGACGTTGCAGTGCAACGTCTCTACGGAGGGCGCCGAAAATGACCAACTTGAAAAGTGAGCAGCTTGACGACCGTTGCGCCGCAGCCGAGGCGGCATTGCACGATTGCCACCTGTGCGGGAATCACTGCGGGATTGATCGCACCAGACACGCCGGGCCGTGCGGGATCGGGGATGTGGCTTACATTGCCAACTACGGCCCCCATCACGGCGAGGAGGCGGTGCTGCGCGGCTGGCGGGGATCGGGGACGCTCTTTTTCACGGGGTGCAATCTGCACTGCCAGTATTGCCAGAATTACGACATCAGCCAGGAAGTGACCGGCACGCCCGCCGACCCGGAGAAATTGGCCGCCGTGATGTTGGGGTTGCAGGAGATGGGGTGTCATAACCTGAATCTCGTCTCGCCCACCCACGTCGTGCCACACATTATTCTGGGATTGGTGTTGGCGCTCCAGACCGGGCTGACCATTCCCGTGGTCTACAACAGCGGCGGCTACGATGCGCCGCAGGCGTTGATGTTGATGGACGGGCTGGTGGACATCTACATGCCCGACATGAAATACGCCGACGTAGCCGCCGGGCAGAAATACTCACTGGTGCGGGATTATCCCGCCGTCAACCAGGCCGCGGTGCGCGAGATGCACCGGCAGGTCGGGGATTTGCAGTTGGACGAGAACGGGTTGGCGCGGCGGGGATTGTTGGTGCGGCATCTGGTGTTGCCCGGCGATTTGGCCGGCACCGCCGCCATCGCGCAATTCCTGGCGCGGGAGATTTCGCCGGACACCTACATCAACATCATGGCGCAGTATCACCCGGCCTACAAAGCGCGGGAATGCGCCATTCGCGAGGGTGTACCGCTTGACCGGCGCCTCACGCCGGACGAATATCACGCCGCCGTCGCCGCCGCCGCCGAAGCCGGGCTCTACCGGTTTGACCGGCGTTAGCCGCCTTCGATCGCTTGCAGGAAGTGCACCTCGCTCTGCGGGCCGACCGGCTCGCGCAGCCGCAGCCGGCCCACGCGCCCGTCCACTTTGACCGCCAGCCCGGGCAGCAGGGTATCCCCCTCACAGAGACGCGCGCGGATGCCGGGGTAGCGGGCGTCAAGCGCCATCACCAGTTGCTGCACCGTCTGTCCCGCAACCTCGACCTGCGCCTGGCCGCCGGTCAGGTCGCGCAGTAAAGCGGGAATCCACACCGTCGCCATAGTTTGTAGAGACGTTGCAGTGCAACGTCTCTACACCTCCAATTCCTTCAACAAATACGCCGGCGTCATCGGCAGCCGGGTCGGGCGCACGCCGATGGCGTGGTAGATGGCATCGGCGATGGCCGCCGGCGGCGGGATGATGCCGGCCTCGCCGGCGCCGCGCACGCCGAACGGGTGCCCGGGATAGGGCACCTCGACGAGGACGGTGTCAATCATCGGCACGTCCAGGGCGGTGGGGATTTTGTAATCCAGGAGGTTGGCATTGAGCATGCGCCCCCGGTCGTCGTAAGCGTAGCCTTCGTACAGCGCCCAGCCGATCCCCTGGACGGCGCCGCCCTGCAACTGGCCTTCGACGTAGGACGGGTGGACGGCTTTGCCCACGTCCTGCACGGCGGTGTAGCGCAACAACGTCACCCGGCCGGTTTCGGCATCCACTTCCACATCGGCGATGTGCGTGGCGAACGATGCGCCCCACTCCTGTGAATCCATGTTGGCGACGCCGGTGACGGCGCCGCCGGTGTTCGACAACTGCGCGGCCAGATCGCCAAACGTCATGCGTCCCGGTCCATCCGGCGGGGTTTGCGTGGTCGAGAAAATGCCCTGCACGTACGAAACCGTCTCAACCGGCACGTTCCAGAGCAGCGCCGCGCGCTCGCGCATCTGGGCGAGGACGCTCTGCGCCGCGCGGATCGCGGCCTTGCCGGTGGCGAAGGTGGTGCGGCTGCCGGCGCTCACGTCGGCGTAGCCGGTCGCGCCGGTGTCGCCGACCGCCGGGTGAATCCGCTCCAGCGGAATTTCCAGGACTTCGGCGGCCTGCATGGCGATGGTCGTCCGCGTGCCCGAAAGGTCCACCGAACTGGTGAGTAGCGCCACCGTGCCGTCGCCGTTGACGTTGAGCGTGCAGCTCGACCGCCCGCCCCAGTTGCCCCAATAGGCGTGCGCCACTCCGCGCCCGCGATAAACGCCTCTGGCCGGCGCGTGTTCCAGCGGCGCGGTGTAGTGCGGATGCGCTTTGGCGGCCCGCAACACCTCCACCGCGCCGATGTTGCCGTGCGGCGAGCCATCCACCTGGCGCTCCCCCTCCCTGACGCTGTTGAGCAGCCGGAAGTCCAACGGATCTAGCCCCAGTTTCTCGGCCAGCTCGTTGATGACCGATTCCATCGCAAAGTTGGCCGGTGTAGCGCCGGGCGCGCGATACGAGGCGACCGGCGGTTTGTTGACGATCACCTCGTACCCGTCTACCTGCGCGTTAGGGAACCGGTAGGGGCCGGTGAACGATTGCGCGGCCATTCCCGCCGTCGGATAGGTGGGATAGGCGCCGATTTCGTAGTATAGCTCGGCCTGCACTGCCGTGAGCCTGCCGTCGCGCCGGGCGCCGGCCTTGATGCGGATCACAGTCCCGCCGCTGGGCCCGGTCGCCTGAAAGACCTCGGCGCGCGTCATTACAATTTTCACGGGGCGTCTGGCCTTGAGCGCCAAGAGCGCCGCCGGCACGTCCAAAAAGCTGTGGTTCTTGCCGCCGAACGCGCCGCCCACTTCGGTGGGGATCACGCGGATTTTGGACAGAGGCAGACGCAGTACTCCGGCGATGTGGTCACGGACGGCAAACGCCCCCTGCGTGGAGCAGTGCACCGTCAGGGTAGCGCCGTCGAGCTCCTTGCCGCCCCCACTCCACTCGGCGGTGGTCGCGTGCGGCTCGATGTAGCCCTGGTGCACCATCGCCGTGCGGTATTCGTGTTCCACCACCACGTCGGCTTCGGCCAATCCCCGGACCGGGTCGCCGACGAGATTTTGGAAATGGCCGCCGAGGTTGCCGGATTTTGCGGGCGTCCCGGCCAGTGTGCGGGTGCGCAGGGATTCGTGGAGCGGGGGAGCGTCGTCCCGGAGCGCTGCGAGCACATCCAGCACCGGGGGCAGCACCTCATACTCAACCGTGATGAGCTCCAGGGCTTGCTCGGCCAGATGTTGCGTCTGTGCTGCTACCGCTGCGACGGGGTGACCGACGTAGAGCACCTTGTTGGAGGCCAGCGTGTTGTCGCGCGCCATCTGGGCCCAGTCGTTGCCCGGCTCGGCCTCCGGCAAGTCTTTGGCGGTGATGACGGCGTAGACGCCGGGGAGCGCTGCGGCTTTTTGCGTGTCAATGGAAAGGATACGCGCGTGGGCGTGGGGGCTGCGCAGGATTTTGCCATACACCATGCCCGGTATGGCCGTGTCTGCGCCAAAGCGCGCCCGCCCGGTCATCTTGTCGGCGCCATCTGTGCGCTGTGGGCGGGAGCCCACCACGTGCAAAGAGTCGGTCGTTGATTCTGTCATCGTCTTATCCCTCCCGAACCACACGTTCGGCGGCGGCCTGCACGGCGCGCACGATCTTGTCATAGCCGGTGCAGCGGCAGAGGTTGCCCGCCAGCCAGGTGCGGATGCGTTCTTCGGATGGGTGCGCCTCGCGATCCAGCAGCGCTTTGGCGGCGATCAGGATGCCGGGGGTACAGTAGCCGCACTGGTAGCCGTCCGCCTCGCGGAACGCCTGTTGGATGGGATGCAATCCGCGCCAGTCGGCCAGGCCTTCCACCGTCGTGACCGCGCGCCCGGCGATTTCGACGCCCAACACCAGGCACGAGTTGACCAGTCGCCCGTCGAGCAGCACGCTGCATGCGCCGCAGTTGCCGTCATTGCAGCCTTCTTTCGTCCCGGTCAGCCCCAGCACGTCCCGCAGACATTCCAGCAAGCTCTGCTGTGGCTCGCAGAGGAATTCGACGGCTTCGCCGTTAATCGTTGCCGAAACCAGTGTTTTTTTTGACATAGGAGAAACCCCCTCAGAAAATAGTCAAAAGTCAAAAGTCAAAAAGTCGAAAGTCCGTAGCCGTCTTTGACGGCCAGGTTAAAGGGGGGTATTTTTTGCACACGGTACCCCGTGTGCAAAAA